>NZ_CP009122.1:1672213-1974156 GCF_000803645.1 Sphingopyxis fribergensis | reverse complement strand
GGTTGGAGAGAAGATGCAAAGGGGGGTGATGATGAGCGAAGCGGGCTGGGACAGGGCGCGATGGTTGTGGTGGCTGGCGTTGCTTGGCGGGATCAGCTTTTTCGTTGCGGTGTATCTGCGGCTCGATGGTCCGGCGATCTGGGCGTGGAAGACGAGCGGCGTCGGCTTGCTGGCGCTTTGGGCGGCAACGAATGCGCGCAAGAAGAATGGCTGGCTGATCGCGGCCGTCCTCGGTTTCGGAGCACTCGGCGACTGGCTGCTCGATGCGAAAGGGCTTGTCGTGGGCGCGGCGGCTTTCGCGGCGGGGCATGTGATCGCGATCATCCTGTATCTGACTAACCGGCGCGCCACGACGACGCCGTCGCAGCGCTTGCTCGGCTGGCTGACGATGCCCGCGACGCTGATCATCGTCTGGGCGATGCTGAGCCCTGCGGCGGGCTGGTGGCACGCCGCGGTCTATTCGCTGTTCGTCGCCGCGATGGCGGCCGCCGCATGGACGAGCCGCTTTCCGCGCTATCGCACCGGGATCGGCGCGATGCTGTTCCTCGCGAGCGATCTCTTCATCTTTGCGGGCGAGGGGGATGTGCTGTCCAAAGACATCACGATGTGGCTCGTCTGGCCGCTCTATTTTACGGGGCAGGCGCTGATCGCGTGGGGCGTCGTCGGCACGCTGGCCAAGGAAGCGCGCGGCTAATCAGGACGGCGGTCCGGCTTCTCCAACGAGCAGCGCCTCGATGTCGGCGACCGGGCGGTCGGTCATTTCCTTGACATGTTCGCCGACGAGGCGGGTGCTCACTTCTTTGTGCCAGAGCGGGCGGAGCTCGCCCATCGTCCGCGCGGGAGCGACGACGACGAGCGCGTCGAACTTGCCGGCAAGCGCCATCGCGTTGATTTTTTCGGCGAGGTCGCGGGCGAAGCGGTCTTCCTCCTGTTGATGGAAATCCGGTTCGCCCATCGTGCCGCCGGGCAGGCCGGTGCCGGCGGGAGCGGGCGACTGGCCCGACGCGTCGGTCTTGATGTCGCTGTCCTTGCGGTCTTCGCGTTCTTGATGAGAGGTCGTGCGCAGGTCTATCTGACGTGCGTCGCCCTGATTGCGCAGAAACAGCGCTTTGCGGCCGTCGGCGACGAGGACGAGTGTGTTGGGGGCGAGAGTCATGATGTTGCTCCTTCTGCCCGAAGCAACGCATGGGCTACCGCCTAAGTTTCGCTATCCCTCCCACGCGGCGATCGTCGTGCGGTGAAGCAGGCGGTCATGGCCGTCGTAACCGCCCGTCGCGCGATGGAGCAGCGAACGGTTGTCCCACATGATGAGCATGTCGGGTTCCCACGCGTGGCTGTATCGGAACTCTTCGCGCCCCTGCCATTGGATCAATTCGTAGAGCAAGGGCAGACCCTCGCTATCGTCGAGGCCATCGAAACCGATGATATAGCCCGCGCAGCCGAACAGGCCCTTGCGGCCGGTTTCGGGGTGCGCGCGGACGAAGGGGTGGCGTTGCGTCTCGAGCGCCTCGTCGTCCGAGCGGATGTCCATGCTGCGCCCCCGATCGTTCGCGCCGTACAGGCCGGTGGGCGCATAGCCGTTGCGGGCACTGTGGATGGCTTGTAGCCCCTCGACGCGCGCGCGCAGATCGGCGGGCATGGCGTCGAGCGCGGCGTGCTGGTTCGAAAATTCGGTGTTGCCGCCGACGGGGGGGATGGTGATGCCGAAGAGGCAGGTGCCCGCAGGCGGGCGCGCCTGAAAACTCCAGTCGCTGTGCCAGTTTTCGGCGAACAGCGGCGCGGTCTCGTCGGCCTTCCGCTTTACCGCGATGATATGGTCGTGGCCAGGGATCGGGCGAATGAAGGGATCTTCGCCGAAGCCGCCGAAATAGCCGGTGAAACGTTCGAGATCGTCTTCGTTCATTTTCTGGTCGGGGAAGGACAGGACATGATGGTCGAGCCACGCCGCGCGGATTTCGGCGACGGTTTCGGGGGTGAGCGGATGCGCCAAGTCGACGCCGGTGATGCGGGCGCCGCAGGATTGGCCACTCGGGGTGATGGTGAGCGTCATGGCGCGATGCTGCGTCGATTGCGGCACGGGGTCAATGGGGAGCGGCAGACCGCCCCGAACCTTCGCCGAGCCGATGCGGCGAGGGCGCGGGAGCGTCGGCAATTCAGCGAGGCGCCATCTTTGCATCCCTAATCTGATCTGCGGGGGTCAAAACGGAGAAGAAAGATGTTCCTGTTAAAGAGACTGGCGTTGACCGCGTTGATCGGCGCCAGCGCCCTTGCAGCATTGCCGGTCGAAGCCGACGCGCGCGACCGGCACCACCGCCACGGCTATTATGGTCACCGCGACAATGATCGCTATCGCGATTATCGGCGCTACGACCGGCGTGATTACCGTCGCGATTATCGGCGCAGCCATTATCGCGACCGCAACTATTATTGCCGGCGCGGCAGCGGAACGACGGGCCTGATCGTCGGGGGTGCCGCGGGCGCCTTGCTGGGCCGGGAGGTCGATCGCTACCGCGACCGGCTGCCGGGCACGATCATCGGCGGCGCTGCCGGCGCGCTGATCGGTCGCGAGGTCGATCGCGGCGGTCGTCGCTGCTAGTCGGGCGCTGGCCGTCCGGGTGCACTTTGGCCGTCGTTTGCTTGCGCGCCGCGGCCAAGGTGCTCCGCGACATCGCGGCGGGTGGTTTTGCCTGACGAACTTTTTCCTGCTTCCTGACGAATTTGGGCGTAGAGGTCGTCAAGGCGGAGGTGCTTTCCGCTGCTCGAGTTGGAGACCCAGATGAAGATGCTGATGAAATTTGCCGTATCATTGGGTCTCGGCCTGTCGCTCGCGGTGCTTCCGGCGCAGGGCGTCGCGGCGCTCAAGCAGGGTGCCAAAGCCCCCGACTTTACGCTGAACGCCGCACAGGGCGGCAAACCGTTCAGCCTGTCGCTGAAGCAGACGCTGAAGAAGGGGCCGGTCGTCCTCTATTTCTTTCCCGCCGCCTTTACCCCGGGCTGCACGATCGAAGCCCATCTGTTTGCCGAATCGAGCGATGATTTCAACCGACTGGGCGCGCGCGTCGTCGGCGTCACCGCCGGCAACATCGAGCGCGTCGCCGAATTCTCCAAATCGGAATGCCGCGACAAATTTGCCGTCGCGGCCGATCCAGGTGCGAAGGTCGCGGCGAAATATGACACCATGCTCCGGCGCCCGAACCAGCCGGCGATTTCCAACCGGACGTCGTTCGTCATCGCGCCGAACGGGACGATCCTGCTCAGCTACACCGATAGCAAACCGCAGGCGCATATCGAAAAGACGATAACGGCGGTGCGCGCGTGGAAAGCCGGGCAACGCTGAGCTTGTGTGAACCGCTTGATAAAGGGCGGTCAGCGACCGATTGCTGACCTCTCAATCATCGTCCCCCGGACCTGATCTGGAGACTATAACCTCAGTTCCCCCGTGGATCCCGGATCAAATCCGGGATCCACGGGGGAGAGGGAAAGAATAACAGCTCGCCATCCCATTTGTGTCATTGATCGCCGATCCGGTTGCCATGGCAGGAAACGACCGGAAGCGGAAATAATATCCTCCCTGTGGCGTAGCCATGGGGAGGTGGCAGCGCGAAGCGCTGACGGAGGGGCAATGACACCGGCGTCGCGGCCCCTCCATAACCGCCTGCGGCGGCGGTCCCCCTCCCCATGGCTTCGCCACAGGGAGAATTAACGGCAGCTCACCACCCCAACGCAGTCATCGCGGTAAAGGTCTGGGATCCTATAGACGTTAAGGGCTAGTCGCGCTTTTGCAGGCTTATCACGGCTTGGATCGGCAGTTCGGCATAAATATGCGGGAACAGATCGCCGCCGCGTGCCGGTTCCCAGCGCACCGCGTCGCCAAGGCAGGCAAGGTCAACCTCGGCGATCATCAGGCCCGATTGGTCCGCGAAATATTTGGCGATCGTCGTCTCGAGCTGCTCCGCGGTCGACAGGTGGATATAGCCGTCGGCAATATCCACCGGCGCGCCCCGGAACACGCGCTCGCGTTCGAAATCGGCCCATTGTTGTGCAGTGAGCACCTTGAAGGCGGTCGACGCGGTCATTCGGAGGGCGTTTCCGCCGTCGGCGCGGCTTCGGGCGAGGGCGCTTCGCCTTCGATGCCGTCGACGTCTTCCTCGTCGCTTTCCTCGATCAGCGCCGCCGAGACGACATGTTCGTCCTTGGCGACGTCGAATAGGCGCACGCCCGCCGAGCCGCGGCCGATGACGCGCATCGAATCGAGGCCCATCCGGATCAGCTTTGCCTGATCGGTCACCAGCATCAGCTGATGTATCTTCGTGGCGGGGAAGCTCGCGACGACCGGGCCGTTGCGCGCGATATTGTCGATGTTGGTGATCCCCTGGCCGCCGCGACCGGTGCGGCGATATTCATAGGCCGACGACAGCTTGCCATAGCCATTGGCGCAAACGGTCAGGATGAACTGCTCGCTCGCCGCCAATTCGGCCATGCGATCGCCGTCGAGGGTCGGCGCATTCTCATTATCCTTCCACGGCGCGGCGCGCAGATAGGCTTCGCGTTCCTCCATCGTTGTGCCGACGCGGTGGAGGATCGAGAGCGAGATGACCTCGTCGCCGCCTGCCAGCCGCATGCCGCGCACGCCGGTCGAATTGCGGCTCTGGAATTCGCGGACATCGTCGCCGGCAAAGCGGATCGCCTTACCCTGGCGCGTCGCGAGCAGGACATCGTCGCTTTCGTCGAGCAATGCGACGCCGATCAGCCGGTCGTCCTCGTCCTCGCCCTCGAATTTCATTGCGATCTTGCCGTTCGACGGCACGTTGGTGAAGGCGTCCATGCTGTTGCGACGCACATTGCCCTTCGCGGTTGCGAACATGACGTGCAGCTTGCCCCATTCGGCCTCGTCCTCGGGCAGCGGCAGCACGGTCGAGATCGTCTCACCGGGCCCAAGCGGCAGCAGATTGATCATCGGACGGCCGCGCGTTGCGGGCCCGCCCTCGGGCAGGCGCCATACTTTCATGCGGTAGACTTTGCCAAGGGTCGAGAAGAAGAGCACCGGCGTGTGCGTCGAGGTGACGAACAAATTTGTGACGACATCCTCGTCCTTCGTCGCCATGCCCGCGCGGCCCTTGCCGCCGCGGCGCTGCGCGCGGAACGTCTCGAGCGGGGTGCGCTTGATATAGCCGTCGAGGGTGACGGTGACGACCATCTCCTCGCGCTCGATCAGATCCTCGTCGTCGATACCGTCGGCGGCGGGGGCAAGCACAGTCCGGCGCGGCTTGGCGAATTCGTCGCGCACCGCGATCAGCTCTTCGCGCATCACGACATAGAGTTTTTCGCGGTCGGCGAGGATTTCAAGCAGGCCCTCAATCTCGCTTGCCAGCTCTTTGAGTTCGTTACCGATATCGTCGCGACCAAGCGCCGTCAGGCGATGCAGGCGAAGGTCGAGGATCGCCTTCACCTGGATTTCGGACAGGCGATAGCTCGAACTTTCGTCCATCTCGCCATCGATGGCTTCGACGAGACGGATATAGGGCGCGATATCACCGATCGGCCATTCGCGCGCCAGCAGCGCGTCGCGCGCTGCGGCGGGGCTCGACGATCCGCGGATGATGCGGACAACTTCGTCGAGATTGCTGACCGCGACGACGAGACCGAGCAAGATGTGCGCCCGGTCGCGCGCTTTCGCGAGTTCGAACTTGCAGCGGCGGGTGATGACTTCCTCGCGGAAGGCGATGAACGCCTCGAGGATCGTCTTCAGCCCCATCATTTCGGGGCGTCCGCCGCGGATCGCGAGCATGTTGGCGGGGAAGCTCGACTGCGCGGGGGTGTGCCGCCATAGCTGGTTGAGCACGACCTCGGCGGTCGCGTCGCGCTTCAATTCGATGACGACGCGGACGCCCTCACGGTTCGATTCGTCGCGGATATCGGCGACGCCTTCGATCCGCTTGTCGCGCGCGGCCTCGGCGATCTTCTCGACGAGGCCGGACTTGCCGACCTGGAAGGGGATGGCGGTGAGGACGATCGACTGGCGATCGTTACGCCCTTCCTCGATGACATAGGTCGAGCGCATCATGATCGAGCCGCGGCCGGTGGCGTAAGCGAGGCGCGCGCCGCCCTGGCCCAGCATCATCGCGCCGGTCGGGAAATCGGGGCCGGGAATGATCGTCATCAGGTCGTCGAGGCTGATTTCGGGATTGTCGATCGTCGCCAGCGTCGCGTTGATCACTTCGCCAAGGTTATGCGGCGGAATATTGGTCGCCATGCCGACCGCGATCCCACCCGCGCCGTTGACGAGCAAATTGGGGTAGCGCGCGGGAAGAACGGTCGGTTCGGATTCCGAGCCGTCATAGTTCGGCTGGAAATCGACGGTGTCCTTGTCGAGATCGCCGAGCAGCGTGTTCGCGACCTTGGCGAGGCGCGATTCGGTGTAGCGCATCGCCGCCGGCGGATCGGGGTCCATCGAGCCGAAATTGCCCTGACCGTCGACGAGCGGGACGCTCATCGACCAGTCCTGCGTCATGCGCGCGAGCGCTTCGTAGATCGAGCTGTCGCCGTGCGGGTGATATTTACCCATGACGTCGCCGACGATACGCGCCGACTTGCGATAGGGACGCCCGGCGACATAGCCGCTTTCGAACGCCGAGTAGAGGATGCGGCGGTGCACCGGCTTCAACCCGTCGCGGACGTCGGGGAGCGCGCGGCTGACGATCACGCTCATCGCGTAATCGAGGTACGATGTTTTCATTTCATCGACGATATTGATCGATGAAACGCCATCCTCGGACGGCGGCGTAGGCGTATTTTCTTCGGTCAAGACCCGGCCTTTTTTCGTTCTTTCGGGAGGTGGATTTAGCCTAGCCGATGATGGGTGGAAAGGCCAGCGATTCGGTCCTTTTTTCCGTATTTTTTTGCGGGCGAAAAGGACACGGAAAGTAAGGGAAACGAGGGTGAAGGCGTGACGTCATCGTGCGCCATTGCGGGGCTTGCCAATCGCCTCGTCGGCCCTAAAGCTTCGCGTCGATGACCGCTGCTCCAATCCTTCGGCGCCGATGGCCCTGATCGCGCTGGTCGGCGCTTCCGAAACGTTGCCCGACGGGTCGCTCCGTGCGCTCGTCACCGTGGCGGGCGAAACGCTGATCGAACGGCAGGCGGCGCGCCTTTCCGACGTCGGTGTGACGCATATCGCGGTCGCGGTCGCCGCGGTCCCCGCCGAATTGCTGGCAACGTGCGACCGCATCCGCCGCCGCGGGGTGAAAGTGACCCCCGTGCGGGCCGCCGCCGACCTGATGGTGCTGGTCGAGGGCGACGACCGTATCATCCTCGTTGCCGACGGCTTGCGGGCCGGCGGGACGCATTATGCGGCGATCGCGAAGCCCGGATCGCCCGCCATCCTGGTCACCGGCGATACGCCGCTGACGCAGATGTTCGAACGGATCGATGCGACGCGGCGCTGGGGCGGGCTGGCGTGCATTTCCGACACGATGGTCGCCGAACTCGCCGCGATGCCAGGCGAATGGGACATGATGCTGACGCTGCTGCGGCTCGCGGTGCAATCGGGCGCGCGGCGGCTCTATTGCGAGCCTGCGCTGTTCGAGCAGGGCGAGATTGCGATCATCGTCGATCGCCCGACCGCGGTACTGATCGAGCAATCGAGCCTGCAACAGGTCGAATATGGCGGCATGGGGCTCGGGCGCTCGGCGATCATGATGCCGCTGATCCGGCTCGCCGGGCCCTTGCTGGTCAAATCGCCAATGACGGCGCGCTATCTGCCCTATGTCACCGCTTTGCTGTGGGTGATCGTCGCGTTGCTCGCGGCGAGCGGGCTGGCGGCGGCGGGGGCGCTGGTGGCGATTTTCGGTGGACTGGGGCTCGCCGCGATGCGGTTCCTCTCGGCCTTTCGCGCCGAAAGCGCCGCGCAGGACCGGACGCGCGATGTGATCCGCAGCTTTGCGTGGGTGTTGCTTGCGAGCTTCCCATGGCTGCTGTCGCTCAGCGGTCCGGCGCACAAGATGCCCCTGTTTGCCGAGGCTGCGCTGGCGCCGTGCCTTGCTGCGACGATCCTGTTGGCCCGCTGGCTCTATGAGGATTCGGGCGCGCGGCGGCGCTTCCACTGGCTGCTCCCCGACGCCGACCAGGCCTGGATTATGCTTGCGCCGGCGCTGCTCTTCGGCTTCGCGTCGTTGATGTTCGCCATCCTGCCGCTGCTGGCGTTGCTCCAGATTTTGCTCTGGCTGCGGCTCGCTCGGCGCCCGGAGGCGCGGTAAAACAAAGATATTGAAGGTTTAAGGCCTATTAACGCGATCCTGTTATTGGCGGACGCGCATGATTGACTCGGTTTCCTCCCCCGGCATCGACCCGCCCTCGCCGACGCTGTCTGCCCGCCTTCGCGAGTTGGCGGGCTATCTGGCTGCGCCCGCTGCCGGACGGCTGACCGAAGAGCAGCGCGCGCTGTCGCTGGGCATCGCACGCCGGTTGGTCGTCGATGTCGCGGCGCGGCTTCATCCCGGTATCGATCCGGGCGCGCTGTGGGGTGAATGGGTGCGCGGCGGATTGCCGTCTGCGACGCGGCTTGCCGGCATTTGTTTCGCGCGCGCCGAGGAGCATCGCTGGCGCGAGCAATCGGCGCTGCGGACCAGTCCGCCGCCGATCCTTGCCGAAACCGACGCGACGAATGCCGATGCGTCCGCGGTCGGCGAACCGCTGTCCGACGTCGATCGCGCATATCTGGCGCTGCAGATCGCCGACCGTCGCCGCTTCGACGCGCTGGGCAATCCCGCGCTCGCGATCGCCGATCTCGATGGCGAAATTTTCCGCACCCTGTTGCTCGATATCGCCGCGTGGCGGCTCGCCGCGGTAAGCGGCGATACGGCACGCGCCGCCGAGTTGGGAGACGCGGTGCGGGGCGCGACCGAACGGCAGGCGGGCGAGCGCGGCATCGAATCGGCCGGACAGGCCTATTACGAGATTTTGGGTGCCGCCTTGCCCGACGCGGCCGCAGCGGCGATCGCGCGCCACAATTGGCCGACGCTGATTGCGCTTGCCGCCGCCGCGCACCGCCGTACCTATGGCGACTTGGCGATGACGCTGCTGACCGCCGAAAGTGCCGCATTGCCTTCGTTGCTCGCGCCGCTGCGCCTCGATCACGCCGCGCTGGCGCCGCTCGAGGCCTCGCTGATGATGCTGCCCGCGCGTGCGGTGGCCGATGCGAGCAGCGATGAGTGAGCGTATCATCCGGGGCCGGATCGACCGGTCGGGGGCGCTGGTCAGCGCCGACGCGCCGCTGCTGCGCCTGCAACAGCGCGCCGGGGCGGGGCTCGACAAGCCGCTGGCGCTACCGCACCTCGCGCGGCTCGTTACGCTGGCCCAGCGCCTAAATCGCGATATCAGCCGCCCGCTTCATGCCGCCGACGATCATAGCGACATCCACGCATTGGTCCGCATCATACCCGATGCCGAGGGTGCGAGCCTCGAGATCAGCGACTGGCGCACGCGCCCTGTCACACAGCCGCAGGTGCCCGCGATCGCCGATAGCACCGCGGTGCCGCAAAGCTGGACCTGGGAATGCGATCAGCATCTGCGCATCGTCGCTTTGCGGGCAGCCGCCGAAGCGCCACCGATACCGGAGAGCTGGGAAGCGCGCTCGCTCTCCGAACTATTCGAGTTGCAACCCGATGAAGACGGGCGTTTCCCCGTGCTCCGCGCGCTCGCAAGGCAATCGCGCTTCGATGGTCAGCGCGTGCAGGCTGGGGGCAGGGCGATGACGCTGTCAGGCGAGGCGCTGTTCGACGCAACGGGTCGTTTTACGGGCTTTCGCGGGCTCGCGGTCGTCGCCGAAGCCGAGTCGCCCGCCGAGCCACCCTCGAGCGCCACGCTGATCGATCCGGCCTTCGGGTCGCTGCCGCTGTCCGATCCGCAGTTCGGGCGCCGGATCGACGGCGCGCTGCGCGGTCCGCTCAGCCGTATCATCGCGACGGCGGAGACGATTTCCGGACAGTTCGATGGCCCCATTCGCGCCGATTATGCACGCTATGCCGGCGATATCGCGCACGCCGGGCGCCATCTTCTGGGCCTGGTCGACGACCTGGCCGATCTGCAGAATATCGAGCGGCCCGGGTTCAAGGCGGCACAGGATGAGATCGACCTCGGCGATCTGGCGCGCCGCGCGGTCGGCCTGCTCGGCATGAAGGCCGAGGAAAAAGGCATCCGGATCGACGCGCCGCGCACGGACGACCAAATGCCCGCGACGGGCGAATTTCGCCGTGTTCTGCAGGTCCTGCTCAATCTGCTCGGCAATGCGATCCGCTATTCGCCTGAGAACTCGCTGATCTGGATCCGCGTGAACCGCGAGGGCGACCGCGCGATGGTCACCGTCGCCGACCAGGGGCAGGGGATCGACGCCGAACAGCAGGCGGTGGTGTTCGAGAAGTTCGAGCGACTGGGCCGCACCGACAGCGGCGGTTCGGGGCTCGGTCTCTATATCGCGCGGCGGCTGGCGCGGGCGATGGACGGCGAGCTGACGGTCGATAGCGCGCCGGGACAGGGCGCGCGGTTTACGCTGAGTTTACCGGCGCGCGAAGTCTGAATCGAAACGGCGGCCTGGTCGCCCACGCCGCCGCTCGAAATTATAAGGAATTTGCCGCTTAGCGCTTGTCGACCGCGACATAGGGGCGGTGCGTCGGGCCCGTGTAGAGCTGGCGCGGACGGCCGATTTTCTGTGCGGGGTCCGAAATCATTTCGTTCCACTGCGCGACCCAGCCGACGGTGCGGGCAAGCGCGAAGAGTGCGGTGAACATCGTCGTCGGGAAACCGATCGCCGACAGGATCACGCCCGAATAGAAATCGACGTTCGGAAACAGCTTCTTTTCGACGAAATAGGGATCGCTGAGCGCCATTTCCTCGAGCTGCAGCGCGACCTCGAACACCGGGTCGTTGACCTTGAGCGCCTCGAACACCTCGCGCACGGTCTTTTGCATCACCGTCGCGCGCGGATCGTAATTCTTGTAGACGCGATGACCGAAGCCCATCAGGCGGAAGGGATCGTCCTTGTCCTTCGCACGCGCGATATATTCGGGGATGCGCTCCGGACGGCCGATTTCGCGCAGCATATTGAGGGCGGCCTCGTTCGCGCCGCCATGCGCGGGGCCCCACAGGCAGGCGATGCCCGCGGCGATGCAAGCGAACGGATTGGCACCCGACGAACCCGCGAGGCGGACGGTCGAGGTCGATGCATTCTGTTCGTGATCGGCGTGGAGGATGAAGATGCGGTCGAGCGCGCGTTCGACGACCGGGTTCACCTCATAGGGTTCGGCAGGCACGCCGAAGGTCATACGCAGGAAATTGCCGGTGTAGCTCAGCGAATTGTCGGGATAGACGAAGGGCTGGCCGACCGAATATTTATACGCCATCGCCGCGATCGTCGGCATTTTCGCAATCAGCCGGTGGCTGGCGATCATCCGCTGGTGCGGATCGTGGATCTCGGTCGAGTCGGGGTAGAAGGCGCTCAATGCACCGACGACGCCGCACATCACCGCCATCGGGTGCGCGTCGCGCCGGAAGCCGCGATAGAAGGTCGCGAGCTGTTCGTGCAGCATCGTGTGGCGCGTGATCGTATTTTCGAACGTCTGCAGTTCCTCGCCGTTCGGCAGTTCGCCGTTGAGCAGGAGATAGCAAGTTTCCATGAAGCTCGATTGTTCGGCGAGGTCGCCGATCGCGTAGCCACGGTGGAGCAGCACGCCCTCGTCACCGTCGATATAGGTGAGCTGCGATTCGCAGCTCGCGGTCGAGGTGAAGCCGGGATCATAGGTGAAGGCGCCCGTTTGGGCGTAGAATTTGCGGATGTCGACGACGTCGGGGCCGACGGTGCCCGACAGGACAGGGCTATCGACGGTCTTGTCGCCGAGGGTGATTTTCGCAGTGTCGGTCATATTTTGTTCCCTGTACTGACGGCGGGGGGAGAGAGTGGCTACGCCCCTGCCGGATAATGTTGCGCTGCGTCAAGTCGCGCCAGACTCACATCGCGTCCGAGCAACAGCAGCACGTCGAAAATCCCCGGGGAAATGGTTCGGCCGGTTAGCGCCGCGCGCAACGGTTGCGCCAATTTACCGAGCCCCAGTTCGGCGGCTTCGGCTTCGGCACGCACGGCGGCGTCCAGCTCTTCTGTCGTCCAATCGTTCAGTCCGCGCAGTCGCTCTGTCACCGCAGCAAGCAGGCCTTCGGGCGAGGCCCTTAGCACCTCGGCCGCCTTTTCGTCCACTGGCAACGGGTCCGGCTGATACAGGAAAATAGCGCCATCGGCGATCTCGTCGAGCGTCTTGGCGCGCGGCTTCAGCGACTCCATCGCGCGCGCCAGCAGGTCGCGGTCGGCATCGTCCAGCGCGCGCCCAACGAGCTTTTCGACGCGCGGCGCGACGAGGCCCGCGAGGCGCGCATTATCGGCTTCACGCAGATAATGGCCGTTCAGATTTTCGAGCTTTTTGAAATCGAACCGCGACGGCGAACGGCCGACATGCGCAAGGTCGAACCACTCGGTCGCCTGCGCCCGGCTGATGATTTCGTCATCGCCATGCCCCCAGCCGAGGCGGAGCAGATAATTGTTCACCGATTCGGGAAGATAGCCGAGTTCGTCGCGGTACGCGTCGACGCCGAGCGCGCCGTGGCGCTTCGACAGCTTTGCCCCGTCGGCGCCGTGGATCAGCGGAACATGGGCATAAACGGGCTCGCACCAGTTCATCGAGCGGATCAGCGCGAGCTGGCGGAACGCGTTGTTGAGATGGTCGTCGCCGCGGATCACATGCGTCACGCCCATGTCGTTGTCGTCGACGACGACGCTGAGCATATAGGTCGGCGTGCCGTCGCTGCGCAGCAGGACGAAATCGTCGAGTTCGGCGTTCTGGACGGTGACGTCACCCTGGACCTTGTCGGCGATCGTCGCGGCGCCGTCCTGCGGCGCGCGCAGGCGGATAACATGAGGAGCCGACGGGTCGCCGTCGTCGCGGTCGCGCCACGGGCTGCGGACGCGGAAGGGCAGGCGTTTTTCCTGCGCCTCGGCACGCATCGCGGCGAGTTCGTCCTGTGTGAGGTAGCAACGATAGGCTTCGCCTTTCGCGAGCAGTTCCGCCGCAACCGCAGCGTGGCGCGGCGCGCGCGCGAACTGGAACACCGTCTCGCCGTCCCAGTCGAGGTCGAGCCACTGCATGCCGTCGAGAATCGCGTCGATCGCGGCGTCGGTCGAGCGCGCGCGGTCGGTGTCCTCGATCCGCAGCAGGAATTTGCCGCCGTGATGGCGAGCGAACAGCCAGTTGAACAGGGCGGTGCGCGCGCCGCCGATATGCAGGAAACCGGTCGGCGAGGGAGCAAATCGCGTCACCACGTCGGCGCCGGTTGCTTCGGGTGTCGCGTCGCGGCTCGCTGCTGCCACTTTGGTCTGGTTTTCGGTTGCCACTGCGGCCTCTTTCACTCAATTTGCCGCCCTTCTGGGCGGGGATCGGGGGAGCCCCTAGCATGGCGACAAGGCTGCTTCAAACGCCCATTGCGCGAGCTTGGGTCATACATTGGTGTCGGATCGCCGATGGGCTCGAAGCGCGGCTCGAGGCCGAGCGCGAGCGGGTCGGGCTCTGGCTGCCCGTTGCGCTCGGCACCGGTATCGCCGCATGGTTCGCATTACCCGCCGAGGCGCACTGGACGGGATTGCTGTTCGTGCTCGCAGGCGGCTTGTGCGCGGGGCTGCTCATCGGCTGGCATAGCCGGCTCGGGCGGCTGATCGTCATCGGGTGCGGAGTGACGGCAGCGGGCGTTTTGCTGATCTGGGCGCGCGCCCTATGGGTCGCGGCGGCGGTGTTGGCGGCACCGGTGGTGACCGAATTTTCTGCGATCGTCGAGCGCGTCGAGCCGCTGCCTGCGAAGGGACAAATTCGCATTATAGCTTTGCCGCGGAACCGCGCCGATTTGCCGCCGCGCGTGCGGTTGACGCTGCGCAGCGAACAGGCGGCCGACCTCACCGATGGCGCGACGATCGGGGTCAGGGCGCGGCTGATGCCGCCACCAACGGCGAGCCTTCCCGGCGGCTATGATTTTGCGCAGCGCGCATGGTTCGACCGCATCGGGGCGGTCGGGACGGTGTTGGGCGAGGTTTCGCGGGCGCCGGGCAGCTGGGGCGGGATACCGCCTCTGCGCGCGCGGCTCAGCGCGCATATCCATGATCAGGTTGCGGGATCGCCGGGCGGCATTGCTGCGGCGCTGGTGACGGGGGATCGCGGCGCGATCAGCGAAATCGACGAGGGGGCGATGCGGCGCAGCGGACTGGCGCATCTGCTGTCGATCAGCGGGCTGCACGTGACCGCCGTCGTCGGGTTTGCGATGCTGCTGACGATGCGGCTGTTCGCGCTGAGCCGGCGGCTGGCGCTGGCGGGTTATGTCCTTCCCCTCGCGGCAGCGGCAGGGGCGCTTGCGGGCGGTGGATATACATGGCTGGCCGGCGCCGAAGTGCCGACGCTGCGCTCGTTTATCGCCGCGCTGCTCGTGCTTGTCGCCTTTTTGATGGGGCGCGAGGCGCTGACGCTGCGGCTGGTTGCGGCGGGCGCGCTCGTCGTGCTGATCTGGCGGCCCGAATCGCTTGCGGGGCCTAGTTTCCAGCTGAGTTTTGCGGCGGTCACCGCGATCATCGCGCTGCACGAGAGCCGCCCGATGCGCGGCTTTCTGGCGCGGCGCGAGGAATCGTGGCTGCTGCGATTCGGTCGCGCCATTGCAGGGCTGCTTGTCACCGGGCTTGTCGTCGAAGTCGCGCTCGCTCCGATCGCACTGTTCCATTTCCACAAGGCGGGCCTCTATGGCGCGCTCGCCAATGTCGTCGCGATCCCACTGACGACCTTTGTTATCATGCCCGCCGAGGCGCTCGCCTTGCTGTTCGACAGCGTCGGACTGGGCGCGCCCTTCTGGTGGATTGCCGAACAGGCGCTTAGCGCGCTGATCGGACTGGCCCATGGCGTTGCGAACGCGCCGGGTGCGGTTGCGACTTTGCCGACGTTTCCGCGCTGGGGCTTTGCCCTGGCAGTCTTCGGCGGTCTCTGGCTGCTGCTGTGGAACACGCCCTGGCGTCGCGCCGGCGCATTGCCGTCGGCGATCGGAATGGCGGCGCTGCTCGTCCAGCCGCGTCCCGATCTGCTGGTGACCGGCGACGGCCGCCATATCGCCGCGGCGATTCCCGGTGGCAGCTACGCGCTGCTTCGCGACCGGGCGGGCGATTTTGTGCGCGGCAGCATGGCCGAGGCCGCAGGTGTCGATGCTCCTTTCTCGGCGCTCACCGAGCTCCCTCATGTCGAATGCAATCGCGATTTCTGCCGCTGGAGCCAGGGAAAGGGCCCGCGACGCTACATCATCCTCGCCTCGCGCGGGCGCGACCGGATCGAGGGTGCCGACATGGCGGCCGCCTGTGCCGCCGCCGATGTCGTGATCAGCGACCGCTGGCTGCCGCGCGAGTGCGTCGGGCGATGGATGACCATCGATCGCGACAGCCTGGCCGAAACCGGCGGGCTGGCGCTCTATCTGGGCGAAACACCGGGGGCCGTCGCCACGCTGCGCGCGGGCGACAGCCATCCGTGGCGTTTACCGCAACAGCTTAGTGGTAACGACGAAGCAGTCCCGACAGCCGCCCCTGCACGATGACGCGATCGGCGGGGTAGCGCTGCGGTTCATAGGCGGCGTTTGCCGGATCGAGGCGGATCATCGGGCCTTCGCGGCGGAAATATTTGAGCGTCGCATCTTGTCCGTCGACGAGCGCGACGACGATATCGCCTTCGCGTGCGGTACTCGCTTTCTGGATCAGCGCATAGTCGCCGTCGAAGATGCCCGCCTCGACCATCGAGTCGCCCGATACTTCGAGCGCATAATGTTCGCCGGAGCCGAGCAACGCGGCGGGGACCGTCAGATTATTATGGTCCTCGAACGCCTCGATCGGCACGCCGGCCGCGATCTTGCCATGCAGCGGCACCTCGACGATGTCGTTGGCGGCGATCGGTCGCAGCGCGGGGGCGGGTTTGCGCAGCGGCACGACATTTTCGCGCGGCGGAGCGGTTTTTGCCGCTTCAGGCACTTTGAGCACCTCCAGCGCGCGAGCGCGATTGGGGAGACGACGGAGAAAACCTCTTTCTTCCAAAGCACTTATCAGGCGATGTATGCCAGATTTCGACTTCAGACCCAGCGCCTCCTTCATCTCCTCGAACGATGGCGAAATGCCGCTCGTGTCGAGACGTTGCTGGATGAAGTGGAGCAGCTCGTGCTGCTTGGCGGTCAACATCGGTTGTTCTCCATGATGCCAGTTCCGGACATAGAGAGAACGATAGTGGAACAAAGCGGAACTTGTCAAGCGATGACGAGATAGTCCGCCATCGCGCCCGCGTCCTGCGCCGGGGCGCCGATCTCGCGGATCAACAGGCTGTTCGCCGAAGCCAGCGGCAGGGTCAGGCCGCTCTCCTGCCCGAGGAACGGCGTCAGATATCCATTTTCAAGGCGCGCGCGCAGGTAATCGCGGCGCGTGCCACCTTCGGGCAACGGTTCGGCAAGCGGCGCCCGTTGGACGGTGGGCAGCGGATCGCGCGCGCCGGCGAGATGGCGGATGAGCGGGAGAAGGAACAGCGTCGCG
Organism: Sphingopyxis fribergensis; assembly: GCF_000803645.1. NCBI lineage: Bacteria > Pseudomonadati > Pseudomonadota > Alphaproteobacteria > Sphingomonadales > Sphingopyxidaceae > Sphingopyxis > Sphingopyxis fribergensis. The sequence continues at coordinate 1,957,529 of NZ_CP009122.1, read as the reverse complement.
GTGACAAAGGCCGACGAAGGGTTGCCGGGCAGGCCGAGCAATATCGCATCGCCCATCGTCCCGGCGATCAACGGCTTGCCAGGACGCATCGCGATGCGCCAGAAATCGATATGGCCGCCTGCGTCTTCGAACGCGCCGCGGACATGGTCGTGATCGCCAACCGACGCGCCGCCGACGGTGACGATGACGTCGTGACGTCGCGCCAGATCTTTGAGAACCTTGGAAAGTAGCAGCCGGTCGTCGCGGACGTGATGCGGCAAGATCGGCTCGGGCACCTCGCCTGCGAGCATCGCTGCGAGCATCACGCCGTTGCTGTCCGGAATCTGGCCGGGTGCGGGGGGGCGCCCCGGCTGGACGAGTTCGTCACCCGTGGTCATAATCGCGACGCTTGGGCGCGTTCCGACGGCGAGCCCGCCCGCCCCGCTCATCGCCGCTGCGGCGATGGCACCGGGGGTCAGGCGCGTTCCTGCGGGGAGCAGGCACTCCCCGCTCGCGAAATCGGCGGCGCGTTCGCGGATATGACGTCCGCGCGTGCCCGGGCCATCGCCGGTCAACCTCAGGTGCGTGCCGTCGACGGCGACATCTTCCTGCACGACCACCGTGTCGGCGCCAGCGGGCACCATCGCGCCCGTGAAGATTCGCATCGCTTCGCGCGCACTGACCGCCCGATCGGGCGCGGCGCCCGCAGCCACTTCGCCGATTACGGCCCACGGGCCCGGTAGGTCGTCGAAACGAATCGCGTAGCCGTCCATCGCCGACAGCGGCGCGGCGGGCTGATCGCGCTGGGCGAGGACATCGTCTGAAAGATAGCGGCCAAGCGATTCGGACAGGCTGATATTTTGGCGCGGCAGCGGCTCCCGAAGCGCGAAAAGCCGTGCCTGCGCCTGCTCGACGGGAAGCAGGCCCGTCATCCGGCGCGCCAGTCGCCCGAGCGGCCGCCGCTCTTTTCGAGCAGGCGAATATCGCCGACGATCATTTCGCGATCGAGCGCCTTGGCCATGTCGTAGAGGGTGAGGAGTGCGACCGAAGCGGCGGTCAGCGCTTCCATCTCGACTCCGGTGGGGCCCGTTGTGGCCGCCGTCGCGGTGACAGCGATGCCATTTTCTTCCCATGCGAAATCGATGCCGACCTTGGTCAGGGCAAGCGGATGGCAGAGCGGGATGAGGTCGGCGGTGCGCTTCGCGGCCATAATCCCGGCTATGCGCGCGGTCGATAGAACATCGCCCTTGGGCGCGTTGCCGCTGCGGATCGCGTCGAGCGCGTCCGCGGACATGGTGATGCGCCCACCCGCGACCGCGCGGCGCTGCGTGGCGGGCTTGGTGCCAACATCGACCATCGACGCAGCCCCGCTTTCGTCGAGGTGCGTCGGGCGAGTCACGCGGCGGCGCCCGTTAGCAGCGCGCGCGTTGCCGCCGTGACGTCGTCCTGGCGCATCAGGCTTTCGCCGACGAGGAAGGTTTTGACGCCGCTCCGCGCCAGTCTTTCGCAATCGGCGTGGCTGGCGATGCCGCTTTCGCCGACGAGCAATGTTCCGGGCGGGACGCGCTTTGCAAGGCGTTCTGTGACGCCCAGATCGGTTTCGAAGGTTCTGAGGTCGCGGTTGTTGACACCGATGAGGCGCGACGTCAGCCTTGTCAGCGCGCGATCGAGTTCGGCCTCGTCATGGACTTCGACGAGTATGTCCATGCCGCGTTCGATCGCTGCGGCCTCGATTTCCTGCATCACGCCATCCTCGAGCGCGGCGACGATGATCAGGATCGCATCGGCGCCGATCGCGCGCGCTTCGGCGACCTGCCACGGGTCGACCATGAAATCCTTGCGCAGCGCAGGGAGGGTGCAGGCGGCGCGCGCCGCGACCAGATAATCTTCATGTCCCTGAAAATAGAACGCATCGGTCAGGACCGACAGGCAAGCCGCTCCACCCGCTGCATAAGCGCGCGCATGATCGGCAGGGTCGAAATCATCTCTTATCAATCCCTTGGATGGTGACGCTTTCTTGATTTCTGCGATCAGGCCGAAACCGCCCGCGTCGATCTTGGCCTGAAGCGCCGCCGCGAAGCCGCGAACCGGGCCGGCGTCGATTGCGTCAAGTTCGGACAGCGTGCGCAGCGCGCGGCGCTCGGTCACTTCGTCGGCCTTGGTGGCGAGGATTTGGGTCAGCTTGTTCATTTATACGCGATCCAGCAATTGAGAAGCGCGTTGGCAAGGCCTTTGTCGATCGCTTCGGCGGCTTCCTCGACACCCTCGATCAGCGTTGCGGCCGCACCCGCAACAACGAGCGCTTCGGCGGCGTTGTAGAGGACGGCATCGCGATACGCACCTGGCTCGCCTTCGAGCAAGCGGCGAAGCGCCTTTGCGTTATATTCAGCGTCGCCGCCACGAATTTCGGCGAGCGAGCGTGTCGGAAGGCCCGCATCGGCGGCAACGCTGCGCTGCATCCGGACCCCCTCGGGCATCACCACCGCAACCTCGTTGCCGCCCGCAAGCGAGAGCTCGTCGAGCCCCTCGTCGCCCGAAATGACGCGCGAATGTTCGGTGCCGAGCCGGTGCAGCGCCTCGGCATAGACCGGCACATAGGCGGGACGGGCGATACCGACGAGCTGGCGCGTGACGCGCGCGGGATTGGCGAGCGGCCCCATCAGGTTGAAGATCGTTCGGCGACCGATCGCCTTGCGGATCGGCATGATGCGCTTCATCGCCGGATGGCGAGTTCCGGCGAAGAGGAAGCAGATGCCGAGGTCGGCGAGTTGTTCCTCGGCTTGCCGGTCGGCCCGTTCCATGTCGAGACCGAGCGCCTCCAGCGTGTCGGCGGCGCCAGATTTGGAAGAAGCAGCGCGATTCCCGTGTTTTGCAACCGGAACTTCGCACGCCGCAACGACGATCGAAACGGCGGTCGAGACGTTGAGCGTATGATGACCGTCGCCGCCGGTGCCGCAGACGTCAATCGCGCCCGCAGGTGCTGCGACGGGGATCAGCCGGTCGCGCATCGCCTGCGCCGCTGCGGCGATTTCGACCATCGTTTCGCCGCGATCGGACAGAGCGATCAGGAATTCGGTAACCTGCTCATCGCTCGCGCCGCCGTCGAGCATCGTCGCGAAGGCGTCCTCGGCCTCGTCGTGATCGAGCAACTGCGCCGGATCGGGAAACGGCCCGAAACGGCTCATGCCGCCTTCCGCGCGCCGATGGGCAATCCCGCGATTGCCATGAAGTTCGCGAGCATCGCGTGGCCATGCTCGGTCGCGATGCTTTCGGGATGGAATTGCACACCGTGAATCGGCAGCTCGGCATGGCGGAAGCCCATCACCGCACCGTCGTCGCTCGTCGCGTTGATTATCAGCTTTTCTGGAATATCAACGACTTCGAGGCTATGGTAACGTGTGGCCTGGAATGGCGACGGCAGGCCGACGTAAAGGCCGCTGTTGTCGTGGCAGACGGGCGAGGTCTTGCCGTGCATCAGATGGCCGCGCTGGACGGTCCCGCCGAAATGCTGGCCGATCGCCTGATGCCCAAGGCAAACGCCGAGCAGCGGCCGTCGCGCATCGGCGCAGGCTGCAACGAGATCAAGGCTGATTCCGGCTTCGTTCGGCGTACAAGGGCCGGGCGATATGAGGATGGCATCAGCGCCGGTCGCGAGCGCTTGCAACGCGGTCAGCGCGTCGTTGCGTTCGACACGCACCTCGGCGCCCAGTTCGATCAGATAATGAACAAGGTTAAAGGTGAAGCTGTCGTAATTGTCGATGACGAGGATCATGGGGGCGCACTAACGGTTTTGGGGAAGTTGGGGAAGGGATAGAAGCTTTTCGGCTCCCAAACCCACCTTCGTCATTCCCGCGAAAGCGGGAACCCAGCGAGCCGAGGTTGCAACTGGGTTCCCGCTTTCGCGGGAATGACGAGGGGTTGTGTTACTGGGCCATCAGCTTCGCCAGATCGTCCTTCCAGAATTTCGCCCAGGTGTGGGTGCCGTGGCCCTTGGTCTCGGGGCTCGCGGCGATCAGGATGAACTTCGCCGTCGGCAGGCGCGCTGCCGCTTTCTCGGTGATGCCATAGGCGGGCGGGTTGATGAAATCGTCGGCCGAGTTGATCCACAGCATCGGCACCTTGATCTTTTCCAGGTTGGGCCAGGGATTATAGGTTCGCGAGCTATCAAGCTGATAAATAACGTCGTTGGCGTCGTTCCGGCCATAGGTCCGCGCGAAGGCTTCGTCCTTGTATTTTTCTGCCGCTGCGCGCGTCGGATATTGCGCCTGCAGCGCATAGGGGTTGGCGCCTGCGATCATGGTCAGCGAGGCGGCGGTCCGCAGGCTCGATGCGGGCGGATTAATGTAGTTGCCGCCGTTCCACAACGGGTCGGCCTTGATCGCGTCGATCGAGAGCGTGCGCCACATGCGGTTCTGGCCCGCGATCTCGACCGGAAGGCAGGCGAAGGGTGCGAGCTTTTCGGCGAAATCGGGATGGGTTTGCCCCCAGACGAAGGCGTGCATGCAGCCCATCGAGGTGCCGAGGATCAGCTTGAGTTTGTGGACGCCGAGCTTTTCGGTGAGCATCCGGTATTGCGCGCCGACCATGTCGTCATAATCATATTTGGGGAAGGTCATCCGCATCCCGTCGCTCGGCTTCGACGAGCCGCCGTGACCGATATTGTCGGGCAGGATGATGTAATATTTCCTCGTGTCGAGCGGCTGGCCGGGGCCGAAGAGTTCGTTCGCGAATTGCGGCTGGAAGAATTGTTTGCCTGTACCGCCGGTGCCGTGAAGGATCATCACGGCGTTGGTGACATTACCCTTTTTGTCACGCTGCGGCGTCCCGAGCGTCGTATAATGCATCTTGAGTTCGGGCAGCTTTTCGCCCGTTGCGAAGGTGAAATCCTTGAGGATTGCGTCACCTTCTGCGGCCCCCTCGACGGTCTGGGCATGGGCGGGGGTAGCGCTGGCGAGCAGCAGAGCGAGCGGGGCGAGGAGTTTGCGCATAGCGGGACGCTAGCGCGCGTCCCGATCAGGTCAAGCTATTGCCCGTACCCCGGAGTCCCCGCGAGCCGCACCGCTTCGCGGGCCGCCGCAAATAACGCCCCCGCTTTGGCTTCGCACTCGCGCTGTTCATAGGCGGGATCGCTGTCGGCGACGATGCCGGCGCCGGCCTGGACGTGCATTTCGCCGTCTTTCACGATCGCGGTGCGCAGCACGATACAGCTGTCCATATTGCCGTCGGGGGCGAAATAGCCGACGCCGCCCGCATAAGGCCCGCGCACATCGGCTTCGAGTTCGGCGATGATCTGGCAGGCGCGAACCTTTGGCGCGCCGCTGACGGTGCCCGCGGGGAAGCCCGCGAACAGGGCGTCGATCGCGTCCTTGTCGGGGGCGATGCGCCCGATGACGTTCGACACGATGTGCATGACATGGCTGTAATATTCGACGGTGTAGCTGTCGGTGACGGTCACGCTGCCGCCCACAGCCGCGCGCCCCACGTCGTTGCGGCCGAGGTCGAGCAGCATCAGATGCTCGGCGCGCTCCTTGGGATCAGCAAGCAGCGATTCGCGGTTTTCGACATCCTCTGCGCTGGTTCGGCCGCGCGGGCGGGTGCCGGCGATCGGGCGAATGGTGATTTCGCCATCGCGAACCCGGACGAGGATTTCGGGCGACGATCCGATCAGCGCGAAGCCGGGGAGGTCGAGAAAATAGAGGAAGGGCGAGGGGTTCACGCGGCGAAGCGCGCGATAAAGATCGAAGGGCGGCAGGTCGAACGGGGTCGAGAAACGCTGCGACAGCACGACCTGGAAAATGTCGCCCGCGGCGATGTAATCTTTCGCTTTGGCGACCATCGACGCGAATTCGGCGGGCGGCGTCACCGCGTTCGGGCCGATATCGGCGGGCAGTGCTTCGGTTGCAGCACGGTCGGCATGGGCGCTGACGCTTGAAAGGCGCGCTGCGATCGTGTCCAGCCGGTCCTGCGCCGCCTCGATCATCCGGTCGATCGCTCCGGCGGGGTCGGGCCAGATCGGCGCGATCAGGAAGAGTTCGTCGGCGAGGCGGTCGAAGACGAGGACCACCGTCGGGCGCACGAAGATCATGTCGGGCAGGCCGAGCCCGCCGCCCAGCGCACGCGGGATGCGTTCGACGAGGCCGATAGTTTCATAGGCGAAAAAACCGACGAGCGTTGCCAGTGCTTTCGGCAAGCCTTCGGGCACGTCGAAGCGACATTCGGCGACGAGATCGCGCAGCGCCTGGAGCGCGGGGGCGGCAAGCGGGGTGAAGGCGTCACGGTCGCGGCGCCAGTCGCGGTTGATCCGCGCGGTTTCGCCAGTGACCTCGAACATCAGATCGGGGTCGAGGCCGATCAGACTGTAGCGCCCGCGCGTCTCGCCACTTTCGACCGATTCGAGCACCCAGTCGCCGCGCCCCGGCTCGATGAGCTTTAACGCCGCCGAGACTGGGGTTTCGATGTCGGCGATCAGCCGCTGCCAGACGACCGCGCCGCGCGCCCCGGCCAGCGCTTCGAGCGCAGCGGCTTTGCCCTCCAGACTCACCCGTCTATTCGACGACCGGCGTGGTGCCGGTCAGCTCAGCGCGCAGCTGGTCGACGAGTTTCTTGTTGATCGTCACCCCGACGCGGCGCTTCGCCTCGGCGGAAAGCTGTTCGATCAGCTCGTTACCGAAGGCGGGGGCGAGCGGCTGGGCGATCGCGGCAACGCGCTGCGGCTCGATCGATTTGGGATCGGGGCGCTGAACGTCGTTCAGTGCGATCACCATCCAGCCGCGATTGGCGGGGATTTCCAGCGTCTTCACACTGCCCTTGGCCATCGAAAAGAGCAGCGCGAGTTCGGGCGGAACGGGCTTGCCGCCGGCACCGAGTTCGGCGCGGCGGCCGCCGATCGTCTGGACATTGCCGATATTGGGACCAGCGGCCGCGACAGCTTCGCTGAGGCTCTTGCCGCCCTCGACAGCCTTCACGATCGCGCGCGCTTTGCCGCGGGCAACCTTCTGCCCTTCGGCAAAGCGCCATTCGCTGAGCAGGTCACCTCGGATCTGCGCGAATGGCGGGGGAGCCGCAGCCGTGATCGATTTCACCGCATAGACCGCGAATTTCTCATTCTCGACCAGCGTTGCGATATGCGCTTCGCCTTCACCTGCGGCTTGGAAAGCCTGCGCGACAAGGGGGGCGAGTTCAGGTGCCGGTGCGAAAGCGGGCTGTGCGGGCGCGCGACCGCTGGGCAGAAGCGCGGGCGTCTCGACAAGCTGGAGCTTGCGATCTGCCGCCACTTCCTCGACCGCGGCGCCGCCGTTCACGGCGTCCTGAAGCGCGTTATAATAATCGACGATCGCTTCGTTCGCCTTGTTCTTGGCAAGCTCGGTGCGAATTTCAGGGGTGGCGTCGGCAAGGCTGCGCGCGGGTTTCGCAGTGACATCCTCGACGCGCGCAACTGTCCAGCCGAGGCCGGTCTGCGTCGGGCCGATCAGGTCGCCGCGCTTGGCGGCGAAAGCAGCCTTGGCGGCAGCGGCGCTGCTCGTTGCGGCATAGGCCGACTGGGTGAGGTCGCCGGTGGTCGAGGCCGACAGGCCCGCCGCCTGTGCGGCGGCGGCGAGCGAGGTGCCGCCTCGAACCTTGGCAGCGAGCGCCGTTGCCGCTGCTTGGTCAGGAACGATCACCTGCGCGAAGCGGCGGGTTTCGCTCGCGGCATATTGCGCGGCATTGTCCTTGTAGACCTTGGCGACTTCGGCGTCGGTGACCGCCGGAACCGGCACCGCGCTGCGGTCGAAAAGCGCATATTGGATGACGCGGCGTTCGGGGACGGTGAACTTTGTCGCATTTTGGGACAGGAACGTCTTGAGCGCGGCATCGCCGGGGTCGGCGGTCGGCGCGAAGGGGCTTGCCGGTATGAAGGTTGCCTGTCCGCGCCGCTGTTCCATCAACAGAGCGGCATAAGGCTGCGCCATCCCCGGTGCGATGCGCGGCATCGTGGCGATCGGCGCGGCGAGCTGTTCGATGAGCAGCTGCTGGCGCAGGTCGCGGCGAAGCTGGGTTTCGGTGAGGCCGTTCTGGCGCAGGAAATTCTCGAAGACCTTCTGATCGAACTTCCCCGACACGCCGGCAAAGGCGGGCAGGTCGGCGATGCGCCCGTCGATGAGGCGCTTGCTGACGCTGAAACCCATGTCGGTCGCGAACTGGTCGAACGCGAGCCCTTCGACTAGCTGATCGAGCACCTCGTCGAGCGCGCCCGATTCGACGAAGGCAGCCATGGTGAGACCCGGCTGCTGCTGGCGCGCCTGATCATAAGCCTGCCGCGCGCGCTCGCGCAATTCGCCTACGCCGATCTGTTCGCTGCCGACCTTGGCGACATTCGCGCCGCCGATCCCGCCAAAGCTCGAATTGCCCGTCACATCGCCGAGCGCGAAGGCGAGCCCGACGAGGACGACGAAGCCGAGGGCAAGGAATTTGCCGATCGTCGAGGAAAACATGGCGCGGATGGCGGTAATCATGGAACGGGCATTCTTTCCGGCAGGGCGCGGGTCAGGCGCGGTTGCGCGCTGCTTTAGGCGGGAGGCGGTGCCGCATCAAGGCTGGAAAGGCGCTTTTCATGCGCGTGCGACGCGGCTTGCCTATCGGCCCTGCGCGCCGCTAGGGCACGGGCAAGGTTCGAACAACGGGAGAGATAGGGATGGCGCGGCGCAAATATGTGGTCGGCAACTGGAAAATGAACGGTCTGTCGGACGCACTCGGCGAGGCGCAGGCGATCTTTGCTGCGGCGGACGGTCATCCCATGGTCGATGTCGCGATTTGTCCGCCCTTCACGCTGATCGGCGCGATGGCCGCGGCAGCGCCGGGTAAGGCAATCGGTGGGCAGGATTGCCATAGCGCCGTCTCGGGCGCCTTCACGGGATCGGTCGCCGCGCAGATGCTGGCCGATATCGGCGCGAGCGTCGTCATCGTCGGGCATAGCGAGCGACGCGAAGGCTTCGCCGAAAGCGACGCCGATGTGCGCGCAAAGGCCGAAGCGGGCCTCGAGGCGGGGCTCTCGGTCATCCTGTGCGTCGGCGAACCGCGCGAAATACGCGAATCCGGCGGCGCGATCGATTATGTGCTGTCGCAAATTGCTGGATCGGTGCCCGACCATTTCGACGCGCAAAGCCTTGCCATCGCTTATGAACCGATCTGGGCGATCGGAACCGGGCTGGTGCCTACCGTCGCCGATGTTGCCGCGATGCATGGCGCCATCCGCGGGGCGCTGGCGGCGCGTTTCGGCGACGCGGCGGAGGATATGCGCATTCTCTATGGCGGGTCGGTCAATGGCGAGAATGCCGCCGAACTGCTCGACGCCGGCGACGTCGACGGCGCGCTGGTCGGCGGCGCGAGCCTGACGGCCGCAAAGTTCGTGCCGATCATTGCGGCGGCGGCGACACTCGCGGGTTGAAGCGAGGCCCCTTCGTCTCTATGTGCGCCGCGGGCGCGGTCCGTTTGAGGTCGCGCAAGTTCGGGAAAATATGATGTCCAGTCTCTTCACCTTCGTACTTGTCCTGCAGGCGCTCGTTGCTGCGGTGATGATCGGCGTCATTCTGATGCAGAAGTCGGAAGGTGGTGGCCTGGGCGTCGGTGGCAGTCCTGCGGGCCTGCTTTCGGCGCGCGGCGCGGCCGATTTCATGACCCGGGCGACGACGATCCTGGCGACGGCGTTCGTCGCGCTGTCGATCCTGCTTGCGGCCATGGCCTCGGTTGGCCGTAGCGGTTCGACGATCGACACGTCGTTGTCGAAAACCGCGCAGCCGCAGACGAGCGGCTCTTCGTCCCTGACCGGCGCGGCTCCGCCCGCCCAGGGGACGCCCGCCGCCCCCGCCGTGGCGAGCGACGATCCGCTGGCCGCCGCCGCCGCTGCCGCGGCCAGCCCGGAAGCCGCTCCGGCTCCGGCACAGGCACCGCCCGCCAAGAAATAACCGGCGGCTTCGGCCTCCACCTTCAGCCCGCCCGGCGGAAATAATTTCCGCCGGATGCGATTCGACGGCTTGCGCCGTCCCCCTCCCGTTGAGTAAGTCTTTCCTCCCATGGCGCGGTTCATTTTTATCACCGGCGGCGTGGTCTCCTCGCTTGGCAAAGGTTTGATGGCGGCTAGCCTCGCGGCTTTGTTGCAAGCGCGCGGCTATCGCGTCCGTATCCGGAAGTTCGATCCCTATCTGAACGTCGATCCGGGGACGATGTCGCCCTATCAGCACGGCGAGGTCTATGTGACCGACGACGGCGCCGAAACCGACCTCGACCTTGGGCATTATGAACGCTTTACCGGCGTTGCGGCGCGGCAGAGCGACAATGTCACCTCGGGCCGCATCTATCAGGGCATCATCGCCAAGGAACGCCGCGGCGACTATCTTGGCGCGACGGTGCAGGTCGTTCCGCACGTCACCGATGCGATCAAGGAATTTGCGCGCGCCGAGATCGACGACCTCGATTTCGTGCTCTGCGAGATCGGCGGCACGGTCGGCGATATCGAATCGCTGCCTTTCATCGAGGCGATCCGCCAGCTTAAGAATGAAGAAGGACGCGAAAACGCGATTTCGGTCCACGTCACGCTGGTGCCCTATATAGCCGCCGCGGGCGAGCTGAAGACCAAGCCAACGCAACACAGCGTGCGCGAACTCGCCTCGCTCGGCGTCCAGCCCGACATCCTGCTCTGCCGCTGCGAAAAACCGCTGCCCGAAACCGAGCGCGCGAAGATCGCGCTCTTCTGCAACGTCCGCAAGGAAGCCGTGATCCCGGCGCTTGACGCCGACAGCATCTATTCGGTCCCGGTCCAATATCATGGCGAGGGGCTGGACGGCGAGGTTCTGCGCGCGTTCGGCATCCACGATGCGCCCGCGCCCGACCTGTCCCGCTGGTACGACATCATGGACCGCAAACAGCATCCCGAAGGCGAGGTCACGATCGGCGTCGTCGGCAAATATGTGTCGTTGCCCGATGCCTATAAATCGCTCAACGAAGCGCTGGTCCACGGCGGCATGGCGCACCGGGTCAAGGTCAATATCCGCTGGCTCGACGCCGAAATGTTCGAACGCGACGAGGATCTGGCCGCCAATCTTGAGCCGATGCACGGCATTCTCGTGCCCGGCGGGTTCGGCGAGCGCGGCTCCGAAGGCAAGATTTCGAGCGTGCGCTTCGCGCGCGAACGGGGTGTGCCCTTCTTTGGCATCTGCCTCGGCATGCAGATGGCGTGCATCGAGGGCGCGCGGAACACGAGCGGCATCGCCGACGCGTCGAGCACCGAATTCGGCCCGACTGACGAGCCCGTCGTCGGCATGATCACCGAGTGGATGAGCGCCGAAGGCTTGCAGAAGCGCGGCGCCGATACCGACATGGGCGGCACGATGCGGCTGGGCGCCTATGAGGCAAAGCTGTCGCCGAACAGCCATGTCGCGACCATCTATGGCGCGAACGACATAAGCGAGCGGCATCGCCATCGGTATGAGGTCAACAACGCCTATCGCGAGCGGCTGGAGAAGGGCGGTCTCGTCTTTTCGGGCATGTCGCCCGACGGCATGTTGCCGGAAATCGTTGAGCGCCCCGACCATCCGTGGTTTATCGGGGTGCAGTTCCATCCGGAACTCAAATCGAAGCCGTTCGATCCGCATCCCTTGTTTGCGGGTTTCATCGAAGCGGCGGTGAAACAGAGCCGGCTGGTCTAGCGCCGGATAAAAGGGGTGTAGGGGCCATGGATCACGCGAAACTCGCCGAATTGCAGGGCCCCGACAGCATCTTTTCCGGGCTTTCTGCCGAAGATTGGGCCGAAATCGGCAGCCGTGCGGTGCTCGTCAATTTCGTCAAGGGCAAGGAATTGCTCGTCCAGGGCGACCCCGGCGACATGATGCTGATCCTGACCCAAGGCACCGCGCGTGTGTCGATGCTGACCTCGGGCGGGCGTGAAATCGTGCTCGCTTATGCCGAACCCGGCGCGGTTTTGGGCGAAATCGCGCTGCTTGACGGGGGTGAACGCACCGCATCGGTGACCGCGACGAGCGCGGGGAGCGCGTTGCAACTCGGCCGAAATGCGCTCAAGGATTTTGCCGCCAGCCATCCCGAATTCGCCTGGTCGTTGATGCAACAGCTCGCGCGGCGGCTGCGGACCGCCGACCAGACGATCGAGAGCGACCGCGCTTACGCGTCGGGCCCGCGGCTTGCGCGCTACCTCAAGCGCTTGATTCGCAAGGATGTCGAGGCGTCCCAGCGCGTCGAGCTGAGCCAGACCGAGCTTGGGAATTTTGCGGGCATGAGCCGCGAACATATCAACCGTCAGCTCAAGAGCTGGGAGGAATCGGGCGTGATTTCGCTCGAACAGGGCCGTGTGCGGGTGCTCGATGCCGTCATGCTGGAAGATATTAGCGAGAGCGAAGGGTAGAAACCGCAGCTAGCGACCGGTTGCTGACTCTGTCCCCGCCCTCACTTCGTCATTCCCGCGAAAGCGGGAACCCAGTAGCAACGGTAGCTCGCTGGGTTCCCGCTTTCGCGGGAATGACGAAGGTTGGGAATGGCAGCTCACCACCCCAAAGCGGTCGTCCCGCTAAATCGAGCCTCACCGGAATCACAACGCCCGGGCCTCGTTTCCAAGACCCGGGCGCGTGTGACGAACACTCGCCATCCCCCTTTGTTGCAGACCCGGCGAAAGGTCTGCACTCCCTGGAGCCGGGCCTTTGGGCCGCGTTGAACCAGAAGCAAGGTGGGTAGGTCTACTGGGGGCCTTTGTCACCCTCTGACGGGGACTTGGCCCTGCTTTTGCTTCGCGCTGTGGCCGATGGGCAACACATTATCGCAAATCATTTGCAGTTTTAGGTCGTGCCGGGGGCCATTGCCAGCGGTGTCGGCGGTGCTTAAAGCGGCCCACATGCGTGTCATTTCCCATGCGCCGCAAAGGCACACCGCTCCATGATCCTGCGTCCGTACGAACGCACCATCTTCAAACGCTATTTGCTTCCGCAGCGCGGCGAAGGGTTCATCTTCGTTGCTGCGGCGTTCAGCTTCACGGCGGTCATGCTCGGTGTCGCGGCGCTGGTGATCGTGATGAGCGTGATGAACGGCGTTCGTTCCGACCTGTTCGACAAAATCGTCGGTTTGAACGGCCATGCGGTGGTGCAAGGTTTTGGCGGGCGGATCGACGACTGGCAGGATGTCCTGAAACAGGCGAGGGCGACCCCGGGCGTCGTGTCGGCGACGCCGCTGATCGAGCAGCCCTTGCTCGGCACCTATAGCGGACGCGTCGAAGGGATTTTGGTGCGCGGCATGACCGTGCCAGACATCCGCAAGAACGAGACGCTGAACGGCAAGGTCCTTCAGGGTAGCCTCAATTCACTGACCTCTGGATCGGGTAATGTCGCGATCGGCAGCGAACTCGCCCGCAATTTGGGCGCCACGGTGGGGTCGAACCTGACGATCATCAACCCCGCTGGGCGTTCGACGCCCTTCGGCACGGTGCCGCGCGAGATCAGTTACCGCGTGTCGGCGATTTTCGAGATCGGCGTCTATGATTTCGACAAGGCCTATGTCGTGATGCCGATGGAGGATGCGCAATTGCTGCTGCTCACCGGCGATCAGGTGCAGATGATCGAGGTCAAGACCACCAACCCCGACAAGGTCGGCGAGATATTGCAGCCGCTCGCCGAAAAGGTGGCGGCAAAGGCGGTGGTGTCCGACTGGCGATCAATGAACGCGAGCTTGTTCGAGGCGCTGTCGATCGAGCGCGTCGCGATGTTCGTGATCCTGTCGCTGATCATTCTTGTCGCCTCGTTCAACATCATTTCGTCGCTGATCATGCTGGTGCGCGCAAAAACGCGCGACATGGCGATCCTGCGCACGATGGGCGCGCCGCGCGATTCCGTGATGCGCATCTTCATGGCGATCGGGCTTTCGATCGGCATTGCGGGAACAATCGCCGGCATGGTCGTTGGTTTTTCGCTGCTCTATTTTCGGCAAGGCGTGCTGCGCGGGGTCGAGTTTTTGACCGGTCAGCCCCTCTGGGATCCGTCGATCCGCTTTCTGACCGAATTGCCGTCGAAACCCGATCCGGTCGAAATCACTGCGATTGTCATCATGGTGATCGTGTTCAGCTTCCTCGCGACGCTCTATCCCGCCTACAAGGCCGCCAATACCGACCCCGTGCAGGTGCTGCGTTATGAGTGATATCGCGCTGGAACTGGTCGACCTCAAACGCAGCTTCACGCAGGCCGACGTCACCATCGAAGTGCTGCGCGGCGTCAATGCGTCGTTGCGACGCGGCGAAATCGTCGCACTGCTGGGGCCATCGGGGTCGGGCAAGTCGACGATGCTGCAGGCGGTAGGCCTGCTCGAAGGCGGGTTCGGCGGTACGATCCGCATCGATGGAGAGGATGTGACGCGCTTTGAACAGGGCGCGCGGACGAAGACGCGGCGTGAGAAGATCGGGTTCGTCTATCAATTCCACCACCTGCTTCCCGATTTCAACGCGATCGAGAATGTCGTGCTGCCGCAATTGATCCGCGGCGCGGGGCAGGCGGAAGCCGAGGAACGCGCCGCCGATCTGCTCGGACGGCTCGGGCTCGCCGAACGGCTGCATCACAAGCCGAGCAAGCTGTCGGGCGGCGAGCAGCAGCGCGTCGCCGTGGCGCGCGCGCTGGCCAACCGCCCGTTGCTGGTGCTCGCCGACGAGCCGACGGGTAACCTCGACGAGGCGACGGCCGACCGGGTGTTCGACCAGTTCGTCAAGCTGGTGCGCGATCATGGATCGGCCGCACTCGTCGCGACGCATAACGAACGGCTTGCCGCCCGGATGGATCGCGTGCTGCGCTTGCATGACGGGCGCATCGAGGCTTAGGCTGAGGCCAATAGCAGGGGACGGAATATGGCACTTTACGATCTTTCGGCGAAGCTGCCCGGCGGCGGTACGCAATCGATGGCGGATTATCGCGGCAAGGTGCTGCTGATCGTCAACACCGCATCGAAATGCGGCTTCACCCCGCAATATGAAGGGCTGGAGGAGCTGTATCGCGACTATAAGGATCGCGGGCTCGAGATACTTGCGTTTCCGTGCAACCAGTTCGGCGCGCAGGAACCCGGCGATGCCGCAGAAATCGCGAATTTCTGCTCGCTCACCTATGACGTCAGTTTCCCGTTGATGGCCAAGATCGATGTTAATGGCGACGATGCCGATCCGATCTTCAGGTATTTGAAGAAGGAAAAGACCGGTCTGCTCGGCAGCGGAATCAAGTGGAATTTCACCAAATTCCTGGTCGATCGCAACGGCAAGACCGTGTCGCGTCATGCGCCGACGACGAAGCCCGAGCAACTGCGCAAAGAGATTGAGGAACTGCTCGGTTAGTGTTGCAAATCCCGTCATTGCGAGCGGAGCGAAGCAATCTAGGGGCGGTTTGGGCCGCTCTGGATTGCCGCGTCGCCTCCGGCTCATCGCAATGACGTTTTTGTGAATCGAATCGATGGTCGAATCATCTGCGGGGCGTTAGCGTTCCGGCGATGGCCTATAGCCCCTTTGTCCCCCTGCGCGTCTTTTCCAGCTACACGATGCTCGAAGGGGCGATCGAGCCCAAGCTGATTGCCAAGGCTGCTCGCGAGCGCGGCTTTCCCGCGATTGCTGTGGCCGATCGTAACGGGCTTTACGGTGTCATGGCCTTTGGCGATGCGTGTAAGGCGGCAGGCGTGCAGCCGATCGTCGGCACGCTGCTGAGCGTCGCACGCCCCGGACAGCGGCTCGCCAACGGCGCCCCGTTGATCGACTGGCTCGCGCTCTATGCGCAGGACAATCGGGGGTATGATAATCTGTGTGCGCTGGTCTCGGCGGCGCATCTCGGCCGCCCGGTCGATCAGGACCCGCATGTCCTGCTGTCCGATATCGCGGGCAAGACCGACGGGCTGATCTGCCTCACCGGTGGCGGCGAGGGTGCGCTCGCACGGTTGCTCGCGGGCGAGCAGAAGACGGCCGCCGACGATTATATCGAGCAATTGGAAGCGCTGTTTGGCGGTCGGCTCTATATCGAGCTGTCGCGGCGCGGCGATGCGACCGAAATCGCCGCCGAAGCCGCGTTGATTGATCTGGCCTATGCGCGCGCGTTGCCGATCGTCGCAACGAACCCCGCCAATTTCGTCGAACCCAACTTTCATGCGGCGCACGATGCGATGCTGTGCATCGCGCAATCGGCCTATGTCGAGAGCGAAGACCGGCGTGTTTCGAGCCCCGAAGCATGGCTGAAGCCCGCCGAGGCGATGGAAGATGCTTTCTCGGACCTGCCCGAGGCGATCCACAACACGCTGGTGGTCGCACAGCGCTGCGCGTTCATGGCGCCGAAGCGCGCACCGATCCTGCCGAGCCTTGCCGGCGACCGCGAGGGCGAGGCGGCGCAGCTGGCGCAGGACGCGCGCGACGGGCTAGAAGCCCGGCTCGCGCATTATCCCAACCTGACCGATGACGAGCGCCGAGCTTATGTCGAGCGGCTCGAATTCGAAGTCGGTGTCATCGTCCAGATGGGCTTTCCCGGCTATTTCCTGATCGTTGCCGACTTCATAAAATGGGCGAAGAATCACGATATTCCAGTGGGTCCGGGGCGCGGTTCGGGGGCGGGCAGCGTCGTCGCCTGGGCGCTGACGATCACCGACCTCGACCCGCTCAAGCTCGGCCTGCTGTTCGAGCGTTTTCTCAACCCCGAACGCGTTTCGATGCCCGACTTCGACATCGACTTCTGCGAAACGCGGCGCGGCGAAGTAATCCGCTATGTGCAGGAGAAATATGGCCGCGATACTGTCGCGCAGATCATCACCTTTGGTAAGCTGAAGGCGCGGGCGGTGCTGAAGGATACAGGCCGCGTGCTCCAAATGAGCTATGGCCAGGTCGACCGGCTGGCGAAGCTGGTGCCGAACCACCCGACCGACCCGTGGACGCTCGAACGCGCGCTCAACGGCGTCAGCGAGTTGATGACCGAATATAAGCAGGACGATGGCGTGCGCCGCCTGTTCGACATGGCACGCCAGCTGGAAGGCCTGCCGCGGCACAGTTCGACGCACGCTGCGGGCGTGGTGATCGGCGACCGGCCGCTCGACCAGCTCGTCCCGCTCTATCGCGACCCGCGTTCGGACATGCCGGTGACACAGTTCGACATGAAATATGTCGAGACGGCGGGGCTGGTTAAGTTCGACTTCCTGGGGCTCAAGACGCTGTCGGTGCTCAAGGAGGCGAAGCGCCTGCTCGCGCTGCGGGGTATCGACGTCGATCTCGATACGCTCGCGTGGGACGATGAGGAAGTTTATGCGCTGCTCCAGCGCGGCGAGACGGTCGGGGTTTTTCAGCTGGAATCCGAAGGCATGCGTCGCACGCTGTCGGCGGTGAAGCCGACCAATTTCGGCGACATCATCGCGCTCGTCGCGCTCTATCGGCCGGGTCCGATGGACAATATCCCGCTGTTCGGCGCGCGCAAGAACGGGCGCGAGCCGATCGCCTATCCGCATCCGCTGCTCGAAGGCATCCTCGCCGAAACATACGGCATCTTCGTCTATCAGGAACAGGTGATGCAGGCGGCGCAGATCCTGGCTGGCTACAGCCTTGGCGGCGCCGACCTTTTGCGCCGTGCGATGGGCAAGAAGGTTCAGGCCGAGATGGACGCGCAGCGCGACACCTTCGTCAAGGGTTGCGGTGAGCATAACCAGATCAACCCCAAGGCCGCGAACGAGCTGTTCGACTTGATAGACAAATTCGCGGGCTATGGCTTCAATAAAAGCCACGCCGCCGCTTATGCGTTGCTGTCGTACCAGACGGCTTGGCTGAAGGCGCATTATCCGCATGAGTTTTTCGCCGCATCGATGTCGTTCGACAGCCACCAGACCGACAAGCTCTCGATCTTCATCGACGATATGCGACGGCTCGACGTCGGGATCTCGCCGCCTTCGGTCAACGACAGCGAGGCCGATTTCTCGGTCGGGCGAAGCGATGAGGGGCTGACGGTGCGCTACGCGCTCGGCGCGCTCAAGGGGGTCGGCGAAAAGGCGATGGAGGCGCTGGTCGCCGAACGCGCCAAGGGCGATTTCGCGTCGCTCGACGATTTTGCGAACCGCATCGACCCGAAGCTGCTCAATCGGCGGCAGATCGAGGCGCTGGCAGGCGCGGGGGCGTTCGATCCGATCGAGCCCGACCGTCCGCGCGCCTTTGCAGGCGCCGAGAGCCTGCTCGCCTGCGCGAACAGTTCGGCGCACGAACGGTCGACGGGGCAGGGCGGCCTGTTCGGCGGCGACATCGCAATCGCACCGTCACTGCAACTGCCTGCGGCGGAACCGTGGACGCTCGCCGAGCGGATGACGCGCGAGAAGGACGCCTTCGGTTTCTATTTCTCGTCGCATCCGGTCGAACAATATGAAGCGATCATCTCGGCGCGCGGTGCGCGATCCTATGGCGATATCTGCGCCAATGTCGAAATGACGCCAGGAACGCGCATTCCGATGGTGATGGCGGGCATGGTCGAAAGCGCGCGGCCACGCATGTCGCAGCGCGGCAATCGTTTCCTCAACCTGACGCTGTCAGATCGCAGCGGGCAATTCCAGTCGAGCTGTTTCGACGAGATCGCGAGCAAGACGCTCGAAGCGCTGGCGGCCGACGGCGGCTGCGCGATCCTGTCGGTCGAACTCGACCTGCTCGAGGGCGAGGAAACGCCGCGCGTGACGGTGCGCGGTGCGCAATCGCTCGTCGACATGGCCGCGACGGCCGCGCTGCAGCTGACGTGCAGGGTCGAGCTGCCCGACGCGATCCCCGAAATCGCACGCTTCCTACAAAAACGCGAAGATGCCCGCGGAAAGGTCATCATCGCCACGCGCGATCCGCTGACCGACGAGGATATTCGTATCGAGCTGGGTCGTGGGTTTGCCCTCGGCCCTGACACCGTATCGCGCCTCGATATGGTCGCCGGCGTGACCGAAGCGGCGCTGTCGCTCGTTGGGCAACGCGATTTCCGGGTGCGCTAGGCGGGGCTCGCATGGCAAAGCGGAAGACGACCTGACTGATGTGTCCCACATGGGCGGCATGCTCGATTAAATCGCAGAGACCCTGTGGTCCGGCCGAAAGGATGTGTGACGAGCCCTCCCGCTTGGCAAGAGCGGTTGTTTTTGGTTTGGCCCCTTGCACCGCGACCCTTTGCGGCCTTATCCCTAGGCAAAACCAAAAGAGGATGCCGTTATGGGAATGCAGGGCCAGCCGTTACTCGTCACCAGCCTGATTGATCATGCCGCGCGCGAGCATGCGGGGCGCGAGATCGTGTCGCGCTGGGCGGATGGCAGCATGACGCGGACGACGTGGGGCGAGGTCGGAACCGATGCACGCCGCTTCGCCGCTGCGATGACAAAGATGGGGATAAACAAGGGCGATCGCATCGCGACGCTGGCGATGAACCACGGTCATCACCTTGTCAGCTGGTACGGCAGCGCGGGTGTCGGGGGGGTCCTTCACACGGTGAACCCGCGGCTGTTCGACGAGCAGCTGATCTATATCATCAACCATGCCGGCGACCGCGTTTTGCTGTTCGACGCCATGTTCCTGCCCATCGTCGAGCGGCTTCGGTCGCAGTTGCCGACGGTCGAGCATTTCATATTTTTCGATGCCCCCGCGCGCGAAGGCTATCTGTCATATCGCGACCTGATCGATGCCGAGGACGGCAGATTCGAGTGGGTCGAACTCGACGAACGCGATCCGGTCGGGCTTTGCTACACGAGCGGGACGACGGGCAACCCGAAGGGCGTGCTGTACGAGCATCGCTCGAACGTTATCCATGCGATCACCGAGATCCAACCCGACGTCTTCGGCCTGTCGAACCGCAGCGTGATCCTGCCCATCGTGCCGATGTTCCATGCCAACAGCTGGGGTGTGCCGTTTGCGGCAGCGACGGTCGGATCCAAACTGGTGTTTTCTGCGACGAATGACGCTAAGGTGCTTTGCGATCTGATGCACGACGAGGGCGTGACGCACAGCGCCGGCGTGCCGACCGTGTGGATCGCGATGTTTGCGCATATGGATGCGACCGGCATCGGTTATGGCAAGTTGGAGCGCGTGATCATCGGCGGATCGGCAGCGCCGCGCGCGATGATCGAGCGTTTCATGCGGGCAGGGATTGCAGTGGGGCACGCATGGGGGATGACCGAGACGAGCCCGATCGGAACGATGGGCAAGCGGCCGTGGAACTGGGATGAAATGAGCTTCGACGAACAGGTCGACATCGTATGCCGGCAGGGCTGCCCGCCTTTCGGGGTCGAACTGCGCATTGTCGACGACGAGGGCAGAGAGTTACCGCGCGACGGAGCGACAAGTGGGCGGTTGCAGTGTCGCGGCCCTTGGATCATCCAGCGTTACTTCAAAGCCGATACCGATGCCGCCGATGCCAACGGCTGGTTCGACACGGGCGACGTTGCGGTGCTGCACCGCGACGGCGTCATGCAGATCACCGATCGCGCCAAGGACATCATCAAATCGGGCGGCGAATGGATCAGCTCGGTCGAGCTCGAAAATGCCGCGATCGGCGCGCCGGGGGTGCAGGAGGCGGCGGCGGTCGGCGTCTATCACCCCAAATGGGACGAACGGCCGATCCTGCTGATCGTCAAGAAGCCCGGCGCAGAGGCGAGCGAGGCGGCGATCATCGAATACCTCAAGGACAAGGTCGCGAAATGGTGGCTACCTGATGAGGTCGTGTTCGTTGACGAACTGCCGCACACCGCGACGGGCAAGATTTTGAAACGTCAGATCCGGGACGACTATAAGGATTACAAGCTGAAGTCGCTGGCGGCCGCCTAGAACAGCTCCATCTGACCATCGCGCTCGGGCGGTTTGAACAGGTCGCTACGGATCGGCGGAAACTTCCGGTCCATGCGATGTTCGCGTGCCGCGCGCTTGACGCGGGTGCGGATCAGTTGTGCCCAGACGCCTTGCCCCTTCATGCGTGTGAAGAAATCGGGATCGTTGTCGCGGCCGCCGCGGATGTCCTGCACCATATGCATCACCTTGTCGGCGCGGTCGGGATAATGAGCGGTGAGCCAGGCCCGGAAGAGCGGCGCAACCTCGTAGGGCAGGCGCATCAAGATGTAGGACGCGCGGATCGCCCCCGCCTCAGCCGCTGCCGCCATGATCGCCTCGATCTCGTGATCGGTGATCGCGGGAATGATCGGCGAGATATTGACCTGTGTCGGCACCCCTGCGTCGATCAGCTGGCGGATCGCTGCGAGACGACGGCGCGGGTGCGGCGCGCGCGGTTC
Source organism: Sphingopyxis fribergensis (assembly GCF_000803645.1). Lineage (NCBI taxonomy): Bacteria > Pseudomonadati > Pseudomonadota > Alphaproteobacteria > Sphingomonadales > Sphingopyxidaceae > Sphingopyxis > Sphingopyxis fribergensis. Next base: position 1,936,298 of record NZ_CP009122.1, on the reverse strand, counting down.
TAGGGTGCGTGCGATTTCGGGGTCGAGCGAGGTCACCGAAACCGCCACGCCGACGAGATTGTCACGCGCCATGTCCGCGAGCAGGTCGATGTCGCGGAGCACCCGGTCAGACTTGGTCGTGATGATCAGCGGGTGGCGCGTTTCGGCGAGGACTTCGACAACCGAACGCGTGATTCCCCATTCGCGCTCGATCGGCTGATAGCCGTCGGTGTTAGTGCCAATGGCCAGCGGCGCGACAGCGTAGTTGCGCTTCGCCAGTTCGGCGCGAAGTAGCTTGGCCGCATCGGGTTTGGCGAACAGTTTGCTTTCGAAATCGAGGCCGGGCGACAGGTCGTGAAAGGCATGCGTCGGGCGGGCGAAGCAATAGATGCAGCCATGCTCGCAGCCGCGATACGGGTTGATCGAGCGGTCGAACCCGATGTCGGGCGATGTGTTGCGCGAGATGATCGTCTTGGGGTGTTCGACCGTCACCGTCGTGCGCAGCGGCGGGGCGTCGCCATCCACGTCCACGGCCGCGTCGAGCCAGTCGCCGTCGGCGACGCGCTCGGCCGCCCCGGTGCGCGTCGGCCGCAAGTTCGTGGGCGCACCGCGGCCTGCGATTGGGGGGAGGGGTTTCGTCGATTCCACCCGAGAAGGTTAAACCTCGAGCAAGAACAAATAAAGAACAAACTTGCTATTCGGTCAACCGCGGCATCAGCTCGACGAAGTTGCAGGGCTTGTGGCGGCTATCGAGCTGGGTCGACAAAATGCCTTCCCATGCGTCGGTAACGGCCCCAGTCGATCCGGGGAGCGCGAAGATATAGGTGCCGCGTGCGACGACGGCGCAGGCGCGCGACTGGATCGTCGAAGTACCGATCGTCTGGTAGCTGAGCCAGCGGAACAGCTCGCCGAAACCGGGGATGTCCTTGCCGTCCAGCCGGTGCAGCGCCTCGGGCGTCACGTCGCGGCCCGTCAGCCCGGTGCCACCGGTCGTGATCACGACATCGACCTCGGGGTCGTCGATCCAGTTGTGGAGGCGCGAGACGATCAGCGCGGTCTCGTCCTTGATGATCGCGCGCGCGGCGAGGATATGGCCCGTGCCGGTGAGCAATTCCTCAAGCTTGTCGCCTGACCGGTCTTCGGCCGCGCTGCGGCTGTCCGAAATCGTCAGGACCGCAATGCGGACCGGCTTGAAGACCAGGTTTTCGTCAATCGGCATTCGACAGGTCGCCGGCATAGCTCAGGCGCGTGCGGTCCTTGCCATCGGGGAAGCGCGGCCATTTGCCCTGCGCCAATGCGGCGCGGCTGACCGACGGCTTGCCCTGTTGCGCCTCATACATCCAGTAATTGCGCAGCACGATGCCGACATACCCGCGCGTTTCCCAATAGGGGATCGATTCCATGTAGAGCAAAGGATCGCCATTATCGCGGATTTCGGACTGCCAGCGTGCGACGGGCGCAGGCCCGGCGTTATAGGCCGCGATCACCTTGGGCAGCAGCCCGCCGGTCGAGGGATCCTTGCTGAGATATTGCAGATAGCTCTGCCCCATATCCATGTTGACCGCGGGGATGCGGAGATCACCGGTCCCGAGATCGCCGCGCCAGCGCGCAACGTCACGCGCGGTGCCCGGACGCACCTGCATCAGACCGAACGCGCCCGCGGGGCTGACGACGCTGCGCTGGAATCGCGATTCCTGCAGCGTGTGGGCAAAAACCAGCGCAGGATCGACCTTCCACCCGCCATTGGGCTCCCATTTGGGTTGCGGATAGCGCGCCTGCGCCGAAGGTTTGCGGCCCTGCGGCGTATTGTGTGCGAGGTAAAGCTGCGTTTCGGGCAGATTCAACACGCCCGCGATCGCGAGCAATTGTTCATGCTGGCGCATATCGCCGATCCGCGCCTGATGGCGGAGCGCTGCGTCGGCATATTTATCCTCGCCGATTTCGGCCAGCGCCATCGCGGCGCGGACGTTGGGCAGGTCCTCCAAAGCGCGCCATGCGCTGCGGTCGGCGCGGACATTCTCGCGCTGGCGGTTCGGCTCGACACCGAGCGTTTCGGCGGCGAGCAGGCCGTAGAAGGTTTCCTCATTCGCGGCGGCGGCGCGCAGGCGCTGTTGCACCGATGCGGGCTCGCCCGCGGCGATCGCGGCGCGCGCCGACCAGTAATAGGCCGCGGCGCGCTGTTCGCTATCGGGCGCTTCCTTGGCTACGCGGTCGAAAGCGATGAGCGCGGTGCGGTAATCGCGCGTGCGCCACGAAGCGAGCCCCTTGACCCACGCGCCCTGCGTCGACCAGGCGCCGTGGCCATTGCTGCACTCACTGGCGAGGCGAAGCGCGTTGGCGTCGTCATTCTCGATATAATAGGACCAGGCGACCTTTTGCCGCCACTCGTCGCGCGCTTCGGGTGAGAGCCGGTCGGCGGCGGCGTTGAGCAACGCTTCGGCGCCGGCGGGATCGTCATTCTTGATCCGGTCGGGGATAGAGCTTGCGAGCGCCGCGGAGGCAGGGTCGCTAATCGCATCGGCGCCGAGGCGGCGGGGCGCGCTGCCGGCCCAGGCCAGACGCGCCTGAGAGGGCAGCGTCGGCAGATCGGTCGCGCCGCGCTTCGCCGCAAGCCGGCTAAGCTGTTCGGCCTGCGGCAGCCAGGGCGAGCGCGACAGAATCGGCATAATGTCGGCGACTTCGGCGCGCGGGCTGTTCGCCGCAGTGAGCAGTTCGGCGCGGAGAAAATCGGTGAGCGGGCCGTTTTCCGAGCTGTCGAGCAAGGATTTGGCATCGGCCCAGCGCTGCGCGCGGATCGCGGTGAGCACCTGCGTGTAAAGCTGCTTCTGCTTCGACGACAATATGTCGGGAACGGTTTGCGGCGCCGCCACCAGATTGCGGTCGCCTGCATCCGCAGCGTAAGCGGGCGCAGCAGCGAGCATCGCGGCCAGAACCGCGCATGAAATGAAAGTCTTGGTCATATTCTGCATCTGTCAACGTCCCCGGTTGAACAGTTTCAGGCTATCCCAGGCGGCCGCCTTCTGAGCGGGCCGGGCCAGCAGCATCGCGGGATGCGCGACAGCCACAGCCTCCACCTTGCCGCCATCTTGGTTAATATATAGTAACTTTCCGCGGGCATCGGGCAGGGCGGTGCTTGCTGCCATGCGGACGATGTCGCCGCCGATCAGCAGCAGCCTGCCGGGTTTCGCGAGCCGCAGGTGATGCCATAGCAGCCGGTCCAGTTCGGCCGCCTCTTCGCCGTCACATCGTCCGCCCGCGGGGCGTGTCACCGCGAGGCTGGCGACATAGCAATCGCCACGCGTCCTGCCGATCGCCTGCAGCATCGCGTCGAGCAATTTACCCGCGGCCCCCGAAAACAGCGCGCCGTCGCGCTGGTCGTCGATCTCGGGCCAGGCGGTGAGCAGCATCAGCGGCGCGCCGACATCGCCGACGGGAAGGACGCGGCGCGCATCCCATTGGCTGCCGGGCACATCGGCGCCTTCGGCAAACCATTGCTGGAATTGGGTCCAGTCGTCGGGAAAAACCACCGGCCCCTTGGCCTCGACGGCGTGGGGTGCTTCCTGCCGCTGGAGCGCGGGGGGAAGAGGCGCGAGTTCGGGTTCGGCGGCGAGCGACGGCCTGGTTTTCGGCTTGGATGCCGCAGCGTCATTCGCGGGCGGCAAGATGAGCCAGCCCGCAGGTTCCTCGCCGACGAGCGCGTCGACGCCCGCCAGCGACCACCAGTCGCATGTGCTTTGTGCCAGCAAGGCTGTATTTGGCCCACCCATGATTTTGTTTAAAACAGGCAGTTGACGGACGCGTCAATTGGCGGGCATCGCAATTCGTGACAGAATGAGCGCAGGGCACGATGAATGTCCGCGCAGGGACGGCAGAAAGGTATTTGCGGTGAGCGAACGGGAATCGATGCCCTATGACGTGGTCATCGTTGGCGCAGGGCCGGCGGGACTTTCGGCGGCGATCCGCCTCAAGCAACTGGCGAACGACGCAGGCAGCGAATTGTCGGTGTGCATCCTCGAAAAAGGGTCCGAGGTCGGCGCGCATATCCTGTCGGGCGCGGTTATCGACCCCAAGGGGCTCGACGAGCTGCTGCCCGAATGGCGGACGCAGGGCTGCCCGCTCGCGGAAGTGCCGGTGAACGACAACCAGCATTGGGTGCTGACCAAGGCGAAAAAGTTCAGCCTGCCGCATATCATCACGCCGCCGTTCATGCACAATGTCGGCACCTACACGGGCAGCCTTGGCAATCTGTGCCGCTGGCTCGCCGAGCAAGCCGAAGCGCTGGGCGTCGAGATATTTCCCGGCTTTCCGGCGGCGGAGATCCTCTACAATGAGGATGGTTCGGTGAAAGGCGTCGCGACGGGCGACATGGGCGTTGCGCGCGACGGCAGCCACAAGGGCGATTACGCCCCCGGCCTCGAACTCCACGCGAAATACACCTTCTTTGCCGAAGGCGTGCGCGGCCATCTGACCAAGATGCTCAAGCCGCAATTCGCGCTCGACGCCGATTGCGAGCCGCAGGTCTATGGCCTTGGGGTGAAGGAACTGTGGGATATCAAGCCCGAGAATCATGCCCAGGGTCGCGTCATCCACACGCAGGGCTGGCCGCTCGACCAGCACGCCAACGGCGGCGGCTTTCTATACCATCAGGCGAACGGGCAGGTGGCATTGGGCTTCGTGACGTGGCTCAACTATCGCAACCCGCACATCTCTCCGTTCCAGGAGATGCAGAAGTGGAAGACGCACCCCGAGATCGCGAAGATTTTGAAGGGTGGCAAGCGTGTCTCGTATGGCGCGCGCGCGATCAGCGACGGCGGGTTGCAGTCGGTGCCGAAGCTCGCATTCCCGGGCGGCGCGCTGATCGGCGATACCGCCGGTTTCCTCAATGTGCCGCGTATCAAGGGTACGCATACTGCGATGAAGTCGGGCATGATGGCGGCGGAAGCGGCGTTCGCTGCGGTGACCGCCGGACGCAGCAGCGACACGCTCGATGCCTATCAGACGGCCTTTGACGAGAGCTGGGTCAAGAAGGAACTCAGCGTCGTGCGCAACGTGCTGCCCCTCGTCGAGAAATATGGCGACCTTGCTGGCACGATCCTGTCGGGGATCACGATGTGGGCGGAAACGCTAAAGGTCAAAATGCCCTTCACGATGAAGCACCATCCGGACAATGAAAGCCTGTACCGGGCCGACATCATGCCGAAACCCGATTATCCCAAACCCGACGGCGTGCTGACCTTCGACCGCCTCTCCTCGGTGTTCGTATCGAACACCAATCACGAGGAAGACCAGCCGGTCCATCTGCAACTCAAGGATCCGTCGATCCCGGTCGCGTACAACCTGCCGCTGTATGACGAGCCTGCGCAGCGTTATTGCCCGGCGGGGGTTTACGAGATCGTCGGCGAGGCCGAGGGCGATCCCAAATTCGTGATCAACGCGCAGAATTGCGTCCACTGCAAGACGTGCGATATCAAGGACCCGACCCAGAATATCAACTGGGTCACACCCGAAGGCGGCGGAGGCCCCAATTACCCGAACATGTAAGCCCGCATATTTCCTGTTGGCCCTCGGCGCGCTAGCGGCGGCTTTGCCCGCGGAAGCCGCCGACGACAACGGCGCCGCATTGAATGCGCTGGTGCGCGCGCGACTGGCGGAAGAGGGCGGCGAACCCGCCGCGGCGCTGTCCGCGCTCACGGCCGTGTCGAGCGTCGCGCCCGACCTGCCGGGGCTTCGCGGCCGAATGCTCGAACAGGCGATCGAAGCCGGCGACCTCGATGCCGCACGCGCGGCCGCGCTGCGGCTGTGGACCGGAGGCGACCGCCGCTTCGATGCCCAGCTCGTGCTGATAGTCGACGCGATGCGGCGATCGGACTGGAAGGCCGCGCGCGACTATATGGCGGGGCGGAGCGACAAGGCGGGAGCAGACACGATCGGACGGCTGATCCTGCCGACGGTCAATGCGTGGATCGATGTTGGCGCGCGCGAAAAACTGCCCGAACGGCATCTGATCGCGGTCAACAACCGGCTGCGCCCCGAACCATCGCTGTCGCTTCAGGTCGCGCTGGTGCAACTCGCCACTCAGCGTACGGCGGAAGCCACGACGCTGACCGACGGGATCATGCTCACCGACCGAACGAGCCAACTTGTCGGGCTACGCGTTGCGGCGACGCTTGAAAGGGCAGGCCAGCGCGATGCCGTCGAGCGGCTTCGCGGACGGATCGCGCTCGCTTCGGGGCAACGCGAAGACCCGATGCTGCTGCTCCCCGACCAGCCGGTTTCCACCCCGCGCGCTGGGACGGCGCTGTGGCTTGGGCTGCTCGCCGACGGGCTGGCCCGCGCGCCGGGCGGCGGTTCGAAAGTGCCTTTGCTGTTCGCGCGCGCGGCGCATTGGCTGAACGATCGGGATTGGGCGGTTCGCGCGACGCTGATCGAAGCGCTCGATCGCAACGGACAGCAGGCCGAAGCGATGGCACTGCTCGATATTGGCGGCACGGAGTTACCGCCGGTGCTCGCGATGCGGCGCGCCGAATTGATGGCCGATGCGGGCGACCTGCCTGGTGCGGCGAAGCTCGCCGAGGCCGCGGCGACGCAAAGCGACGCGCGCAGTCTGCTGGTGCGGCTTGCCGACATCATGCGGCGATCGAACGATCCGAAAGCGACAGGGCGGGCCTATGAGCGCCTCGAAGCGGCGCTGGGCGACGGCGAAGGCGATCAGGCACTCCGCGGCACCCTGCTTATTGCGCGCGCCGAATTGCTGTTGCAGGCGGATGAATGGGATGCCGCGCGGCGGCTCATGGAAAAGGCGGTCGCGCTGCGGCCCGACGATGCCTCGGTACTCAATTTCGCTGGCTATTCGGCACTCGAGCGGCGCAAGGACGTGAAGCAGTCGCTTGCGCGGATTGAGATGGCGTGGGTCAAGGAACCACAGAATGCGAGCATCGCCGACTCGCTCGGCTGGGCCTATTTCCTGACGGGCCGGACCGATGATGCCGTGAAACTGCTCGAAACGGCGCAGCGCGGTGAGCCCGGCAATGCGGTGATCGTCGAACATCTGGGCGATGCTTACTGGCAGGCGGGGCGTAAGTTCCAGGCGCGATATAATTGGCGCGCTGCCGCGCTGCTCGCCGAGGCCGAGATGGCAATGCGGCTGGAGGCAAAGCTGCGCGACGGGCTGACCCCCGCCAACACCGCGCCGTGACGGCGTTTAGCGAGACCGGCTGGGCCAAGATCAACCTCGCGCTGCATGTGCGGGGACGGCGCCCCGACGGCTACCATGACATCGAGACCCTGTTTGCCTTTGTCGACGGCGGCGACGCGATCTCGGCCGAATTCGCTGACGCCGACGGTTTGACGATCGACGGCGAATTTGGCGAGGGGTTGAGCGCAGGAGGCGACAATCTCGTGATGCAAGTGCTCGCGTTGCTGCGCGGTCGTTACGGCGCGGATCGGGTGCCAACGCTGGCGGTGAGGTTGACGAAGAGGCTGCCGGTGGCGGCGGGAATTGGCGGCGGGTCCGCTGATGCCGCCGCGATGGCGCGGCTGATCCGGACGCATTTCCTGCCCGAAATCGGCGATGCGACGCTGGCGCGGCTCGTCAGCCCGCTCGGCGCCGATATCGCAGCCTGTGTCGCCAGCGCGACCTGCCTTGGCGTCGGCGTCGGTGAGGAACTGAGCGAGGTCCCCGAATTGCGGCTGGCGGGGACGCCGGTGCTGCTGGTCAATCCGCGTCGGCCCGTCGCGACGGGTCCCGTCTTTGCGGCGTGGGACGGGATCGATCGCGGGCCGCTGTTCACCGGCGCCGATTTTCGCGCGCAATTGTTCAGCGCCCGCAACGACCTGCAGCGTCCGGCGATCGCGCAGTGCCCGGCGATCGCGGACATATTGCTCGAACTTGGCGGACTGCGCCCATGGCTTGCGCGCATGTCGGGGTCAGGCGCGACCTGTTTTGCCCTATTCGATGCGGCGGCTGAGCGCGATGCGGCGGTGGCGCAACTGGCGGAGCGGCATCCGGACTGGTGGACGATGGCAGGAGCATTAAGGTGAGCGAAGCGTGGCGGCAACTCGGCGAAGCGCGCCCAGGCGGTATCCTGCTGATCGCCGATCATGCTTCGAACCTTGTGCCTGCCGACATCGAACTGGGTATCAATCCCGCGCTGCTGGCGAACCATATCGCGATCGACATCGGCGTTGCCGAGGTGGCGGGGCTGCTCGTCAAAAGCGGCGCCGTCGATGCGGCGATCCTAGGCGGCGTGTCGCGATTGGTGGTCGACTGCAATCGCGACGAGGATGCACCCGGCGTGCTGCCGATCGCGAGCGACGGGCATGCGGTTCCGGGTAATGCGCTCGACGACGCGGGACGCGAGGCGCGGCTGGCGCGGTTTTTCCGGCCCTATCACGCGCATATCGCCGCGACGATTGCGGCACGTCGCCCGGCGATGATCCTGTCGCTTCACAGCTTCACACCTACGCTCGCGGCGCATCCCGAGCAGGCGCGGCCTTGGCATGTGGGGGTGCTCTACAATGAGGACGACCGGCTCGCTGCCACGGCAATCGCGGCTTTGGAAGCCGAAGAGATGATGGTCGGCGACCAGCAGCCCTATTCGGGCAAGCTGCTCAACGCGACGATGAATCGCCACGCCGAAGCCAACGGCATTCCCTATGTGGGGATCGAGATGCGGCAGGATCTGGTCCGCGACGCGGCGGGGCAGGCGCTCTTTACCGAGCGGCTTTCTCGCATGTGCAGCAAAGTTGCATTGAATCTGGCAGGATAGGTGTGTAGAGGCGCGTCTCTTCGCTTGTTTTTGAAATAAAATTATCAGGATATCCTAAAATGCCTTCATATCGTTCGCGCACCACCACCCACGGCCGCAACATGGCGGGCGCGCGCGGGCTGTGGCGCGCTACCGGGATGAAGGATAGCGATTTCGGCAAGCCGATCATCGCGGTGGTCAACAGCTTTACCCAGTTCGTACCCGGCCATGTCCACCTGAAAGACCTCGGCCAGCTTGTCGCGCGCGAAATCGAAGCATCGGGCGGGGTCGCCAAGGAATTCAACACGATCGCGGTCGATGACGGGATCGCGATGGGACACGATGGCATGCTCTATTCGCTGCCGAGCCGCGACCTGATCGCCGACAGCGTCGAATATATGGTCAACGCGCATTGTGCCGATGCGATGGTGTGTATTTCCAACTGCGACAAGATCACGCCGGGCATGCTGATGGCAGCGCTGCGGATCAATATTCCCGTCGTCTTCGTATCGGGCGGACCGATGGAAGCGGGGAAGGTCGTGATCAAGGGCAAGGAGGTCGCGCTCGATCTGGTCGATGCGATGGTGGCGGCTGCCGACGAAAAATACACCGATGCCGAGGTAGACGAGATCGAACGCGCGGCATGCCCGACATGCGGGTCGTGCTCGGGGATGTTTACCGCCAATTCGATGAACTGCCTGACCGAAGCACTCGGGTTGTCGCTGCCGGGCAACGGCTCGACCCTCGCGACGCACGCCGACCGCAAGGAACTGTTCCTGCGCGCCGGGCGGATCGTCGTGGAGATGTGCAAGCGTCATTATGAGCAAGACGACGACAGCGTGCTCCCGCGCAATATCGCGACCTTCGAGGCGTTCGAGAATGCGATGAGCCTCGACATCGCGATGGGCGGCTCGACGAACACGGTGCTGCATTTGCTTGCTGCCGCATTTGAAGCGGGCGTTGATTTCACGATGGACGACATCGATCGGCTCTCGCGCCGCGTGCCGTGCCTGTCGAAGGTCGCGCCCGCCAAGTCGGACGTCCATATGGAGGATGTCCACCGCGCCGGCGGGATCATGGCGATCCTGGGCCAGCTTGAGCGTGCGGGGTTGCTTCATGCACATCTGCCGACCGTGCACAGCGCGACGCTGGGCGACGCGCTCAACAAATGGGATATTTCGCGGACCAACGATCCCGATGTGCAGAAATTCTTCATGGCAGCGCCGGGCGGGGTGCCGACGCAGGTCGCGTTTAGCCAGGAGCGGCGCTGGGATTCGCTCGACCTCGACCGCGAAAATGGTGTGATCCGCTCGGCAGACCATGCGTTCAGCCAGGATGGCGGGCTCGCTGTGCTGTCGGGCAATATCGCGCTCGACGGCTGCATCGTGAAAACCGCTGGCGTCGACGACAGCATCCTGAAATTCACCGGCCCGGCCAAGGTTTACGAAAGCCAGGACGCGTCGGTTGCGGCAATTCTTACGGGGCAGGTCGTCGCAGGCGACGTGATCGTCATCCGCTACGAGGGACCGAAGGGCGGGCCGGGGATGCAGGAAATGCTCTACCCGACGAGCTACCTCAAATCGAAAGGGCTCGGCGCGGCGTGCGCACTCGTCACCGACGGGCGCTTTTCGGGCGGCACCTCCGGGCTGTCGATCGGCCATGCGTCGCCCGAGGCCGCAGAGGGCGGCACGATCGGGCTGGTCGAAAATGGCGATATGATCGAGATCGATATCCCGAAGCGCACGATCAATCTGATGGTCGCTGACAACGTCCTCGCCGAACGCCGGGCCGCGATGGAAGCGAAGGGCGACGCCGCATGGCAGCCCGCCAAGCCGCGCCCGCGCAAGGTTTCGGTAGCACTTCAGGCCTATGCCGCGATGACGACCAGTGCTGCAAGGGGCGCAGTACGTGACCTGTCGCAGCTTAAGGGGGGCAAGGGATGATATTGAAAAGGGGCGCGATCCTGCCGCTTTTGCTGCTGGCGGCCTGTAACCGCGCACCTGACAATGGCGAACTCGCCGATGCGGAAGCGCGCGGTTCGCGCGAAGCGGCGGAGAATGGCCGCATCGAATGCGCGCTCGAGGGCACCAAACTGTTCGACCGGACATGCACCGTCGAGGAAATGAGCGGCGAGGGCGGAGCGATCCTCGTCGTCGGACGCGGCAATGTCGGTTACCGCCGCCTGCAGATCACCACCGACGGGCGCGGCGTCGTGTCGGCTGACGGAGCCGAGTCCGCGAAAGTCAGTATTGTCGGCGACAATGTGATCGAAGTGGCGATCGGCAACGACCGCTATCGCCTGCCCGCCAATACGGGCGGCGCGAAGTAGCGGGAATCATGCTAGTGAGCCGGCGATGTCCGTTCCCGCTGACGCCCCGATCCTGACCACCAAGGCGATGCGCGAGGCCGAGGCCGCGTGCGCGATCCAGGGAACGTCGCTGTCCGAACTGATGGAACTGGCGGGCGCAGCGGTTGCCGATACCGCGCGGCGCATGGCGGCGGGCGCCCCGATCCTAATCCTCTGCGGCCCCGGTAACAATGGCGGCGACGGTTATGTCGCGGCGCGTCTGCTTGCCGAGCGCGGCGCATCGGTCCGCGTCGCGGCGCTGGCCGAACCAGTGACCGATCTTGCCAAGGCGGCGCGGGCGGGGTGGAGCGGGCCCATCGAACCGCTGAACGGCCGCCTCGCCCCCGCGCCGTTGATCGTGGACGCGCTGTTCGGCGTCGGATCGTCGCGGCCGATTTCGGATGAACTGGCCGTGATCCTTGGGCACTTTGACGACCGGCGTATATTGGCGGTCGATGTTCCGAGCGGGGTCGATAGCGACGGCGGCGCCAATTGGACTCCTCCGCTTTCCGCCGATGTGACGCTGGCACTGGGGGCGCTGAAGCCTGCGCATGTGCTGCTCCCGACAGCGCCAGCTTGCGGGCGCGTTCTGCTTGCTCCGATCGGCATTTCGGCGAGCAAGGCGATCGGTACTTTGCCCAAACCGGGGACGGCGAAACCCGATGCGACGGCGCACAAATTCAACCGTGGAATGGTGCTGGTCTTCGCTGGCCCCATGCGCGGTGCGGCGGCATTAAGCGCGGCTGCGGCACTCCGCGCTGGGGCGGGCTATGTCGTACTCGAGGGGAGCGAACGCGCACCTTTTTCGGCGATCATCGCGGAGAGTGATGAACGGTTTGGCGAACGGCTGAACGATCCGCGCGTCGGCGCGGTCGTGATCGGGCCCGGGTTCCCGGCTGGTGACGAATTGCTGTTCGATGTCGAAGCTGCGCTCGATTCGAACAAGGCGCTCGTGCTCGACGCGGCGGCCATCGACGCCGCGCTACCACGCCTGTCCGAAACGCCGCGCAACGCGATCCTGACCCCGCATGAGGGCGAGTTCGCGCGCGCCTTCCCGCAGCTTTACGGGAGCAAGATCGACCGTGCCAAAGCCGCTGCCGCGAGAACGCAGGCGGTGGTGATCTACAAGGGCGCCGACACGATCATTGCCGCGCCCGATGGCCGCGTTGCCGCTGCCTGGCCAGGCAGCCCTTGGCTCGCCACCGCCGGGACGGGAGATGTGCTCGCGGGCGCATGCGGTGCGATGCTGGCGCGCGGGGGTGATGCGTTCGATGCGGCGGTGGCCGCGGTGGGCTGGCATATCGCGCAGGCCGCGCGTATAGGCCCCGGCCTTGTCGCCGACGATCTGGTTAGGGAATGAAATGACTGAAGCTGCGCTGATCGAGCGCATCGCTGCGCGCGGCGATGGCGTGACGGGCGACGGCCGCCATGTGGCGGGCGGCGTGCCGGGTGACCGCGTCCGCGACGACGGTATCATCATCCCCGGCCCGAACCGCACCCAGCCACCGTGCCGGCATTTCGGGAAATGCGGCGGTTGCCAACTCCAGCACGTCGCCGAACCTGCGCTTGCCGATTTTGTGCGCGACCGCGTGGTTGGCGGATTGCAGGGGCAGGAGGTCGCGTTCGGCGACGTTCTGCCCGCCGTGCTTTCACCCGCGGAGAGCCGCCGGCGCGCCGTGCTGACGGCGCTCCGCACGGGCAAGCAGGTCGCGATCGGTTTCAATGCCGCGCAGAGCAACCAGATCGTCGATATGCGGATGTGTCCGCTGCTGATGCCCGAACTCTTCGCGCTGGTCGCACCGGTGCGCGAATTGCTGACGATGATCGCGCAGCAGCGGCGACCGGTGAAGGTCAAAATGCAGATGCTCGATCAGGGCGTCGAGCTGATATTGGAAGGCGTGAAGGCCGAGGGGCTCGATGCCGCGATGGCGCTGCAGGATTTTGCCGGAGCGCACAAACTCGCGCGCTTCGCGATCGATCAGGGCGATGGCCTCGAAATCCTCTGGCAGCCCGAACCCCCAACGATGCGCTTTGGCGACGTGACTGTCGAAGTCCCGCCCTTTGCCTTTCTCCAGCCGACGAGCGCAGGGCAGGCCGCGCTGATCGAGGCGGTTACCAAAACGATCGGCGATGCCGGCGCGGTCACCGATCTGTTCGCGGGGGTCGGCACTTTTGCGCTGTCGGTACAGGCGGGTCGCAAGATCTATGCCGCCGAAGGCGCGCGCGATGCGATTGCCGCGCTTGCGGCGGCCGCAAACCGCGCGCGGGCGCTCGTCGCAACCGAGCATCGCGATCTGTTCCGTCGCCCGCTCATCCCTACCGAGCTAAACCGGTTCGGCGCGATCATCATCGACCCGCCGCGTGCAGGGGCAGAAGAGCAGGTGCAGCAGATCGCGGCGTCAGCGGCGCCTGTGATCGCCTATGTCAGCTGCAACCCCGCGAGCTTCGCGCGCGACGCGAAGATGCTCGTCGAGGGCGGCTATACGCTCGACTGGGTGCAGCCCGTCGGCCAGTTCCGTTGGTCGACCCATGTGGAACTGGCCGCGCGCTTTTCGCGCTGATCAGTGCAGCACGAAGCCGATGAAGGCGTGCAGACACAGCGCGATCAGCGCGAGGCTGGCGAGGGCAAAAATGCCGAAGCGCCACATCACGCGGTTGACCGTCGCCTGGATCAAGCTGTGCAGGATGCGCAGGCCGACATAGGCCCAGGCAAGCTGCGCATTGAGACCGCCGCCCATGCCGCCGATCGCGAGCGCGAGTGCGACGGCATAGAAGACCGTCGGCTGCTCCATCAGATGGTTATAATTGTGCGCCTTCCACTGCACCTCGGGCGGCAGCACTTCGTCGAGGCTCTTCCCCGTCCCGCCGACCATCTTGGCGGCGTCGATCTTGGCGCGGCTCATCGCCGGGATGCGCGTCGCGTACATCCACACCCACATGATCATCGACCAGAGCACCAATGTCGCGACCGGTCCCAGTATGTCGTTCGTATCCATATCTCTCTCCCCCTCAACCCAAAGTAGCGATCACCGCGAGCAGCGACAGCGCAAAAAGGCACAGCGTCGCGACCGAAAAAATGACGAAACGCACCGGCACGCGATTGACCGTCGACTGCCAGAAGCTGTGGACGATGCGCAGCACGACATAAGCCCAGGCGAGCGCACGCGTCAGGTCGGTGCTGCCGCCTGACAGGTGCAGAAAGATGATGACCGCATAGAAGAGCGTCGGCTGCTCGCACAGATGCGTGTAATTATGCGATTTCCAGTTGGTGAGCGGGGGCAACACGCCCTCCAGATCGACCCCGCGGCCGCCCGGCGGGGCGGTCTTGAGGTCGATGCCGACCTTGGAGAAAGCCTGGAAGCGCGTCACCCCCGCCCAGGTCAGCATGACGAGCGTCCACAACGCGAGCACCGCGCCGGGCGCGAGCAGATTTTCTGGCATTGGCTCCCCCTTGTTCTTTGACAGATGCTACGCCGCGGCGCGAACAATGCAATGGGCGAAGTTCAACGCTTCAGTTCGCCGCGGATCGCCTCGCCGTCGCCGTCGACGCGCGGGGCGAAGCCAAGGTCGCGACCCGGCATCGCGCCATATTTCACCGGTGGCTGCATCTCGTGAAACCCGCCGACATCGGGATGTTCGCGGCGCCGGAAAAATCCCGTCGCGACGAAATGCGGGTCTTCCTTGATATCCTGCAGATCGCGAACCGCCATTGCGGGGATATCGTTCGCTGCGAACAGTTCGAGCCATTCGGCGGTGGTCTTCGCCGGGGTTTTGCGCGCGATTTCGGCGTAGACGATCGGCATGTGCTGGCCCTTCGCCTTCGCCGCCTCGAACTCGGGCGTTTCGGTGAGTCCCGCGCTCCCGAGCAGGACCATCAACCGTGCGGTCGATTCAGGCGTATAGGGAACGATGGCCAGATAGCCGTCGCTGGTCGGAAAGGGCTGGCGCGTCGGATCGAGCTGGCGCGGATAGCCCGCGGGGCCGATCGGCGGGTCGAGCGTCGCGTCGCGCAGATGCTCGACGAGCATGAACGAGGCGAAACATTCAAACATCGGCACCTCGACCTGCTGGCCTTCGCCGGTTCTGAACTTGTGAACGAGCGCGGCGAGAATTGCCTGCGCGCCGAACTGGCCCGCGATCTTGTCGGCGATCAGCGAGGGGAAATAGCGCGGACGCGGGTCGCCATCGACGCGGGGGAGCAGGCTGGTGGTGCCGGTCGCGGCCTGGATGACATCGTCATAGGCCTGAAGATCCGCATAGGGGCCATCCTGGCCGAAACCGGTGCCATGGACATAGATGATGTCGGGCTTGAGCGCCTTGCAGCCTTCATAATCGAAACCGAGACGCGCGATCGCCTTGCCGCGGACATTGTGAAAGAAGACGTCGGCAGTCGCGATCAGGTCGCGCAATGTCGCGGCATCCTCGGGCCTTTTGAGGTCGAGCGCAATCGAGCGTTTGCCGCGGTTCACGGTCAGGTGGATCGACCCCATCGTCGGATCGGGAGCCCCGTTGCCAAGATAGCGCGAGATGTCGCCCGTCCCCGGCGTTTCGACCTTGATTACCTCGGCGCCGAGATCGGCGAGCATCTGCGTCGCATAGGGGCCGAAGATGACCGTGGTGAGGTCGACGATCCGGATCCCTGACAACATAGGCGCACATCCTCTCTCTGCTTTGCGGCGCAGGATAGAATGATTGCAAAGTAAAACGGAAGAGGGCTTCGGCGATTTTCCTTACGCCGCTGCGGGCGCCGCTTCGACATTGCCATTTCCGGCAGCATAGGCAGCCGAAATCTTGCGATAGGACCGCGAACGCAGGGCGATGATCGTCAAGGCGACACCCAGCAGGCCGGCGATGGTGAAGACAACGGCGATCCCGCGCTCGGGGCCGCGCCCATACCAGTCGCCGATGGCCCGTGCTCCCACGCCGTCGGTCATGAACGGCACGAAGACGAACTGCGTCAACGGCGCGATCAGGAAAGCGGTGAGCGGCGAGGCCGCGAGCTCTACCGACTGGGCAAAGCCGAAAACGCGTCCCTGCCGCTCGAACGGCACGACCTTTTGCAGCGTCGTCTGCTCGGCTGCCTCGGCATAGGGGCCGAAGAACATCCAGATGAAGCAACCGATCGCCAGCAGGATGATCGACGACTGGATGGTGAAGACTGCCGCGACGGCCCAGGTGACGAGGTTGACGAGAAGCAGGGTCCGCACCGGGTTCGCTCCGAGCCCCGTCCGCGATATGAGCGCGCCGCTGAGGATGAAGGCGCTTGACGTGACCGCCCACAGCAGCCCCCATGCCTCGACCTTCATCAGTGACAGGCCATACGCGTCCATGAGCGCCATGAAGACGCCGCCGAGCAGATTATTGAAGGCGGAAAAGAGGATCAGAGCGAACAGCCCCGGAATGCCGAGGACGATGCGGAAGGTTCCGGCAAGGTCGATACGGCGCGGCTCGGCATTCTCCTCCGTCTCGCGCGGCTCGTCGATATGTACGAAAAGCAGGTCGATCGCGGCAATCAGCGACAGGACGATCGCAAACCCCAGCGTCGCAACCATCCCCCCCCATGCGACGAGGAAACCGCTGATGGCCGAAGTGGTCAGGAAACCGATGCCGCTGACCATGCCGACGAGCCCGTTCGCCTTGTCGCGCCGGCTCTCGGGCACGAGCAAGGTCACGAGCGTCGGTAGCGCGATCATGCGGATGTTGCCGGCGATGACCGCGAACATCGAGACGAGAATGAAGAGCCAGAGCGTCACACTGCGCACATCAGCATTGCGGATATCGGGATCGAGCAGATAGCCGGCGAGCGCGACCCCGTAGAGGATCAGCGATGCGATGCTCGAAACCATCATCATGCTGCGCTTGCGATGATGATCGACAAGGCTGCCGAACCAGATGCCCAGCATCGCGGTCAGCACCAGATAGATGCCCGCGATCATCCCCGTCGCGAACACCGACTGGGTTTCGAGGAAGGTCCAAAAGGTCAGCGCGAACCACACCGTGAAGTTGGTGATGTTGGCGACCAGATTATTGGCGAGGAGATGATGGAAAGGCTGCATGGGGCGCGCAATCTAGCGGCCTCGCCCAAAAGCGAAAGGGCCGGTCGCATCGCTGCGCCGGCCTTTCTGTTCAGCGGTCGCGGTTCGTCAGAACAACTTGGTTACTGTCGCGCTCCGGCGTTCCTGTTCGACTTCGCCGGTGTAGAGACTGACCATCGGCTCGTCGCTGACGACATGCGTCTCGTCGGCGCCAAAGCCGTTAAACTTGGTGCGCATCGCGCAGCCATAGGCACCGAGCATGCCGATTTCGATGAAATCGCCCGCTTTGATATCCGCCGGCAGGAAGAAGGGGCCTGCCATATGGTCGAGATCGTCGCACGTCGGGCCATAAAAGCTGAACGGCACCATCTCGGCATCGCTGTCCACGTCGCGCTGCAGCGTGACGGGGAAGCGCCAGCCGACATGCGCGGCATCGAACAGCGCGCCATAGGCACCGTCGTTGATATACAATTCCTCACCGCGGCGCTTTTCGACGCGGACGATCAGCGAGCTATACTCGGCCGACAGCGCACGGCCCGGTTCGCACCAGAGTTCAGCGGAGTAGCTGATCGGCAGGCTTTCGAAGCTGCGGTGGATCGTCTCGAAATAGGCGTCGAGCGGCGGGGGCTCCATGCCCGGATAGGACGAGGGGAAACCGCCGCCGACATCGATGATATCGACGGTGACCGACGCCGCGACGATCGCCGCGCGGACGCGTTCCATCGCCTGTGCATAGGCATGCGGGGTCATCGCCTGGCTGCCGACGTGGAAGCAGATGCCGAGCGCGTCGGCCGCCTGCCGCGTTGCCATTAGCAGTTCGACGACCTCGTCGGCTTCGGCGCCGAATTTGGCGGCGAGGCTGAGCTTCGAATGATCCGACGAGACGCGGAGGCGCACGAGCAGGTTCAGGTCCTGCGCGCCTTCGGTCGCACGAACGATCTTTTCAAGTTCGTCGAGCGTGTCGAGCGAGAAGGTGCGCACGCCATGCTTCCAATAGGCTTCGGAAATCGCTTCCTCGGCCTTTACCGGATGCATGAAGCAAAGCGTCGCAGCGGGAAGCGTGCGCGCGACAAGCCGGACCTCTGCGATCGAGGCGACGTCATAATGCGTGACACCCGAATCCCACAGCACACGCAGCAGGTCGGCGGAAGGGTTCGCCTTGACCGCATACATGGTCGTGCCGGGAAAGCGGTCGATGAAGAAACGCGCTGCGCGCCGCGCCGCGTGCGGGCGGACAAGCGTAACAGGTTCGACCGGCGAAAGTGCCTGAATCAGCCCGTGGGCGCTATGATGCTGGTGCAATGCAAGGGACCCCCAAAAGTGTAACGGTAAACGACAAGGCTGCCTTGCGGTTATTGGAAGTCCCCCTGGGGCAGCGGAGGCGCATATATGGAGGGGGGTCCCCCCTGTAAAGTCCCTATCGCGCAATTTTGTAATAGAGCGGTAACATGAAGGGCGAACCGGGGCAGACGCACGCCAAACCGCGCAAACGCAAGACAAGGCCGCTCTGCGGCGCTAAAGATGAACGTTCTCGAACCCGGAAAGGATCCGTTCGCCATGGTGTCTCGCGCCGACGTCAACTATAACTTCACCGACGCGGAACTGGACGAACTACGCGCGTTCGGCGCGATCGAATCGCACAAGGCGGGCGACCTGATTATCGAGGAAGGCGCGATGGCGCCCGATTGCATTATCACTTTGTCGGGGCACACTGACATTTTCGCCTCGACCGATGAAGGGCGCAAGCGCGTCGGTTGGATGGAACGTGGGCAGTTCGCGGGCGACCTGTCGGTGCTCACCGGACAACGGCATTTGTCGCGCGTCGAGATGGGCGCCGATGGTGAGATTCTTCGCATTGTCCATGCCGATTTTCAGCGGCTGATCGCGGGCAACAGCTATTATTCGGACATCTTCATCCGCGTGCTGTCGGCGCGGCGCGAGTTCAGCAAGAATCGCGGCTTTGCGGTGACGATCGTCATCGGAGCGGCGATGGATCGCAGCGTTTATGCGCTACGAGACCTCCTCATGAAGCATGGCGTCGCACATCGCTGGTTTGACCCAGCCGACGGGCCAGTTGCGGGACATCTGCTGGCCGAGCGCGGGTTGACCGAGGATAATTTACCGGTCGCCATACTGGGGGCCGCCGACGTGCTGATCCAACCGACGCCCGAGCAACTGGCGGCGGGGCTGGGGCTCGACCTGCTTCCCGATGGCGCCACGGCCGACGTCATCGTCGTCGGCAGCGGTCCTGGCGGGCTGGCGGCGGCGGTCTATGCCGCGTCGGAGGGGCTGTCGGTCATTGCGCTCGACGCGCTGGCGCCCGGTGGGCAGGCGGGTACTTCGTCGAAGATTGAAAATTATCTGGGCTTTCCCACCGGGATTTCGGGCAACGAACTGGCGCGCCGCGCGACGGTGCAGGCGCAGAAATTCGGCGCCCGACTGGTGTCGCCGGTCAGCGCGGCATCGATCAACCGCGACGACGCCGACGCCTATTGCCTGCACCTTGCCGACGGACGCAAGTTGCGCAGCCGCGCGGTGGTGATTGCGAGCGGCGCCAAATATCAAAGCCTGCCGATCGAGGGCATCGAATCCTACGAGGGCCGCGGCATCTATTACGGCGCGACGCCGATGGAAGC
The DNA here is from genome assembly GCF_000803645.1 of Sphingopyxis fribergensis. Lineage (NCBI taxonomy): Bacteria > Pseudomonadati > Pseudomonadota > Alphaproteobacteria > Sphingomonadales > Sphingopyxidaceae > Sphingopyxis > Sphingopyxis fribergensis. Next base: position 1,916,554 of record NZ_CP009122.1, on the reverse strand, counting down.
GCAGCTCTGCAGCGATGCCGAGGTGAGCGTCGTCGGCGCGGGCAATTCGGCGGGGCAGGGCGCAATCTATCTCGCGAGCGTCGCGAAGAAGGTCTATGTCATTTTCCGCCGGTCTAGCCTGCGCGATACGATGTCCGAATATCTGGTTAAACGGCTCGAAGAGCATCCGAATATCGAGATTATCCCCTCGACCGACGTCGTCGCGTTGCACGGCGAGGAGCATCTGGCCGGGGTGACTTATCGCTGCCGCGAGACCGGTGCGGAGGACCATTGCGACTGCAAGTTCCTGTTCCTCTTCCTCGGCGCGAGCCCGAACACGCGCTGGCTGCCCAAGGAAATGGTTTGCGATGAGCGCGGTTTCGTGAAGACCGGTGCCGACATTGCACCGCTCGAACTCGTCAAGGCGGGCTGGTCGCTTGACCGCATGCCGAGCCATCTCGAAACCAGTTGGCCGCGTATCTACGCCGTCGGCGACGTGCGCAAGGGATCGGTGAAGCGCGTTGCGTCGTCGGTCGGCGAGGGATCTGTGGTAGTGAGCCACATCCATCAGGCGTTAGCGGAGACGGGCACTCCCGTCGGTTGACCTTACATCTGTTAGAGCGGTAAACTCCTGTCTTCGAACCGAAAAGGGAGTCTCGGATGAGCCTGGCAGCGTTGGCGATGATGATGGCGGCGCAAGGGGGCGGCGAGCCGCTGCCGTCGAAAACCGATATCCCGAACGATTTTTCGACCGTCATTTGCCCGACCGAGGCGGCAGCCCGCGAGATGCTCGGTAGCTATTATGGCGTCCAGTCGGCGCCGCGTAATCACACGATCGATACCGGCCTGTTTTTCAAGGGACTGGCGGCGACCGGCTGTACGCAAAACAGCCCCGATGCAAAATCGACGATCACGATTCAGCAGGCCCTGCACCGCCGGACGCTGGCGCTCGCGCCGGGGCGCGAAACCTATCTCGTCTATCGCGGGGTAAACGCAAGCGGAGCCCGGGTCGTCGGAATCGTCGACGAGACAGGCAACACCAGGCATCCGCGCACCGAATTCGAGCGCTGGCTTGCTGAGTTCATGCCCGATGGCGTGCTGAACCACGATCCGGCGACGATGGACAAGCTCTATCTCTGCTCGACGGTCGAGGGCGCGCGGGCGGCCGTCCGCGCCATTCCGGCGAAGGGCAGCGAGGCTACGCGCACCGCGGCATTCACCAAGGCGCGAACCGCCAATTCTTGCCGCGAGGCGGCCGCCGGACGTTACAAGATCACCGCGCGCTACGAGAACCGAACGATTTCATGCGGGTTCGAGTGCGAAGACGTCTGGAACGCGCTCGCGGCGACCGACGCGCGCGGGCGCGCGGTCGCACTGATCTTCGACGGCTCGCATTTCTGATGCGCGGTCACCCCAGCCGCGTCTTGAAATCCTCGTAACCGAATTCGCGGATCAGCTTCAGTTCGTCGGTTTCGCTGTCCCACAGCCAGATCGACGGCAGCGGGACGCCGTTGAAGGTGTTCGTCTTCACCATCGAATAATGCGCCTGATCGAGGAAAGCGAAGCGCTGGCCTATGCGAGCGCCGCCAGGCAGGCGGTAGTCGCCGATGACGTCCCCCGCGAGGCACGACGGGCCGCCGAGGCGGACGGGCATACCCTCGTCACCTTCGCCCAGCATCGCGGGGCGATAGGGCGCTTCGATCACGTCGGGCATGTGGCAGGTCGCCGAAATGTCCGTGATACCGATCGGCATGCCATTGTCGAACAGGTCGAGTACCTCGCCGACGAGGATGCCGGCGTCGAGCGCGATCGCCTCGCCGGGTTCGATCATCACGTCGCAGTCGGTCGCGGCGCGGACCTGCTTCAGGAAGGCGATCAGATCGTCGACCTGATAATCGGCGCGCGTCACATGGTGCCCGCCGCCGAAGTTGATCCACTTGAGCTGGTTGAAGAAGGGGCGCAGCATCGGTTGCACCGATTCCCATGTCCGCTGGAGCGGCGGAAAATCCTGTTCACAAAGGCTGTGCATATGGATGCCGTCGATCCCCTCCATATGTTCGGGAAGGAGCTGGGTGACCGGGAAACCGAGGCGGCTGCACGGCGCGGCGGGATCATATTTGGCAACCTCGCCTTCGCTGTGCATCGGGTTGATGCGGAGGCCAATGTCGAAGCTCGCACCCTTGGCGCGGAGGTCATCAAGTAGCGGACGAAAGCGCGCGATCTGACCCGGCGAATTGAAGATGAGATGGTCGGAGAGCGCCGCGATCTCGGGCAGGTCTGCTTCCTTGTAGCCCGCGCAATAGGTCGCGACTTCGCCGCCATATTCGCCGTGGCCAAGCCGGGCTTCATAGAGGCCCGACGCACACACCCCATCGAGATATTCGGCAACCACCGGCCCCAGTGACCACATCGAAAAAGCCTTGAGCGCGGCGAGCACGCGCGCGCCCGACGCATCGCCGATGTGGCGGAGCACCGACAGATTGGCGCGCACTTTGGCGGCATCGACGACAAAGGCGGGAGAGGGCACGCTTGTCAGGTCGAAGCGGGCAAAGGCTCCGGGATCGCCGGCACGGGTTTCCATGTCGCTGTATATTCCTGTCAGACCGCAATTGGTCCCTTGAAGATGAAGAACGCCCCCGCCGCAATCAGACCGAAGCCGACGAGATGGTTCAAGGTCAGCTTCTCACCGAGCCAGAAGACCGCGAACCCGGCGAATATGATCAGGGTTATGACTTCTTGCAAGGTCTTGAGTTCGGCGGCGCTGTAAACGCCGTAGCCGATGCGGTTTGCGGGGATGACGAGGCAATATTCGAAAAAGGCGATTCCCCACGCGATCAGCACCGCAAGCCAGATCGGGCGTGACACCGCGCCGAGCTGTCCATACCAGGCAAAGGTCATGAAGATGTTCGATACGAACAGCAGGCCAATCGGCGCGAGATAGGCGGTCATTTGGGGTCTTTCGTAAGCGGCAAAGCGTCACGCTTTGCGCCGAACCCGGACGCCGCACAAGCTCCTCTCAAAGATGGCCCGACCTGTCTCAACGGACAGGTCGGAATGGACTTCACTGGCGTCAGAAATCGAGCGGACCGTCCAATTCCTTCACCTGCCACGGCAGGCCATGCTTGTTCAGCATCTCCATGAAGGGGTCGGGATCCATCTGTTCCATGTTGAACACCCCGTCGCCGCTCCACGTGCCCGTGACCATCATCGCCGCGCCGATCATCGCGGGAACGCCGGTGGTATAGCTCACCGCCTGATTGCCGGTCTCGGCATAGGCGTCCTCGTGGTCGCAGATATTGTAGAGATAGAGAGTCTTTTCCTTGCCGTCCTTGCCCAGGCCGGTCGCGATGACGCCGATGTTGGTCTTGCCCTTCGTCGTCTCGCCGAGGCTCGACGGTTCGGGGAGCACGGCCTTCAGGAACTGCAGCGGGACGATCTCGCGGCCTTCGTAAATCACGGGGTCGATGCGCGTCATGCCGACATTCTGCAGCACGGTCAGGTGGGTGATATAGGCTTCGCCAAAGGTCATCCAGAAACGGATGCGCTGGATTTCGGGCAAGTGGGTTTTGAGGCTTTCGATTTCCTCATGATACATGAGGTACATCGTCTTCTCGCCCACGGCTTCGAAGTCGAATTTCTGCTTCACCGACATCGGCGGGGTTTCGACCCAGTCGCCATTTTCCCAGTGACGCGCGACCGCGGTCACTTCGCGGATATTGATCTCCGGATTGAAGTTGGTCGCGAAATGCTGGCCATGATCGCCGCCGTTGCAATCGAGAATGTCGAGCGTGTCGATGCGGTCGAAATGATGCTTCTTGAGCCAGGTCGTGAACACGCTCGTCACGCCCGGATCGAAGCCCGAGCCGAGCAAGGCCATCAGGCCGGCGTCCTTGAAGCGGTCCTGATACGCCCACTGCCAATGATATTCGAACTTTGCCTCGTCGCGCGGTTCATAGTTGGCGGTGTCGAGATAATGCGCGCCGGTCGACAGGCACGCCTCCATGATCGTGAGGTCCTGATAGGGGAGCGCGAGGTTTACCACATGCGTTGCGCCGATCTGGCGGATCAGCGCCGCGGTCGCATCGATATGGTCGGCATCGACTTCGGCGGTCTGGATCGTGACGCCGGTGCGTTGCTTCACCGAGTCGGCAATCGCGTCGCACTTAAACTTGCGGCGGCTGGCCAGCGTGATGTCGGGAAAAACATCGGGGTTCATCGCCATCTTGTGCACCGCGACCGAACCGACGCCGCCTGCGCCGATCACCAGAACCTTGCTCATGTGAAAAATCTCCTGCGCCTAGCTATGCGGCTTGTCTTGTATGCCCGGCCCTATAGGACGAAGCGATGACACAGCAAAGCCCCGAAGCCCTGATCGACCCGCGCCGTGCACCCACGCTCGCAGGGGTCGAACGCGCGGCGGCGAAAGTCGCTGCATTGCTGCCGCAAACCCCGCTGCTGCCGCTCGAAATCGAGGGCCGGACAATCTGGTGCAAAGCCGAGTGCCTGCAGCCCGTCGGCGCGTTCAAGATTCGCGGCGCGTGGCACCGCCTGACCGACCTGAGCCCCGAACAGGCGAACGAAGGCGTCGTCGGCGTGTCCAGCGGCAATCATGCGCAGGGCGTCGCCTGGGCGGCGAAACGGCTGGGGATCAAGGCGACGATCGTGATGCCGAGCAACGCGCCGGCGATGAAGCTGGCGGCGACGCGCGGGCTGGGCGCCGAGGTCGTACTCTACGACCGCGTCACCGAATCGCGTGATTCGGTCGCGGCCAAATTACTCGAAGAACGCGGCGGGACGCTCGTCCATGCCTATGGCGATCCGTGGATCATCGAGGGGCAGGGAAGCGCCGGGACCGAAGCAAAGGCGCAGATGATGGCGCGCGGGATTGCCGGTCCCGATAAGGTCGTGGCTTGCTGCGGCGGCGGCGGTCTTTCGGCGGGCCTCGCGCTTGCGCTGCCCGATGCCGAGATCGTCGCGGTCGAGCCCGAGGGCTGGGACGATGTGACGCGCAGCCTTGCCGCCGGCGAAATCCTGTCAGTCGAGGACATGGCTTATCCCACCGAGTGCGACGCGCTTCAGACCCCCGAAACCTGGCCGATCAACTTTGCGGTGTTGCAGGCGCGCGGGGTGCGCGGTGTCGTCGTGACGCGCAGCGAGGTACGCCACGCTATGCGCACGGTGTTCGAGAAATTGCACCTCGTCGTCGAGCCCGGCGGCGCGGCGGCGCTCGCCGCGGTGCTGGCGGGTAAGGTGCCGTTGACCGACGCGACGCTCGTCACCCTGTCGGGCGGCAATGTCGATCCGTTGAAATTCGCGGAGATTATCACCGAATAGGCTGGCGGAAACTTATCCGCCGGCATGCGTTTGGACGGGGAAGGAGAAGCATGATGCAGAAGAGTGTAATTTTGGCGAGCGCCGCGGCGCTGGTGCTGCTGGCAGGCTGCGAAAAGGCCGAGGCGCCCGCACCGACGCCGACCGATGCAACGACGACCGAGGTTCCGGTCGAGACTATGCCGCCCGAAGGCGCCGAGGCGACCGATCCCGCAACCGCGCCGCACCGCTTCGCAAGCTGGGCAGGCAAATGGACCGGGGTTGAGGGCATGTACGCCACGATCACGCCAGGCGAGCCCGGCAAATATAAGCTCGAGATGCAGTCGGACCTCGACACCAAGGGGACTTATGACGGCGAAGACAGCGAACATGGCATCAAGTTCAAGCGCGGCACCGAAGAACTGAGCCTGCGCCGCGGAAACGGCGACGAAACCGGCCTCAAATACCTCGCCGGCAAGAAGGAATGCCTGATCGTCAAGGAAGGCGAGGGCTATTGCCGCGACTGAAGCCACTCCGGCGACACATGTTTTTGATGTTGTCGCCGGACTGTCATCGAACCGGCACGGGAATGGCATGAAAGCCTGTCATGGGCGGCCCCGGATCAACATTCCGGGGAACCCGTTCGCATGGCAAGCCTACCTAATCGCAAGATCGCCGCCGCCGTCGTTCGCGAGGACGGCGAACAGAAGCAGCGCCTGCTCGACCGCGCCTTTGCGCTGGCCTTCAAAGGTCTTGTTTATGCCCAGATCTGGGAAGATCCCGTTGTCGACATGGAGGCCCTGGCGATAAAACCGGGCAACCGAATCGCGACGATCGCGAGCGGTGGCTGCAATGTCTTTTCCTATCTGACGGCTGACCCCGCCGAGATCATCGCGGTCGACCTCAACACGGCGCATGTCGCGCTGAACAACCTCAAGCGCGTGGCGATCCAGCGGCTGCCCGATCACGGCAGCTTGCACCGCTTTTTCGCCGATGCCGACAATGAAGCGAACATTGCCGATTATCGCGCCTTCGTTCGCCCGCATCTCGACGAGACGAGCCGACGTTATTGGGAAGGCCGCGACCTTATCGGCCGTCGCCGGATCAACGGCTTTGCGCACGGACTCTACAAGCGCGGACTGCTTGGCAGCTTCATCGGGCTCGCCCACCTTGTCGCGCGCATTCACCGCATCGATCCGCGCGAGTTCCTCGCGGCGAAAACCATCGAGGAACAGCGGGCAATCTTCGAGGCGAAATTCGCGCCCTTCTTTGACCGGAAGTTCATTCGCTGGATCACCGACCAGCGTTCGTCGCTCTTCGGACTGGGCATCCCGCCCGCGCAATATGACGCACTGGCGGACGGCAAGCCGATGGCCGACGTGCTGCGTGCCCGACTCGCAAAGCTGACTTGCGACTTCCCGCTCGAGGATAATTATTTCGCATGGCAGGCGTTCGGGCGCGGCTATGGCAAGGGTGCCGCGGCGTCGCTGCCGCCCTATCTCCAGGCCGACAATTACGACGCCGTTCGGGCGCGCGCCGAGCGGGTGACGATGCTCCACGCGAACATGACCGACATGCTCGCTGCCGCCGATGCCGCAAGTTTTGATCGCTATATCTTCCTCGATGCGCAGGACTGGATGAGTGACGCGCAATTGACCGCGTTGTGGAGCGAGGTCACGCGCACCGCACGTCCCGGCGCGCGTGTCCTGTTCCGAACCGCTGCCGAACCGAGCCTGCTGCCGGGCCGCCTTTCCGATGACCTCCTGAAACGCTGGGATTATCGCGCGGCGGACTCGCTCGATTACACGCGGCGCGACCGGTCGGCGATTTATGGCGGGGTCCATCTCTATATCTTGAAAGACTGATCGATGACCGGGTGGGAGGGGCACGCCGAACGCATGGACGACGTCTATCGCGGTCAGCGACATATCTACGACCTGACGCGCAAATATTATCTGCTCGGTCGCGACCGACTGATCGACGAACTGACGCCGCCGGTCGGCGGCCATGTGCTAGAAATCGGCTGCGGCACCGGGCGCAACCTGATCGCCGCCGCGCGCTGCTGGCCCGGCGCGCATTTCCATGGGATCGATATTTCGGAAGAGATGCTGAAATCGGCACGCACCGCCATCGCCCGCGCCGGGCTGAATCGGCGCGTGACGGTCGCGCGCGGAGATGCAACGCGTTTCGACCCTAACGCTCTGTTTCGCGTCAATAGCTTTGACCGAATCTTCCAAAGCTATACGCTGTCGATGATCCCCGACTGGCAACGCGCGATCCGCGAAGCGGTGCGCCACTTGTCGGTTTATGGGTCGCTGCATATCGTCGATTTCGGGCAGCAGGAAGATATGCCCGAGTGGTTCCGCGGCGCGCTGTTCGCGTGGCTCGCGCGCTTTCAGGTCGAGCCGCGCGCGCTGCTGGTCGAAGCCGCGCGCGAGGCCGCGAACGACGTCGGCGCACGGCTCGCAGTGACGCGGCTCTATCGCGGCTATGCCTGGGCGCTGCGGCTCGACAAACGCCCGCGTTAGCCTTGCCAAGCGCGGCACCACCTGCTCCTCTCGGTGCAGGAGGAGCGATGAACGACACTATTATTCACCGAGCGGGGCGGGCCGACTTGCCGGCGATCATCGAAACGCTGGCACAGGCATTTCAGACCGACCCCGCGCTGTCGTGGATCTTGCCTGATCACGGTCACCGCCAGCGCGCGCTTTGCGGCCTGTTTCATGTGCTGGCTCCCGCCGACATGAGCGCAGGCGTGGCACTGCGATCGGGGGGCGACGAAGCCGCCTCGCTGTGGCGCGCGCCAGGGCAGGCGCATAGCGGGACGCTCGAATTCCTCCGCACCGTCGTCCCGCTCGTGGCGGCCTTCGGCACCGCCCTGCCGCGCGGGCTGAAAGTGCAGGGCAGCATCGACGCGCACCGGCCCAAGGGGCGGTTCTGGTATCTCCACTATGTCGGCGTGCGCCGCGAGCACCAGGGCAAGGGTCACGGCGGGCGGATCATCCGCGCGCAGACCGCCGTTGCGGATCGCGATAGGCTGCCGTGCTGGCTGGAGACCGCAACGCCGGAGAATGTGCCACTTTACGAGCGGCTGGGCTTCGTTACTCAGGTCGAATGGGACGTGCCCGGTGGCCCGCATTTCTGGGGTATGATGCGCCCCTTATCCTGACCGCTCAGGGCGCCGGGCGCGTCGCGGTAAAGGAAAAGGCAATGTCCACTCCCGCCGCAATCGCGTCGGTTGCGGCCCACTCACCCTGTCCGACGCCAAAGGCGGTGCGGTCGATGCGCGCGGTTCCCGCCACGCGCGCGCGGTCGCCGTCGATGCGCAGCGTGAAGCGAATCCTCGCGGGGTTGCTGGCACCGCGCAGGTCGAGCGTGCCGCGTGCTTCATATTTCTCCCCGCCGAGGTGGCGGATGTCACGCGCGGTAAAGACCGCGCTTGGATGCGCGCCGGCATCGAAGAAATCGCTGCTCTTCAGCGAATCGTCGCGCTGTCCGTCGCCGGTGTCGGCCGAGGCGAGGTCGACCGTAACGCGAATGGTCGATTTGGCGAGCTCGTCGGGGCTGAAGCGGATGGCGGCGCGCCAGCGATCAAAGCGGCCGTCGACCGCCTCGCCATTCCAGCGTGCGGTGAAGCCGAGCCGCCCGCCGGAAGCGACCGTCCAGTCGGCGAGTGGCTGGGCCGCATCATCGGGCACTTCCTTGATCGCGTCGATGGCGATCGTCTCGTCATCCTTTTTCACGGGAGCGACGGCAGTCGTGGTCGGGGTGACGGCGACCGGCGGCGGCACTTTTTCCGCGGCGGGCCGTGTCCGTTCGGGATAGATGGTCTGACCGGCGGCAAAGGCGACCCCGACGAGCGCCAGCGCGCCGATAGCGGCCCCCGCCGCCTTGCCGCGCGCAAAGGGGATCATTCGCTGCAGTTCGGGCTTGCCGAGCAGCCACTGGTGACGAAGCGCGCCCGCGATATGGAGCGCGAACAATCCGATCGCGAGCCACGCCATCGCGCCGTGGATGCTCTCCGCCGGTTCATGCCAGCTGCGGCCGACGGGCAGGTGCGGCCAGGGGATAATCCCGTAGAGCAACGTCGGCACCTGAACGCGCGCGGTCGAAACGAGCAGCCATCCCGTGATCGGCCCGAGGATCATCACGAGATAGAAAAGCCAATGCACCGTGCTCGCGAGCGCGCGCGTCCATGCGGGGCCGTCGGAGGCGGGTGGACGCGATGTGAACAGGCGCGCGGTAAGGCGCGCGAAGCTGAGCAGCAGGATCGTGATGCCGACCGATTTATGCAGCTGGTAGCGCGCGAACAATTCGGGGCTGTTGTTCCCCTCGAGGGCCCAGCCGAGCGCGATCTGGAATGCCAGCAGCAGCGCGATGAGCCAGTGAAGCGTGATGGCGGTATAGCTATAACGTTGTGCTGGCATGACAATCTTTCGCGATGGCGAAGGGACAAGATTCGCAAGCCATCCTATCGGGTTGCCCCTATCTTGTCGAAGGGATGCCGCTTTGGCATGCGGTGAGGAATCCGCATTTCCTCAGAGCAACAAGCCCAAAAACACGAGAAGCGCGGCCGCAGCGATCACGGCCAAGCCTGACAAGCATCCCGTTCGCCGACTATCGGGAATCTCTGCGGCCGATTGAACGGCCATGACCAACAGCTCCAGCGGATGAGACATCCAGTCGCCTATTAATCCTCGAAACCGACGAACCGCACCGCCTCGTCGACGCTCTTGCGGTTCGACACCACCGTATTGGCCGGAAAATCGGCGTCGGGCCAGCCCATCGCGACGCAGATCATGATGACCTGATCGTCGGAGATGCGCGCATGCTTGCGAACCACGGGGCTTTGCATGATGCCCTGGCTATTGATGACGCAGCCGAGCCCGCGTGACCAGGCGGCGTTGACCAGCGCGTTCGTCACCGCACCGCAATCGAAAGGCGCGATGTCGCTGCCGAGCAGCACGCGGTCATAGGTCACGACGACGCTGACCGGCGCATCGAACTGGCGAAAACCGCGCAGCACCCAGTCCTGCCGCGCGTCCTTGTCGTCGCGTGCGATGCCCATCGCGCCGAAAAGCTGTTTCGCAATCTCGATCTGGCGCGCGCGATGATCGTCGGCGATGCCGTCGAAACGGCGGAACTCGCGACTGTCGGGCTTGCCCCCAAGGATGCCGTCGGTGTTGCCTTGCCGGATCGCCGCGAGCGGATCGCCGGTAACGACCGAGAAATTCCAGCACTGATTGTTGAACGACGAGGGCGCGCGCATCGCGACCTCTAGGATTTCCGCGATCAACGCTTTCGGAACGGGCTTGTCGAGGAAGCCGCGAATCGAGCGGCGTCCGACGACGACGTCATCGTAACTGGATGCGCCCGTCACGCCGCCTTCTGAAGCTGCAGTTCGAGCCGGTCCCAGATCTCGACGAGCGCCTCGGTCAACTCGCGCATCATCGCCTCGTCATGCGCCGGCCCGGGGGTGAAGCGCAGGCGTTCGGTGCCGCGCGGCACGGTCGGGAAATTGATCGGCTGAACATAGACGCCATATTCGGCGAGCAATATGTCGCTGATCTTCTTCGCGCGCACAGGGTCGCCGACCATCAGCGGGACGATATGCGTCGTCGAATCCATCACCGGAAGGCCGGCGTCGCGGAAGCTCTGTTTGAGGTAAGCCGCCGCTTCCTGCTGCGCGTCGCGCTCGACGCTCGACGATTTGAGGTGACGCACGCTGGCGAGCACGCCCGCGACGAGCACCGGCGACAGGCTGGTCGTGAAGATGAAGCCGGGCGCGTAGGAACGGATCACGTCGATGATATTCTTGTCGGCAGCGATATAGCCGCCCATCACGCCGAACGCCTTGCCCAACGTACCCTCGATGATGGTGATGCGATCGGCCGCTTCATCACGGTCCGAAATGCCGCCGCCGCGCGGGCCGTACATGCCGACGGCATGCACTTCGTCGCAATAGGTGAGCGCGTTATATTTGTCGGCGAGGTCACAGATTGCGTGGATAGGGGCGATGTCGCCGTCCATCGAATAGACGCTTTCGAAGGCGATCAGCTTCGCCGCGTCGGGATCGTCGGCGGCGAGCAGTTCCTCGAGATGCGCCAGGTCATTGTGGCGCCACACGCGCTTTTCGCAGCCCGAGTTGCGGATACCCGCGATCATCGACGCATGGTTGAGCTCGTCCGAATAGATGATGCAGTTCGGCAGCAATTTGCCGAGCGTGCCGAGCGTCGCTTCGTTCGAAATATAGCCCGAAGTAAAGAGCAAAGCGCCGTCCTTGCCGTGCAGGTCGGCAAGCTCATGTTCGAGGTCGATATGATAATGCGTGTTGCCGCCGATATTGCGCGTCCCGCCCGAACCCGCACCGACGTCGTGCAGCGCATCTTCCATCGCTTCGACGACCTTGGGATGCTGGCCCATCGCAAGATAGTCGTTCGAGCACCAGACCGTAATCGGCTTGGGCCCGTTGTGGCCGGCAAAACAGCGCGCGTTGGGAAAGGCGCCGCGGTTGCGCAGGATGTCGATGAAGACGCGATAGCGTCCTTCCTCATGCAACCGGTCGATGGCCCGAGCGAAAATATCGTTATAGTTCACGTTTAAGCCCCGCAGTCAGGTGCCTGTTCAGGTCTTTGGACGCCGCTCCCTCCGGCGGCACTTAACAGCGGCCCAATAACGCCGAATCTAGCCGAAATCCAGTGCGAACGATTCGCAACTTATAGGACAAATTGTCCTAACAAATTGCCTTGTCAGATCGTCTCGATCGTCCCGATGCCATAAGGCGCCAGCGCAGCTAGCGGCGGCGGCGGGCGATCTTCGCTGCGGGTGAAAACGGCGATACCGGGCGATGCCGCCGCGGGCCACGCCTGGCCGGCGGTCAAATGCGCGATGCGCCGCGCGATCCCAGCCGCGCCGTCGATCAGCCGGACCTCGGGTCCGACGGCCGCCTGCAATTCCTGCTCCAGCAAAGGGAAATGCGTGCAAGCGAGGACGATGACGTCCATCGCGTCGCCGCCGGGCTGATCGCGCAGTCCCGCGACCGCGCGCGCAATAATCGCGGGGTCGATCGCTTCGCCGCGCAGCTTGGCCTCGGCGCCGGTGACGAGGCCGGGGCTGCCGTGGCGCAGCACAGTTTTGCCGCTCGCAAAGCGCGCGCTGAGGTCGTCGACATAGGGCTGGCGCACCGTCGCCTCGGTCCCGAGGACGCCGATGACGCCGCTTTTGGTGAGTTCGGCAGCGGGCTTGATTGCAGGGACCGTGCCGACGATCGGCAGGTCAAGTGCGGCGCGGACATGCGCAAGCGCTATCGTCGAGGCCGTGTTGCACGCGATCACCGCGAGGCGCGGCTGGTAGCGTTCGAAGAGGCGCCCGAGCAGCGCGGGAACACGCGCGGCAAGCTCGGCTTCGCTTTTCTGACCGTAAGGCAGGCCGGCGTAGTCGGCGGCATAAACGATCGGCGCGGTCGGCAGCAGCGCGCGCGTCGGCCCGAGCACCGTGAGACCGCCAAGGCCGCTATCGAAGAACAGGATGGGCGCGTCGGGCGCAGGGGGGTGCATGTGTGTAGCCTAGCAGGCAGGACCGGCCGTCATCAAATCCATTTTGGCGGTCACGCGATCCAAATCAATTGATTGCATCGTCCAACATCGCCACAACGGGGCTCGAACGGAGCGGGGTTTACATGACGATATTTTTGCTGATCGCCATCGGCTATCTTCTCGGCTCGATCCCCTTTGGCGTGGTCCTGACGCGTTTCTTCGGCGCTGGCGATCTGCGCCAGATCGGATCAGGCAATATCGGTGCGACCAATGTGCTGCGCACCGGGCGCAAGGGGCTTGCGGCGGCAACGCTGATCCTCGACGGAGCGAAGGGCGCAGTCGCGGTCCTGCTCGCGCGGCATTTCGTGCCGCAACTTGGCGAGCATGCCGCGATGATCGCGGGCGCGGCGGCGATGATCGGGCATTGCTATCCGGTCTGGCTGAACTTTCGCGGCGGCAAGGGCGTCGCGACTTTGCTCGGGCTGGCGCTGGCGCTTGCCTGGCCGATCGGCCTGGTGTTCGCAGTGGTGTGGCTCGGCACGGTGCTGCTGCTGCGCATCTCCTCTCTCGGCGGGATGCTGGGCGCGATCTCGGCGCCGATCGCGGCTCTTGCGTTCGGTCATCCGGTCTATGCGATCGGCCTCGCGGGGCTTGCGGTGATCGTGCTGTGGCGGCATCGCGAAAATATCGCGCGGCTGCGCGCCGGGACCGAACCGCGCGTCAGTGGAAAGAAAAAGGGCCCCACAGGAGCGGGGGAAGCGTGACGCACGCCGAACGGCTGGCGCGGCTTCGCCTGATCCGCACGCCGCACGTCGGCCCGGTCAGCTGGCACCAGCTCATGTTGCGCTTTGGATCAGGCGAAGCCGCGCTCGATGCGCTGCCGGAGCTCGTGCTGCGCGGCGGGGCAGGGAAGGCGCGCATCGCGCCAGCCGAGGTTGCAGAGCGCGAGATCGAGCGTGTCGCAACGCTGGGCGCGCGTCATATCTTCAGCGATGAGGATGATTATTCTGCGATGCTCCGCGAGGTGGAGGGCGCGCCGCCAGTTGTCGTCGTTCGCGGCGACACCGCCATGCTTCGGCGCCCATGCGTTGCGATCGTAGGCGCGCGCAATGCCTCGGCGATCGCATGCCGCTTCGCGCGCCAGCTCGCCGCCGATCTGGCATCGCGCGACGTGACGGTGGTCAGCGGCCTCGCGCGCGGGGTCGACACTGCGGCGCATATCGGCGCGCTCGGCGGTTCGACCGCCGGGGTGATCGCCAGCGGGATCGACATCGCGTTTCCGCCCGAAAATGCCGCGTTGCAGGAAAGGATCGCGAGCGACCAATTGCTGATCGCCGAACAGCCGCCGGGCGCCGAACCGCTGGCACGTCATTTCCCTTCGCGCAACCGGATCATCGCCGGGATCGCGCACGGCACAGTGGTGATCGAGGCGGCGCCCAAATCGGGATCGCTGATCACCGCACGCCGCGCCGGCGACTATGGCCGCGAAGTCATGGCGGTGCCCGGCTCGCCGCTCGATCCGCGCGCGCAGGGCTGCAATATGCTTATCCGCGAAGGCGCAACGCTGATCCAGACGGTCGACGATGTGCTCGAAGCGGTCGGACCGATCGACGCACGAATGGTGCGCGAGCCGGTGCAACGCTATGCTGCGGCCCCGGCGCGGGTGAACGCCGGCGAGGGGGAACGCCGGTCGTTGATCGACCTTCTCGGGCCGACCCCGGTCGCGGTCGACGAACTGGTGCGACAATCGGGGCAGGACGCCTCGACGGTGCAGCTGCTGTTGCTCGAATTGGAGCTTGCGGGGCGTGTCGAGCGTCACGCTGGTGCGAAGATTTCCCTCACGTGATCGACCGCGCAGGCGACAGGCATTCTGCCCGCCGATTTCAAATGGCAGCACGGCTGACGAAAAATCCGGCTTGACGGCATCGAGCGATCCCCGCCACCCTCGCGCGTACATGTGAGAGCCGGTGAACGGGGATAGTTTTTTAATGCAATTGGTAATTGTGGAATCGCCTGCAAAGGCGAAAACGATCGAGAAATATCTCGGTCGCGACTTCAAAGTTCTGGCCAGCTATGGCCACGTCCGCGACCTGCCGCCCAAGGACGGATCGGTCGATCCCGACGACGGCTTTGCGATGCAGTGGCTGCTTTATCCCGACAAGGCGAAGCGGATGAAGGAAATCCAGGACGCCGCCAAGGGTGCCGATAGATTGATCCTCGCGACTGACCCTGACCGCGAAGGTGAAGCGATCAGCTGGCATGTACAGGAATTGCTGCGCAGCAAAAAGGCGCTGCCCGCTGAAGTCGACCGCGTGACCTTTAATGCAATCACCAAGGACGCGGTGCTGACCGCGATGGCGCATCCGCGCGCGCTCGACGACGATCTCATCGACGCGTATCGCGCCCGACGCGCGCTCGATTATCTGGTCGGTTTCACCCTGTCGCCGGTGCTGTGGCGCAAGCTGCCCGGCGCCAAATCGGCGGGCCGCGTCCAGTCGGTTTCGCTGCGCCTTGTCGTCGAACGCGAACGCGAGATCGAGGCCTTTGTTGCGCAGCAATATTGGTCGGTTACCGGGCTGTTCGAAATGTCCGGCACGCCGTTCAAGGCGCGGCTTGCGCGTTGGCGCGGCGACAAGATCGAGCGGCTGACCATCACCAACGAGGCAGATGCGCGCGCCGCCGAGGCCGACGTAAGGGCGGGTCATTTCACCGTCGACCTCGTTGAAACCAAGCCGCTGACGCGCAACCCGCCGCCGCCGTTCACGACCTCGACCTTGCAGCAGGAAGCGGCGCGCAAGCTCGGCTTCTCGGCCAGCCACACGATGCGGATCGCGCAAGGCCTCTACGAGGATGGCGCGATCACCTATATGCGTACCGACGGCGTCCAGATGGACGGCAGCGCTATCAGCGCGGCCCGGAAAGCAATCGCGACGCGCTACGATGGCGGCTATGTCCCCGACCAGCCGCGCCAATATCAGACCAAGGCGAAGAATGCGCAGGAAGCGCACGAGGCGATCCGCCCGACTGATTTTTCGAAGGACAAAACCGGCGGCGGCGATCATGCACGGCTGTACGAGCTGATCTGGAAACGCGCGATGGCAAGCCAGATGGCCTCGGCGCGGCTCGAGCGCACGAGCATCGACCTCACCGATGGCACCGGCAAGACGATGCTGCGCGCGACCGGACAGGTGATCAAATTCCCCGGCTTTCTCGCGCTCTATGACGAAGGCCGCGACGATAGCGAAGATGAAGATGCGCGCCTGCTGCCGGCAATGGCAAGCGGTGACGCGCCTGCGAAGACCGGCATTGAGGTCGAAAAGCACGAAACGCAGCCGCCACCGCGCTATTCGGAGGCGAGCCTTGTCAAGAAGATGGAAGAGCTCGGTATCGGGCGTCCCTCGACCTATGCCTCGATCCTCCAGGTGCTGAAGGATCGCGCCTATGTGACGGTCGAAAAGAACCGGTTCATTCCTGAGGAAAGCGGCCGGTTGCTCACCGCTTTCCTCGAACGCTTCTTCGAACGTTACGTCCAATATGATTTCACAGCGGGGCTCGAGGAAGAACTCGACGATGTCTCGGGCGGGCGCGCGCAATGGCAGGCGGTGCTCGAACGCTTCTGGCGCGATTTCAAGCCGCGCACCGGCGAGGTGATGGAACAGAAGCCTTCGGAAATCACTGCGGCGCTCGACGAATTCCTCGGCCCTTATCTCTTCCCCGACAAGGGCGACGGCAGCGATCCGCGCATCTGTCCCAACTGCGGCACCGGCAAGCTGGCGCTGCGCGGCGGCAAGTTTGGGCCGTTCATTGCGTGCAGCAATTATCCCGATTGCAAATACACCCGCAAGTTCGCGCAGCCGGGCGGCAGCGATGGAGCCGACACCGGACCCGAGACGATGGGCAATGATCCCGACAGCGGGCTGGAAGTGACGAAGCGCAGCGGACGCTTCGGTCCATACATCCAGCTCGGCGACGGTAAGGAGGCGAAGCGCTCGTCGATCCCGAAGGATATACCGGGCGAAGACTTCGACCTCGATTATGCGCTGCGGCTGCTCAGCCTGCCGCGCGAGGTCGGGGTGCATCCCGAGAGCGGCAAGCCGATCATGGCGGGTCTGGGACGCTATGGCCCCTATCTACTTCACGACGGCAAATATGCGAAGCTGACTGGCACCGCCGAAATCTTCGACATCGGCATGAACGCTGCGGTCGTCCGCATTGCCGAGGCGGCGGCGGGTGGTGGGCGTGGACGTACCAAGGCCGAGCCGCTCAACACCTTCGGCCCGCATCCGACGAGCGGCGGCGAGATGAAGCTGATGGAAGGGCGCTTTGGCCCCTATGTCACCGACGGCACGACCAATGCGACTTTGCCCAAGTCTGCCGATCCGGCGACGCTGACGCTTGAAGAAGCGATCGCACTGATCGACGCGCGCGCAGCCAAGGGGCCGGCGAAGGGTAAGAAGAAGGCGGCGCCGAAGAAGGCGTCGGCCAAGAAACCAGCGGCGAAGAAGAAGGCTCCGGCGAAAAAGAAGGCCGACGCAGAATAGCAGGGCTCTTCCGTTTCTTTCGTCATTCCCGCGAAAGCGGGAATGACGAGGTTGTAGGGTGTCTTAGCAGACGGCGTTCGCGGTGGCGCCAACTCATGCTAGGGTGGTGCATCGGGGAGAATGTCGATGCGCCACCTCTACGCCGTCATCCTGGTTGCCGTCCTGTCCGTTTTTTCGCTGCCTGCGGCCGCGCAGCAGCCCGGGCGCCTGATCGCTGCGACGCCGCTGCCCGAAACGCCGCCGGGCGTTCAGGCGTGGCGCGTTCAATATTGGACCACCAACGGCAACGGACAACGCTTCGCGGTAACCGGCATCGTCGCTGCGCCCATGGAAGTGATCCCGGCGCGCCCGCGCCGTGTCATCGCCTGGACGCACGGGGCTTGGGGGGTTGCGGAAAGATGCGCGCCCTCGCTCAGTCCCAATTTCTTTGAATATTCGGCGGGGATGAACGCCGTCCGCAGCGGCTATGTCGTCGTCGCCCCCGACTATATCGGCCTTGGGAGCCCGACGATGCACCCGTTCCTAGTCGGGCAGGACACGGCGAATGCGGTACTCGACGCGGTGCGCGCGGCGCGCGAAATCCCGGGTGCGGGGGCAGGCAGCAGCTTTGCGGCATGGGGCGAATCGCAGGGCGGGCACGCCGCGCTGTGGACCGCGACCGCCGCGCGCTCCTATGCCCCCGACCTGACGCTCGTCGCCACGGCCGCCGCCGCGCCGCCGACCGATCTCGCGGCAAATTTGCGCGAGGGCAGCGACAAAAATGCGCGGGCGCTGCTCCTGTCCTTCGCGCTCCACAGTTGGTCGACGCTCTACGGCTTTTCGCTCGATCCGATCACCAACCGAACGAACCAGGGCATCATCACGCGGCTGGCACAGAATAATTGTGTCGAATTTCACAAGAAACCCAAGCTCCGTACGATCCTCGGCATCCTGACCGTCGCCCGCGCGACAAAGGGCAAGGATATCGAAAATATCGAACCTTTCGGTGCCTTCGAGCGTGCGAACAGCGTCGACCCGGCCCGCGTGCCAGGGCCGCTGCTGATCGCGCAGAGCAGCAAGGACACGATCGTCGCACCCGCCGTCACGCGCAACTTCGCCAAGGCCGTCTGCAAAGGCGGCACGCCGCTGCGCTGGATCGACATGACCGGCGATCATGGCGCCAGCGCGAAGGACAGTGCGCAGGAAACGATCGGCTGGATCACCGCGCGCTTCGACGGCAACCCGCCGCCGAACGATTGCAGACGGCTCTAGTCGACCCAATCAAGCCCCATGTCGCGATAGACACCGCGGTCCTCGTCCCAATTCGCCTTGACCTTGACGTGCAGGAACAAATGGACCTTGCGCCCCAACAGCTCTGTCAGCTCAGCGCGGGCCTTGCTGCCAATCTCCTTGATCCGCTCGCCCTTGTGGCCGAGGATGATCGCGCGCTGGTTGTCGCGCGCGACAAGGATTTGCTGGTGGATTTCAGCGCTTCCGTCGGGGCGTGTCGTGAATTTCTCGGTCTCGACGGTCGACTGGTACGGCAGTTCCTCGTGAAGCTGGCGATAAAGCTGCTCGCGCGTGATTTCGGCGGCGAGCATCCGTTCGGGGGCGTCGCTGACCTCGTCCTCGGGAAAATGCCAATGGCCTTCGGGCATCAGCTTTGCGAGGTGCGCCTTGAGTTCGGGAACCCCGTCGCCGGTGCTCGCCGAGATAAAGAAGGTTTCATCGAAGGCGACGCGCTCATTAAGCTGCGTCGCGATCGTCAGCAGCTTGTCCTTCTTGGTCAGGTCGACCTTGTTAAGCACGAGAAATTTCTTCTCGGGGCGCCCCTCGATCCCCTGCAGCACGCGTTCGGCGCGCTCACCGAGTTTTGCTGCGGCGTCGATCATCACGAGGATCGCCTCGGCCTGATCGAGACTGTTCCATGCTGCGGCGACCATCGCGCGGTCGAGCCGGCGGGTGGGGGCGAAAATGCCCGGCGTGTCGATCAGCACGATCTGCGTTTCGCCGTCCATCGCGACCCCCATCAGCCGCGTGCGCGTGGTCTGCGCCTTCGGGCTGACGATCGCGACCTTCTGGCCGACAAGCGCGTTGACGATGGTCGATTTGCCCGCGTTCGGCGCGCCGACGACGGCGACAAATCCGCAACGGTGGGTCATAATTTCATTCCTTCGAGCTCAGCGAGCAATGTCGCCGCCGCGGCCTTTTCGGCCGCCTGTTTGCTGGTGCCTTCTGCCTCGGCGCGCGCAAGCTTGCCGATGCTGACGGCCACGCGAAAGCGCGGCGAGTGGTCAGGGCCTTCGCGCGCGACGATTTCATATTCCGGCGGGCGGCGCTTGCGCGCGAGTGCCCATTCCTGCAGCGCGGCCTTGGGATGCTTGGGTGCTTCCTGCTGCCCGTCGATCATCTCATCCCAGTGGGTGAGGATGAAGCGGCGCGCGGCCTCGGCACCCTGATCGAGATAGAGCGCACCGATCAGCGCCTCGATCGCGTCGGCCGCGATATTGTCGCTATAGCGCCCGCCATCATTGCGTGCCTGCGCGCCGAAGCGGACGAGGGCGGTCAGGTTCAGGCGCTGCGCAATCGCCGCGCAGGTCGCACCCGACGCCAGCACATGCAGCCGCGACGACATCTCGCCCTCGCTAGCCGCCGGAAAACGCGTGTAGAGTTCCGACGCGATCACCAGGCCCAGCACGCGGTCGCCCAAAAACTCAAGCCGCTGATAATCGGCGCGCCCGGTGCTTCCGTGCGTCAAAGCCAGATCATAGAGTTTCAGGTCGCCTGGGGTGCAGCCGATGATCTCGGCGAGCGCCCCGTTATTAAGCGGATCGTTCAAAAACCGTCCCCGATGCGGCCCCACCGCGCCGCAGTGAACCAGCTGATCGGGTTGATCCAGCTCGCCGACCCGTCGGTCGAGAACATGCCGACGAGCGCGTGGCCGACCAGATTTTCCTCAGGGACGAGGCCGATGCCCTGATTTTCCATCGCGGGGAAGCGGCTGTCGGCGCTGCGGTCGCGGTTGTCGCCCATCAGGAACAAATGGCCAGCGGGCACGACGACGAGCGGGGTGTTGTCCTCGGCGATCGTCGTGATGTCGAGGATGTTATAGCTTTTGCCGCTCGGCAGCGTCTCGCGGAACTGCTTGTACCGGCACTGGCGCTGGCCGTCGGCGGCGATTTCCTCGAACTCAGGCGAATAGCAGGGCAGGGTGCCCGTCATGCGCGAGGCTTCGACCATGTTCGGAGTCACCGGAATGACGAAGTCGGCAATGGCTTCGCGCTTCAGCGGCTTGCCGTTCAGCCATACGATGCCGTCCTTCACCTGCACGCTGTCGCCGGGCAGGCCGATGACGCGCTTGATATAATCATTGTCGGCCACCGGCGGCGCCTTGAACACGACGACGTCGCCGCGTTCGGGGGTGCGCGCGAAAATACGGCCAGGGATCAGCGGAACGCTGAACGGCAGGCTGTATTTCGAATAGCCATAGGCCATTTTGTTGACGAGAAGATAGTCGCCGATCAAGAGCCGCGGCTGCATCGATTCCGATGGAATGTTGAAGGGCGACAGGAAAAAGCTGCGGAAAATCAGCACCGCAATCGCGAGCAAAGCGAGGAAGCGGACGGTGTCGACCGCCTCTTCTTTGGCGGACAACGGTGCCGGGGTCGGGGACGACGGCGCGGGTCCGGTCGGGGGCGTCACATCGGCGGTAAAGCTGGCTTGGGTCATGCCGCGCATTGGCGATGAATAGGTTGCCACGTCAAGCAAATATCGGCGGACGACACTGGCGCCGCGAGGGCCGCAGGCTTACAGAAAGTTCGAGATTCGCTCCCCCTTCTCGAGGATTTTGATGATGACGACAGCTTCGCAGGCCTGGCAGGCCCTTTCCGAATGGCAGCCGCAAAAGCTGACCGATCTGGTCGCCGCCGATCCCGAAGCGCGGCTGCAGGCCACGGTGCGCCGCGTCGCCGACATCCGCTTCGATTTTGCCAAGACGCATCTTGACGCGGCGGCTGTATCGATCCTCTCCGACCTTGCCGCGGCGCAGGATTTCGCGGGCCGGCGCAAGACGCTGTTTTCGGGCGGCATCGCCAATCCCACCGAAGGTCGTGCTGCCGAGCATAGCGCCGAACGGGGCGACGGCGCGCCCGAGTCGGTCCACGCTGCACAGGCGCTGCACCAGCGGATGCGGATGATGATCGACGCGATCGAGGCGGGTGCGTTCGGCGAGATCCGCCACCTGCTCCACATCGGCATCGGTGGCTCGGCACTCGGCCCCGACCTGCTCATCGACGCGCTTGGCCGCCACAGCGACCGCTATGACGTCGCGGTGGTGTCGAACGTCGATGGGGCGGCGCTCGACGAGGTCTTCGCCAAATTCAGCCCTGAACATACGCTGGTCGCGGTCGCATCGAAGACCTTCACCACCACCGAGACCTTGCTCAACGCCAGTTCGGCGCTGCAATGGCTCGAAGAGGCCGGCGTTACCGATCCACTCGGCCGCTTCATCGCGCTGACCGCCAAGCCCGAGCGCGCGATCGAGTGGGGCATCGACGAGACGCGCATCCTGCCGTTCAACGAAAGCGTTGGTGGGCGCTATTCTCTCTGGTCGTCGATCGGCTTTCCCGCCGCGCTCGCGCTCGGATGGGACGCCTTTGCCGACCTGCTCGAAGGCGCGGCCGAGATGGATCGCCATTTCCGGCTCGCCGACGGCGCCGACAATGTCTGCCTGCTCGCCGCCTTTGCCGATCAGATTTACGCGAATCGCCTCGGCTGCCAGACGCGCGCGGTCTTTGCCTATGACGAACGGTTGCGGCTCCTTCCCGACTATCTCCAGCAGCTCGAAATGGAATCGAACGGCAAGTCAGTCACCCTCGACGGCCAGCCGGTCGGCCGTGAGAGCGCGCCAATCACCTGGGGCGGCGTCGGCACCGACGCGCAGCATGCGGTGTTCCAGCTGCTCCACCAGGGCACGCGGCTGACCCCGGTCGAGTTCGTCGTCGCTCGCGAGCCCGACCATCTGCTCGACGAGGCGCATCACGAAACGCTCGTCGCGAACTGCATCGCGCAGGGCGCGGCGCTGATGACCGGGCGCGCGAGCGCCGACGGCGCGCGCAATTATCCCGGCGACCGGCCCTCGACGACGATCCTGCTCGATCAGGTCACGCCGCACAGTCTCGGCGCGTTGATCGCCTTTTACGAACATCGCGTATTTGCCAACGCCGTGCTGCTCGGGATCAACCCGTTCGACCAGTTCGGTGTCGAGCTCGGCAAGGAAATGGCCAAGGGGCTTTCCGAAGGGACGGTCGAATTCGATCCCGCAACACAGGCGCTGATGCAGGCCGCGCTAGGGGAGTGACCTCGCGCTTCATCACTGTGACCGCAAAATTCGATTGGCATCGCAGGGCAGCGTAACCACATAGGCGCCCGACGCGAATAGCACGCGACCACAAAGATCAGGGGTTTTGAATGAGCGAGTTTGATTTCGACCTGTTTGTCATCGGCGCCGGATCGGGCGGCGTCCGCGCCTCGCGCATCGCGGCCTCGCACGGCGCCCGCGTTGCGCTAGCCGAGGAATATCGCGTCGGCGGCACCTGCGTCATTCGTGGCTGCGTCCCCAAGAAATTGCTCGTCTATGGCGCGCATTTCGCTGAGGATCTGAAGGATGCGCGCAAGTTCGGCTGGGACGTCCCAGACTGCAAATTCGACTGGAACCGTCTCCGCGACAACGTCCTCGCGGAGGTCGACCGGCTCGAAGGCCTTTATGGACAGACGCTCGAC
Organism: Sphingopyxis fribergensis; assembly: GCF_000803645.1. NCBI lineage: Bacteria > Pseudomonadati > Pseudomonadota > Alphaproteobacteria > Sphingomonadales > Sphingopyxidaceae > Sphingopyxis > Sphingopyxis fribergensis. The sequence goes on along the minus strand of NZ_CP009122.1, from coordinate 1,893,429 downwards.
AATCACAAGGTGACGCTGTTCAAGACCCGCGCGACCGTCGTCGGCCCGCAAAAGGTCCGTCTCGCCGACGGGCAGGAAATCAGTGCCGAACGCATATTGATCGCGACCGGCGGCTGGCCGCACGTCCCCGAATTTCCGGGCAGCGAACATGCCATTACCTCGAACGAGGTTTTCCATCTCGAAACGCTGCCAAAGCGCGTTGTCATCGCGGGCGGGGGCTATATCGCCAACGAATTTGCCGGCATCTTTAATGAATTCGGTAGCAAGGTGACGATCGTCAACCGCGGCGACACGATCCTGCGCGGTTATGATGAACAGATCCGTGACCGACTGCTGCAGATTTCGATGACCAAGGGCATCGAGTTCAAGTTCAACGCACCGTTCCAGTCGATCGAGAAGAATGACGACGGCTCGCTAACGGTCCATCTGGACAATAGCGAACCGATCCAGGCCGATGCAGTGCTCGTGGCCGCAGGACGCGTACCCAACAGCAAGGGGCTCGGGCTCGAAGAGATCGGCGTCGAACTCGATAAGGACGGCGCGATCAAGGTCGACGAAGCGAACCAGTCGTCGGTGCCGAGCATCTATGCGGTCGGCGACGTCACCAATCGTATCCAGCTGACCCCGGTTGCGATCCGCGAAGGGCAGGCGTTTGCCGACAGCGTGTTCGGCGGCAAACCGACCGTCGTCGACTATGCCAATGTCCCGAGCGCGGTGTTCAGCCACCCGCCGATCGGTGCGGTCGGCATGACCGAGGCCGAGGCGCGCAACAAGCTCGGCTCGATCCGCGTCTACACCAGCGACTTCCGCGCGATGAAAAATGTCCTCGCGGGCCGCAACGAGCGTGCGCTGTACAAGATGATCGTCAACGCGGCGACCGATCAGGTGGTCGGGCTGCACATGATCGGCCCCGACGCCCCCGAGATTTTGCAGGCCGCGGCGGTGGCCGTGAAGGCCGGGCTGACCAAGACCGACTTCGACAACACTGTCGCGCTCCACCCAAGCATGGCCGAGGAACTCGTGCTGCTGAAATAATCCTGCTACCCTCCATGCTCTCGACGGGCGTGGAGGGCCGCATGACGGGTACGGCACTGGTTACCGGAGGCAGCGGTTATATCGCGGGCTTCCTGATTCGGCAGCTGATAGACAACGGCTGGACCGTCCACACGACGGTGCGCAGCCTGAAACGCGAGGCAGAGGTCCGCGGCTGGCTGAACGTCGATAACGACCGGCTGAAATTTTTCGCCGCCGATCTGGAGCATGACGCGGGCTGGGCCGAAGCGATCGCGGGCTGCACGCATGTCGCCCATATTGCCTCGCCGTTTCCCCTGGACGTGCCCAAACATGCCGACGATCTGGTCGTCCCCGCGCGCGAAGGGGCGCTCCGCGCGCTGCGTTTCGCGCGCGCCGCCGGGATCAAGCGCTTCGTCCTGACCTCGTCGATGGCGGCGATCGCCTATGGCCATGGCGATGGTGGCGGCATTTACAGCGAGTCCGACTGGACCAATCTCGATAACCCCGATGTCATGCCCTATCCGCGCTCGAAGACCGTCGCTGAGCGCGCGGCGCGCGAATGGGTGAAGGCCGAGGGCGACGATATGGAGTTCGCCTCGGTCAATCCCGCCGCGGTGTTCGGGCCTTTGCTCTCGGACGATCTTTCGACCTCGATCGAGCTGGTGAAACAATTGCTGGAGGGCAAGGTGCCGATGTGCCCCGACATCGGCTTCGGGATCATTGACGTGCGCGACGTCGCCGACCTTCATTATCGCGCACTGACGGCGCCCGATGTCCGAGACGAGCGTTATGTCTGTTCGGGGCCGTTCTTGAAGATGATCGACGTCGCGAAAATCCTGACCACGAACCTTGGCGACAAGGCGAAGAAGGTGCCGACGCGCAAAATGCCCGACTGGCTGCTCAAGCTGTTCGCGCTGGTGCGGCCCGAGCTCAAGCAACTCGTCGCCGAACTCGGCAATGTCCGCGGCGGCGACAGCAGCCATGCGATGAAGACGCTCGGCTGGACGATACGCCCGCCCGAGGAAGCGATCCTCGCAACGGCGCATGGTTTGATCGAGCGGGGAATTGTGAGGGTGTGAAGTCTCCCTCCCATTTATGGGAAGGACTAGGGGAGGGCATGTTTCGGTAACAGGCCCTCCCCCTCCCGCAAGCGGGAGGAGAGAGGCTTCAAGCAATCGTCGGTATAATCCCGCCCTCGGCGCGGATCGCGGCGCCGTTCGTGACGGCCGCCAACGGGCTCGCCAGATAGGTCACCATCGCTCCGATCTCGTCGGCATCGATCAGGCGGCGGATCAGCGACAGCGGGCGAAGTTCTTCGAAAAAGATCTTCTCGCGCTCTGCTTCGGGCGCGTCGGGGTTCGACACGACCGAGCGGATGAAGTCGGTAATGCCTTCCGAGCGCGTCGGCCCCGGCAGCACGCTGTTGACCGTCACACCTGTGCCCTTGGTCTGCTCGGCAAGCCCGCGGGCGATCGTGAGCTGCGCGGTCTTGGTCATGCCGTAATGGATCATCTCGGCGGGCGGCAGCAGCCCGCTTTCGCTCGCGATAAAGATTACGCGGCCCCAGTTGTTTTCGAGCATCTTCGGAAAATAGTGCCGCGACAGCCGCGCGCCGCTGACGACGTTGATCTCAAAGATGTTGTGCCAGTCGGCATCGCTGATCTCGGCAAAGGGCTTGGCTTCGTAAATGCCGAGATTGTTGACGAGAATATCGACCTCGGGGATCGCGGCGATGAGCACATTGGCGCCTTCGGCGGTCGCGGGATCGGCAAGGACCGCGCGGATCGTGCCCGACTGTGCCAGTTCGGCGGTTGCTTCCTCGAGCTTTTGCTGGTTGCGGCCGGTGATGACGACATCGACGCCTTCTTGGGCGAGGCGCTTGGCGATCGCGAAACCGATGCCGGCAGTTGACCCGGTGACGAGGGCAGTCTTTCCTTTGAGTTTAAGGTCCATGACGAAATCCTTTCGCTTGAGTGCAATCTTATGGATGCAAGATAGCGCGACCCACCATTGTTGATTAGAATGCTCTTCATCATTTCAGTGGTGATTCAAAATCAGGAATGGTGATGGACAACCGGTTCGGCGATATCGAAACCTTTCTGGCGGTGGCGAACGGCGGCAGCCTCGCGTCCGCGGCGAAAGCACTGCGGCTCACGCCCTCGGCGGTCAGTCGCAGCATAGCACGACTTGAGCAACGGCTGGGTGTCACGCTGATGCGCCGGACGACCCGCTCGCTCGCGCTGACGTCCGAAGGCACCGCCTATCGCGACCGGATGAGCGTTTTGCTTGCCGATATCCAGTCTGTCGAAGCGGGGCTCGGGCAGGAGCAGCAAGGGCCACGCGGGCTGCTCCGCATCAACGCCTCGCCCTCGATCGGCACGATGGGCTTGCTCCCGATCCTGCCGCGCTTTACCGCACGCTATCCCGATATCACCGTCGATCTCACGCTATCCGATGCAATCGTCGATCTCGTCGAAGAGCGCGCCGACATCGCGGTCCGCATCGGCCCTTTGCGCGACACGCGCCTGCGCGCGAAAAAGCTCGGCCACAGCCGCATGGTGCTGATCGCAAGCCCGGATTATCTGGCGCGGCGCGGCACACCATCAACCCCGGACGATCTCGATGCGCATGACTGCCTGCGCTTCAGCTTTCGTCGCTCGGTCGACAGCTGGCCCTTCCGCATCGGCGGCAAGATCGTTCAACGCCCAGTGCACGGCAGCTTCTTCGGCAATTCCGGCGAGGTCGTTCGCCAGATGGCGGTCGCGGGCGGCGGTATCGCAAGGCACGGACGCTTTCATGTCGCGCAAGATCTGACGGCTGGGCGGCTCGTCGAAGTGCTCCCCGATTATCACCCGGGCGACGGCGAGGATATACACGCGCTCTACGCGCCCGAAGATCGCGCGGCGGCGCGCATCCGCGCCTTCCTCGATTTTCTCGACGAAGAACTGGTGATAGACGGCTAGCCGATCCGGTACGGCACGACGTCACGCCGGTCGGGATCGACCAGGATCGGGCGGTCGCTTGGCGGAAAGGCGCGCTGGTCGCAATCGTCGCGCGGACAGATACGGCAGGAAAGCCCGATGCGCGTTGCCGCTTGTGGTGCCGTGACATCGACCCCGTCGGCGTAGACGAAATCGCCCGCATATTGCGCCTCGCACCCGAGCGCGACGGCGTAACGGCGCGGGCTGCGCGCATAGCTGCCCGATGGCTTCACCAGCCCCTTCGCCATCGACACATAGCGCAGTCCATCCGGGGTTTCGGCAAGCTGGAATAGGATGCGGTCGGGTATCGCCGCGGCCTCATGGACGATCCAAAGCGGGCAGGCGCCGCCGAAGCGCGCGAACTGCAGCCGCGTCGCCGAATGCCGTTTGGTGATATTGCCCGCCATGTCGACACGACAAAAGAACATCGGGATGCCCCGCGCGCCGGGGCGCTGGAGCGTCGATAGACGGTGGCACGCCTGCTCGAAGCTGACACCATATTCGAGCCGCAGCCGGTCGATATCGTGCCGCACCGCGCGCGCGCTCGCACGGAAGGGGGCGTAAGGCATCAGCACCGCACCCGCCGCGTAGTTGGCAAGCCCGACATGAAGCAGTTGGCGCGCGGCCGCGGTGCGCAGCGGTGACGCCTCGACCACGGCGGCGATCTCATTCGCGAGCGCGAGCGCCGCCAATTGGTGCGCGAGCTGGAAACGGCGGCTTTCGGCGGGCTGCGACGGATCGATCACCAGATGGCGCATCGTCGCATCGAAATCGCGCAACGTTTGTGTCTGTTGATAAACGATCGAAATGCCGAGCGCGTCGCGCAGGCGCCGTTCGATCGTCTCGATGGCAGGCGAGGGATCCTTTCCGCGCAACTGCCCCGCGAGCGCCTCGGCCGCGAGGTCGATGCTGTCGACATAATTGCCCGCATCGTGGAACCAGTCGCGCACTTCCTCCCACGGCAGGCGGCTGCCCTCGGCCGTGCCGCCGGTCAGCGCCTCGTCGATGATCTGCAATCGCTGTCCCGCGCGGCGATAGGCGGCGTGGAGCGCGACGAACTGGTCGGCGAGCTGCGGCTGTTGCAACGCCGCACGCTCGAGTTGGTCGGGGGGCAGGGGGGATGCAGCGAACAGCGGGTCGGCGGCGGCCTCGCGCAGCGCCCCTGCGCGGCGATCGCCGACGTCGGCGGCGACTTCCTCCCATTCGAGCGGGAACAGGCGTTGCAGGCGCTCCAGCAGCGCCGGCGTGAGCGGACGGTCGTCATGCTCGATCTGGCTGAGGTATGAGGTTGAAATGCCAAGCTGCTCGGCAAAGGGAGCCTGCATGATGCCGCGTTCCATGCGAAGCTGTTTCAACCGGTTTCCGGCAAAGATGCGCTGCCGAGCCATCGCGTGCGTTCCTTGGATTTATTGAGGTGCCGAGACGCAATCGGTTTTTGAGACGTAAAACTTTGTGATTGCGCCCCGACCCATCCCAAACGATTGAAACGCCTATACACCCCAAATAAAATTTGCAAAATGTCACTTTGCAATTTTGCAAATTCACATTTGCTTCTGGGGCGACGAGCAGGCAAACGACGCTTTCCCGCTTCGATGGAGATCCCGAGTGTCCGCCAATATCGCCGAAATGGAACGCCGCCGGGCCGCCGCTGCCCTGGGCGGCGGGCAAAAACGCATCGATGCGCAGCACAGCAAAGGCAAGCTGACCGCGCGCGAGCGGCTCGATGTGCTGCTCGACGAAGGTTCGTTCGAAGAGCTCGACACCTATGTCGAGCATAATTGCACCGATTTCGGGATGCAGGATCAGATCATTCCCGGCGACGGCATCGTCACCGGATCGGGTACGATCAACGGTCGCCTCGTCTATGTGTTCAGCCAGGATTTTACCGTCTTTGGCGGGTCGCTGTCCGAGCGTCACGCGCAGAAGATGATGAAAGTCATGGACAATGCGATGAAGGTCGGCGCGCCGATCATCGGGCTGAACGACAGCGGCGGCGCGCGCATTCAGGAGGGGGTCGCGTCGCTGGGCGGCTATGCCGAGGTGTTCCAGCGCAATGTGCTGGCGTCGGGGGTGGTGCCGCAGATCAGCCTGATCATGGGGCCATGCGCGGGCGGCGCGGTTTACTCGCCCGCGATGACCGACTTCATCTTCATGGTGAAGGACTCCTCCTATATGTTCGTCACCGGCCCCGATGTCGTCAAAACGGTGACCAACGAGGTGGTGACGCAGGAAGAACTCGGCGGCGCAATCACCCACACGACCAAAAGCTCGGTCGCCGACATTGCGTTCGAGAATGACATCGAGGCACTGCTCGCGACGCGCGATTTCTTCGACTATCTGCCTGAGAATAACCGCAGCGGCGTTCCGGTGCGCCCGACGAGCGACCCGTTCGACCGCGCCGAACCCAGCCTCGACACGCTGATCCCGCCGAACGCGAACCAGCCATATGACATGCACGAACTGATCCGGAAGACCGTCGACGAGGGCGATTTCTTCGAGGTGCAGCCGGCGCATGCGGGCAACATTATCTGCGGCTTCGGCCGCATTGAGGGCCGCACCATCGGCATCGTCGCGAACCAGCCGTTGGTGCTCGCCGGGGTGCTCGACATCAATTCGTCGAAAAAAGCGGCGCGCTTCGTGCGTTTCTGCGACGCGTTCGAAATTCCGATCATCACCTTCGTCGACGTCCCCGGCTTCCTGCCCGGCACCGCGCAGGAGTTCAACGGCATCATCAAGCATGGCGCGAAGCTGCTGTTCGCCTATGCCGAGGCGACGGTGCCGAAGATCACGGTGATCACGCGCAAGGCCTATGGCGGCGCCTATGACGTGATGGCGTCAAAGCATCTGCGCGGCGATCTCAACTACGCGTGGCCGACCGCCGAGATAGCGGTGATGGGAGCGAAGGGCGCGGTCGAGATCATCTTTCGCAGCGACATCGGCGATCCCGAGAAGATCGCGCAGCGAACCAAGGAATATGAGGATCGCTTCGCGAACCCGTTCGTCGCGGCGTCGCGGGGGTATATCGACGAGGTTATCCACCCGCATAATACGCGCAAGCGGATTGCGTTGGGGCTACGGAAGCTGCGGAACAAGCAGTTGGAGAACCCGTGGAAGAAGCATGACAATATTCCGCTGTGAGGAGATCGACGTTTGTCTGAAATAATCTTAACGTCAATCATTTCGATTGCGATTGCCGTTTTGGTTACTCGATACTTTACAGAAAGAATGGCACTAAAGTGGGCCTATTCAAGACGAAAAGTACTTGATCCGATTAGAGGGAAATATCCAAGCGGGGTCGAAACCTTCTTGGATGGTGAGAAAATTGACAATTTGGTCGAATGGAAGATTGGAATATGGAACTCTGGAAATCGTCCAATTCGCTCTGCTGACTTCATTGAAGAAAATGCGATAGAAATCAGTTTTTCGGAAAGCGAAATTTTGAAAGCTGAGGCATCTAAAACGTCGCGTGATGTCGTAGGTGGATCAATTACATTTGGACCCAATCAGATAAAGATATCTGACATCCAAATCTTAGATTCGGGGGATTACCTTCTTCTCACATGCTACGGGCGCCTCAGTGACCAAGATGCCGAATTGTCAAAAACACATAGGCCAAAAATTTCGGCGCATGTCGCCCGGATCCCTCGAGGGGCAATCTACATTAGTAGCCCTTTCGCCAGCGGTTGGATTGATAGATTGTTTCTCGTTTTTGGAGGATTTCTCTACCTTGGATTCGGGAGTGGCCTAATCATTGGAGGGCTTGCATCGATTTTAGACAGCCCCGGAATAGACGATCTCAACAGCGCAATAGACGGATTTGCTATCCCGACAGTTCTCGCTTGGATTGCAGTGCCGGCCGGAATCGTGGTCGCTCTCGTGGGAACGCTGGTCTTTCTGATGATCGCGGTTTCATTTTTCGGGAATCCTCCGAAAGCGGTACGACAAGCGTTGCATAATGACAGTGTATTGGCGTTAAGATTTGCGAGGTTTGCAAGGTTCCGATGAAACTGGGTCGTCTCAACCATATCGGCGTTGCGACGCCGTCGATCGCTGACAGCATCGTCTTTTATCGCGACGTGATGGGCGCGACGAAGATCCATGCGCCGTTCGACCTGCCCGAACAGGGGGTGAAGGTGTGTTTTGTCGATACGCCTGGTGCGGACGGCGCGCTGAACGGGACGCAGATCGAGCTGGTCGAGCCGTTGCCGGGCAACACCTCGATTGCGGGGTTTCTGGAGAAGAACCCGGCGGGTGGGCAGCATCATATGTGCTACGAGGTTCCCGACATCCATGCCGCCAAGGCCGCGTTCGAGGCGATGGGCAAGCGGGTGCTGGGGGAACCGCGGATCGGGGCGCATGGGACGTTGATCTTCTTCCTGCACCCCAAGGATATGGGCGGAGTGCTGACCGAGATTATGGAGACGCCGAAGGGGCATTGAGACCTTCTCCCCTTGAGGGAGAAGGATAGGGAGGCTTGCCAGCTTGCTGGCTAGCCGGACTTGGATGAGGGGTTGCGAGCTAAGCTCGCGCGGTCCGTTGGACCGCATACCCCTCACCCAGCTTCGACTAGGCAGCAAGCTGCCAAGTCTGCGCAACCCTCTCCCTCAAGGGGAGAGGGGAGTTAGGAACGAGACTGCATATGACCGACAAACCGACCCTCGACCAATGGGCCGCCGCCGCCGAGAAGGAAGTAAAGGGCAAGGACCTAACCTGGCACACGCCCGAGGGGATTGCCGTCAAGCCGCTCTACACGGCCGAGGACGTGCGCGAAGACCCCGGCCTGCCCGGCTTCGCGCCCTTCACCCGCGGCGTGCGCGCATCGATGTACGCGGGGCGGCCGTGGACGATCCGGCAATATGCAGGCTTCTCGACCGCCGAGGAATCGAACGCCTTCTATCGCCGCAACCTCGCCGCGGGCCAGAAAGGTCTCTCCGTCGCTTTCGATCTCGCCACGCACCGCGGTTATGACAGCGACCATCCGCGCGTCGTCGGCGACGTCGGCAAGGCGGGGGTCGCGATCGACAGCGTCGAGGATATGAAGATCCTGTTCGACGGCATCCCGCTTGACCAGATGTCGGTTTCGATGACGATGAACGGCGCGGTGATCCCCATCCTCGCCTTCTTCATCGTCGCGGGCGAGGAGCAGGGGGTCGATCGCAAGCTGCTCGACGGGACCATCCAGAACGACATCCTCAAGGAGTTCATGGTCCGCAACACCTATATCTATCCGCCCGAACCGAGCATGCGGATCATCAGCGACATTTTCGGCTACACATCGCGCGAGATGCCGAAGTTCAACAGCATCTCGATCTCCGGCTACCATATGCAGGAAGCCGGCGCGACGCAGGTGCAGGAGCTGGCCTTCACCATTGCGGATGGCGCCGAATATGTGCGCTACGGCGTCGCGTCGGGCCTCGACATCGACAAGTTTGCCGGGCGCCTGAGCTTCTTTTTCGCGATCGGCATGAACTTCTTCATGGAGATTGCGAAGCTCCGCGCCGCGCGCGTGTTGTGGCACCGCGTGATGACTAACCTTGGCGCGAAGGACGAGCGCAGCAAGATGCTGCGCACGCATTGCCAGACGTCGGGCGTGTCGCTGACCGAGCAGGACCCGTACAACAATGTGATGCGCACGACGATCGAGGCGATGGCGGCGATGCTCGGCGGGACGCAGTCGCTGCACACCAACGCGCTCGACGAGGCGATCGCGCTGCCGACCGATTTCTCCGCCCGCATCGCACGCAACACGCAGATCGTCATCCAGGAAGAAACCGGGATGACCAAGGTCGTCGATCCGCTCGGCGGCTCCTATTATGTCGAGGCGCTGACGCAGGAGCTGGTCGACAAGGCGTGGGAGATTATCGAGCGCGTCGAGAAGGAAGGCGGGATGGCGAAAGCCGTCGCCGCGGGGTGGCCCAAGGCGATGATCGAGACGGCGGCGGCGGCGCGACAAGCGCGCGTCGACCGCGGCGACGATGTGATCGTCGGGGTGAACAAATATCGCCTCAAGGACGAAGACCTGCTCGAAACGCTCGAGGTCGACAATGCCAAGGTGCGCGAAGGGCAGATCGCGCGGATCAACAAGATGAAGGCGAGCCGCGACGAGGCGGCCTGCCAGGCGGCGCTGAAGGCGCTGCGCGATGCCGCTGCGGGCGAGCAGTCGATCGAGAACAATCTCCTCGCGCATGCGGTCGAAGCCGCCCGCGCCCGCGCGACCCTCGGCGAAATTTCGGCGGCGATGGAGGAAAGTTTCCAGCGTTATGCCACCCAGCCGACCCCGGTGAAGGGCGTTTATGCCGCGCCCTATGAAGGCGACGACCGCTGGAGCCAGGTGCTCGAAGGCGTGAAGGCGGTCGAACGCCGCATGGGGCGCAAACCGAAATTGCTCGTCGCCAAGATGGGACAGGACGGCCACGACCGCGGCGCCAACGTCATCGCCTCGGCGTTCGGCGACATGGGCTTCGATGTCGTGTCGGGGCCTTTGTTCCAGACCCCCGAGGAAACCGTCGTGCTAGCGCTCGAAAACGAGGTCGATGTCGTCGGCGCCTCCAGCCTCGCGGCGGGACACAAGACACTTATCCCCGAACTTATCCACAAGCTGAAGGAAGCGGGGCGCGGGGACGTCAAGGTGATCGCGGGCGGCGTCATCCCGCCGCAGGATTATCAATATCTGCGCGACGCAGGGGTGCAGGGAATTTATGGGCCGGGGTCGAATGTTGTTGAGTGTGCAGCCGACGTGCTGCGCTTGCTGGGGCATAATATGCCGCCGATTGGAGAAGCTGCGTGAGTAATATTCAAACCACCCGTGCCCCTGCGAAGGCAGGGGCCCATCACGAGGTCTCTCAAGATGGCGCTGCTTTTGCCGCACGCGCAGGTGATGGGCCCCTGCCTTCGCAGGGGCGCGGTGACGAGTGTCGCCGCGACTGGACCCGCGACGAAATCGCCACCCTGTTCGACCTGCCGTTCGACGAACTGATGTGGGAAGCGCAGGGCGTCCATCGCCGCCACCACGCGCGCGGCGAGGTGCAGCTTTGCACCTTGCTGTCGATCAAGACCGGCGGCTGCGTCGAGGATTGCGGCTATTGCTCGCAGTCGAAAAGCGCCGACAGCGGCCTCAAAGCCACCAAGCTGATGGACGTCCGCGCGGTGTTGCAGGCCGCGGCGCAGGCGAAGGATGCGGGGTCGAAGCGTTTCTGCATGGGCGCTGCCTGGCGGAACCCCAAGGACCGCGACATGCCCGCGATCGTCGAGATGGTCGAGGGCGTGCGCGCGATGGGCATGGAAACCTGCATGACGCTGGGGATGCTCAGCAAGGAGCAGGCACAGACGCTCGCGGTCGCGGGGCTCGATTATTACAACCACAACATCGACACCTCGCCGGAAAATTACGGCAATGTCATCACGACGCGGACCTTTCAGGAGCGGCTCGACACGCTGGAGGAAGTGCGCAGCGCGGGCATCAACGTGTGCAGCGGCGGCATCGTCGGAATGGGCGAAACGCGCGCCGACCGCGTCGGCTTCATCCACGCGCTCGCGACCCTGCCCGAACATCCGGGCAGCGTGCCGATCAACGCGCTGGTGCCGGTGAAGGGGACCGTGCTCGGCGACATGCTCGCCGACACGCCGTTGGCGAAGATCGACGACATCGAGTTCGTCCGCACGATCGCGGTCGCGCGCATCACCATGCCGAAATCGATGGTGCGCCTGTCGGCAGGCCGCGAGAGCATGTCGGAGGCGACGCAGGCTTTGTGCTTCATGGCGGGCGCGAACAGCATCTTCACCGGCGACAAGCTGCTGACGACCGCAAATGCGGGCGACAATGCCGACGCGGCGCTGTTCGCGAAGCTCGGGCTGCGTCCGATGGAGAGCGAAGAGCCGATGCGGATGGAGGCGGCTGAGTGAGCGCCAAGCGCGTCACGTCATCGCTACTGGCACTGCTGGCGATCGCCTTTTGGCTTTCGGTTGGCTTCTACTTTGGCACCGGCGCGATCGTGATTGGATCGGAAGCGGCGGGGCTGGATTCACGTTGGGCACCTCTAGGCGGACTTTCGATAACCCTCGCTGGAATATTCCTGTCAATTTGGGCGCTGCGGCGCTGGAGCAAATGATGTTCAAGAAAATCCTGATCGCCAATCGCGGCGAAATCGCCTGCCGCGTTATCAAGACCGCGCGCCGCATGGGCATCGCGACCGTCGCCATCTATTCGGACGCGGACGCACGCGCGCCGTTCGTCCAGATGGCTGACGAGGCGGTGCATATCGGCCCGTCGCCCGCGTCCGAATCCTATCTGATCGCCGACAAGATAATCGCCGCGTGCAAGCAAACGGGCGCCGAGGCGGTGCATCCGGGCTATGGTTTCCTGTCGGAGCGCACCAGCTTTGCCGAGGCGCTCGCCAAGGAAAACATCGCCTTCATCGGCCCGCCGGTGAACGCGATCGCCGCAATGGGCGACAAGATCGAGTCGAAGAAGCTCGCCAAGGAAGCCGGCGTCAACGTCGTCCCCGGCTTCGTCGGCGAGATCGACGACACCGAACACGCGGTGCGGATTTCGAACGAGATCGGCTATCCGGTGATGATGAAAGCCTCGGCGGGCGGCGGCGGCAAGGGCATGCGCCTCGCCTATGACGAAAAGGATGTGCGCGAAGGGTTTGAGGCGACCAAGCGTGAGGGGCTCAACAGCTTTGGCGACGACCGGGTGTTTATCGAGAAATTCATCCTCAACCCACGCCATATCGAGATCCAGATCCTGGGCGACCAGCACGGCAACATCCTCTACCTCAACGAACGCGAATGCAGCATCCAGCGCCGCCACCAGAAGGTGGTCGAGGAAGCGCCGTCGCCGTTCGTGACCGAAAAGATGCGCAAGGCAATGGGCGAGCAGTGCGTGGCATTGGCACGCGCCGTAGGCTATTACAGCGCGGGCACGGTCGAATTGATCGTGTCGGGCGCCGACCCGACGGGCGAGAGCTTCTACTTCCTCGAAATGAACACGCGCCTCCAGGTCGAGCATCCGGTGACCGAGGCAATCACCGGCATCGACTTGGTCGAACAGATGATCCGCGTCGCCGCGGGCGAAAAGCTGGAGATGACGCAGGACGACATCAAGATCGACGGCTGGGCGATCGAGAACCGCGTCTATGCCGAGGATCCGTATCGCGGCTTCCTGCCCTCGACCGGGCGGCTCGTGCGCTACCGCACCCCCGTTCCGGCATGGGAAGGCGATGAGCGCGGCGTCGATGGTGTGCGCGTCGATGCGGGGGTCGAGGAGGGCGGCGAAGTGTCGATCTTCTACGACCCGATGATCGCCAAGCTGGTGACGTGGGGCGAAACGCGTGACGAAGCCGCCGATTTGCAGGTCGCGGCGCTCGATCGTTTCGAAATCGAGGGGCTGGGGCATAATATCGATTTCGTCTCGGCCATCATGCAGCACCCACGCTTCCGCTCGGGTGAACTGACGACGGGCTTCATCGCCGAGGAATATCCCGAGGGGTTCCACGGCGCGCCGACCGATGCGGCAGTCACGCGCGCGCTCGCGGCGATTGCCGGCTTCATGGCGTCTGCCGAGGCCGACCGCGCGCGGCGCACCAACGGCCAGCTTGGCGACCGGCTCGAACCGCCCGCCAAGTGGCAGGTGACGATCGACGGCGCCTCGTACAAGGTCAAGATCGGCGAGAAGCATATCAAGGTCGAGGGCGACCGGATCGACATCGCGCTCGAATATACGCCGGGCGACCGGCTTGTCGTCGCCGAGATCGACGACACCGAACTGGCGGTAAAGGTCGCGAAGACACGCACCGGCTGGAAAATGACGACGCGCGGGCATATCCACGACGTGCGCGTGCTGCCGTGGCATATCGCGTCATTGACCCAGCATATGATCGAAAAGATCCCGCCCGACCTGTCGAAATTCCTCATCTGCCCGATGCCGGGCCTGCTCGTCGCGCTGCACGTTGGCGCGGGCGACAAGGTCGAGGCCGGTCAGCCACTCGCGACGGTCGAGGCGATGAAGATGGAGAATATCCTGCGCGCCGAAAAGGCGGGGACGGTGAAGACCGTCAACGCCGCACAGGGCGACAGCCTTGCCGTCGATGCGGTGATTTTGGAGATGGAATAACCGTCTCCTTTTCGTCATTGCGAGGAGCGAAGCGACGCGGCAATCCAGGATGGCGTAAACCGCTCGGGATTGCTTGGCCTACGGCCGCCTTCGGCCCGCTTCGCTCGCAATGACGGAGTTTTTTGGAATGCACGTAAAACACGACGCCGACGCAGTCGCGGCACCCGAAATCACCTTCGACGATTTCTTAAAGGTCGACATCCGCATCGGCACGATCGTCGCGGCCGAGCCATTCCCGGAGGCGCGCAAGCCCGCTTTCAAGCTGAAGATCGACTTCGGCCCCGCGATTGGGATCAAGAAAAGCAGCGCGCAGATCGTCGACCGCTATACGGCCGAAGACCTCGCGGGGCGGCAAGTGGCGGCGGTCGTCAACTTCCCTCCGCGCCAAATCGGCAAATATATGTCCGAAGTGCTTACGCTCGGCTTCGCCGACGAGGAGGGCGCGGTGATCCTCTTCGCACCTGATCGCAAAGTTCCCGACGGGTCGCGCCTCTTCTAACCTTTCCCGTGCCCGACATCGCGGCTAGTCTCGCGAAGGGAAACAGGGGAGAGGGCTCATGACATTACCCGTAACCGCGTTCGTGGCCGCCGTTTGCGCGTTGCTGCTGCTCGTCACAGCGATCGATACGGTGCGCCAGCGACTGCGCGTGAAGGCCGCTTTCGGCGACCATGGCGATGCCAAACTGATCAGCGCCAGCCGTGCGCACGGAAATCTCGCCGAATATGCACCGATCACGATCATCCTGCTCGGGCTGCTGGAAACGGCACGCGCCAATCATATGGGCCTGATGATCATCGGTGCGATGTTCCTCATCGGCCGCGTCGCGCATGTGATCGGGCTCTATACGCCGTCGGAGCCGGGGAAGGCGCCGCTCGGCCGACAGATCGGCGTCCTTGCGACCTTCGGTGCGTTGCTGGTGCTGGCCGGCTGGACGCTATGGATTTTGGCAACGACCAACCTTTAGTCGACCAGCGCCACCGCGCGGATCCAGCCCGCGCTGGCGCGCTCGATCTTCACTGGGAAGCAGCTGAAGGTGAAGCCCGTCGCGGGGATCGCGGTGAGGTTGGTCAACTTCTCGATCTGGTAATAAGGCCGGATGCGCCCCGCCTTATGCCCTTCCCAGATGATCGACGGATCGCGCGTTTCGGCCCAGCGCTTCGCGGTGTGGCTGAACGGCGCGTCCCAGCTCCAAGCGTCGGTGCCGACGACCTTTACGCCGCGCTCGGTCAGATACAGCGTCGCCTCGGCGCCCATGCCGCAACCCTGATCGGTGAAATTTTCGGTGCCATAGAGTGCGCCCGACTGGACGAGCACGATGTCGAGCGGCTGGAGGTCGTGCCCGATCCGCACAAGTTCGGCCTCGACCTCGGCGGCGCTCACGACGTGCCCGTGCGGACGATCCGAAAAGTCGAGCTTCACCCCCGGTCGAAAGAAGAGGTCGAGCGGTGCTTCATCGATCGACGGGGCAGGCGAGGCGCCGCTGTCGGTCGTCGAATGATAATGCCACGGCGCATCCATATGCGTGCCGTTGTGTGTGCTCAGCGACATCATCTCGACCGCCCAGCCTTCACCGTCGGGCAGATCCTCGCGAGTCAGGCCGGGGAAGAACATCGCGATCTGCTCCCACGTATTTTCGTGGGTCATATAGGTGATGTTGGGGCGCATAACCGGCGGGTCGGATATGACGTCGTTGGTGATCGGGATCGAAAGGTCGATGAACTGCATGCGGGGCATCCTGCCACCGGAATGACGCTACGCCAAGAAGGCTTGCGCAGCGGCGCTTGCCCGGTAGAGAAGAGCGAAAGCCCCATGCAATATGGGGCGGGGGAGAGTGTATGACCGAGAGTGCCGCCGCCGGAAACGCGGCCGTTTACGAACCCACCGCGAAAGATATCCGCATGGTCATCGCCGCCTCGTCGGCGGGCACCGTGTTCGAATGGTATGATTTCTTCATTTACGGCACGCTCGCGGCGATCATCGGCAAGGCCTTTTTTCCCAGCGACAATGCGACGCTCGAAACTTTGCTCGTATGGGCGGGATTTGCGGTCGGCTTCGGTTTCCGGCCCTTGGGTGCGGTGCTGTTCGGCTTCCTCGGCGACCGGCTCGGACGCAAATATACTTTCCTTGTGACCGTCACCTTGATGGGCATCGCGACCGCAGGCGTCGGCATGATCCCGTCGGCGGCCACCATTGGCATCGCCGCGCCGATCATCGTCATCCTGCTCCGCATCCTGCAGGGTCTTGCGCTGGGCGGCGAATATGGCGGCGCGGCGGTCTATGTCGCCGAACATTCGCCGCCGGGAAAGCGCGGTTTCTACACCAGCTTCATCCAGGCCAGCGTCGTCGGCGGTTTCGTGCTCAGCCTGATCGTCGTGCTCGGCTGCAAGGCGCTGATGTCCGATGCGCTCTGGGAAAGCTGGGGCTGGCGCGTGCCCTTCCTGCTGTCGCTGATCCTGCTCGCCATTTCGCTGTGGATGCGGCTCAAACTGTCCGAAAGCCCGGTTTTTCAGGCGATGAAGCAGCAAGGCGAGCTGGCCAAGAACCCGCTGAAGGAAAGCTTCACCTACCCCGGCAACCCGCGCCGAATCTTCATCGCGCTGTTCGGCATCGCCGCGGGCCTCACCGTTATCTGGTACACCGCGATGTTCTCGGGCCTGTCGTTCCTGAAAGGTCCGATGAAGGTCGAGGATACCGCCGCCGAAATCATCGTCGGCGTCGCCGCGGCGACCGGCATGGGCTTCTTCATCTGGGCCGGCCACCTCTCCGATCGGGTCGGACGCAAGAAACCGATCGTTTGGGGCTATGCTGCGACGCTGGTTCTGCTCTTTCCGCTCTTCTGGTGGATGGGCAGCGTCGGCAACCCGGCACTGTCGGCTGCTGCCGAGCGCGCGCCGGTGACCGTAACCGGTTCGCAATGCAGCTTCGACCCCTTTGCACAGAAACAGGAAACGGCATGCGGCCGGACATTGGGCGAGCTCACGAAATTGGGCGTGCCCTACACCGTCGCGGCGACGGACAGCGGCTTTGACAGCGTCACTATCCGTATCGGCGACCGCGAAGTCGCGAGCGAGGACCCCGCGCTTCTGCAGCCCGCGCTCGAAGCGATGGGCTATGATTTCGCCAAGCAGATACCGAGTTGGGACAGCATCGCCGTCATCTTTCTCGCGCTGCTTGGGCTCAGCGCGCTGTCGGGCTTTACCTATGGCCCCGTTGCGGCGCTGCTTTCGGAAATGTTCCCGCCGCATGTCCGCTATTCCTCGCTGTCGATTCCCTACCATCTCGGTACCGGGTATTTCGGGGGCTTCCTCCCGCTGATCGCGAGTTTCATCATCGCCAAGACCGGCAATGCCTATTCGGGCCTGTGGTACACTTGGGGCGTCGTGCTCATTGCCTTCCTTGTGACCGCCTTCATGCTCAAGGATCCGGTCGAAGGGCAGTGGAACAAGCCAGTCCCAACGACTACGCCGACGGTCTGAACACCCCATTGGCGAGGCGGTTGAACCCGTATAGGGGCAGGAGATGATCGAAGTCCCGTCGCCGCTACGCCTCCGTCTCGACAGCGAGGCCCTCGTCGCCAACTGGCGCTGGCTGGCCAGTCAAAGCAACGGCGCGGCGTGCGGCGCCGCGATCAAGGCGGACGGTTACGGCCTTGGCGCGCGCGCGGTGATCGCGTATCTGGCCGCGGCCGGCTGCCGCGACTTTTTCGTTGCGACCTGGGCCGAGGCGGCGGCGGCGATGCCACTTCCCGAGGGCGTGTCGCTGTCGGTGCTTCACGGTGTTGGCGCCAGCGACATGGTTGCCGCGCGCACGCTGCCCGCACGGCCGGTTCTGAACAGCGTTGAACAGGTCGCGCGCTGGCGCGAAGCCGGGGAAGGGCGCCCGTGTGATGTGATGGTCGATACCGGGATGAACCGCCTCGGCCTGCGTGTCGAAGAG
The DNA here is from genome assembly GCF_000803645.1 of Sphingopyxis fribergensis. NCBI lineage: Bacteria > Pseudomonadati > Pseudomonadota > Alphaproteobacteria > Sphingomonadales > Sphingopyxidaceae > Sphingopyxis > Sphingopyxis fribergensis. The sequence goes on along the minus strand of NZ_CP009122.1, from coordinate 1,875,383 downwards.
GCCGTGGGCGGCGCGCTCGACGGGCTTTCGATCGAAACCCTGCTCAGCCATCTTGCGTCGGCCGACGAGGACAGCGACCAGAATGCACGTCAGCTCGCGGCATTTCAGGCCCTGCGGCAGGCCATTCCCGCACGGCGATACAGTTTGGCGAACAGCGCCGGCGTCTGCCTGGGCGGCGATTATGCCTTCGATCTGACGCGCCCCGGACTCGCGCTCTATGGCGGCACGCCGCGCAGCGAAGCTGAGGGGCATATCCGCCAGGTCGTCTATCCCGAAACGCGCGTGCTGCAGGTGCGCTCGGTGCTGCAGGGTGAGGTAGTGGGCTATGGTGCGACCTGGACCGCGCGGCGCGACAGCCGGGTTGCGGTCGCGAACATGGGATATGCGGACGGCTTTTTGCGCTGCCACGCCGGGAGCTGCGCAACCGCGACATGGCAGGAGCGCGCGCTGCCGCTGATCGGCCGTATATCGATGGATCTCATCGCCTTTGATGCCAGCGACGCCCGAGCGATCGAAGAGGGCGACTGGCTTGCGCTCGACTATGATCTGCCGTCAACGTCCGCGCGCTGCGGGTTGTCGCAATATGAGTTACTGACGGGCCTGGGCCGCCGGTTCGACCGGATTTGGATCTAGGTCCCTGGACGATAGGTCCACGGATCATAGTCGGCCTCGCGTATCCAACGCGTCGCGATCCACTTGACGCCCCGCACAATTGGCAGGCCCGCATGGCGCGATAGAGGATCGGGCGATCCATCGCTTCTGACATTGTCGAAAACGATGACGTCGCCCTGCTGACCGGCAATTTTCGGGCCGTGTTCAAAAAGCGTTTCACCGCCTTCATAACCGTGGTTCAAATAGATGATGGCGGTCTTGATCCGCTGGTTGGCGGTGCCCGGCAAGGCGTCGATATGCATTCTATATTGCTGGGAAATATCGTACCGCATCACCGAGAGAGGTTCGCCCTGCTCGGTAGACGTACCGGTGACGGCCGCCAGACGGTGGTTGATCGCGCGAATGACAAGACTTTCTTTTGCGGGTCCGATCACGGCGGCCATTGCGGTGCGGACCGGATGCGGGCGAAGCGTCCCGGTGGATGGGTCGACGATCGCAGACGGTTCGAGCATCGGCCCAGCCACTGCCGCGACCTGCGCGCACTCCGCGGGCGAGAACAGCGCGCGATAGCGAACGACATGCGGTGTTTTGGAAAGCGGTTCGCCCTTCGGAAGCGCGTCGGGACGGCCTTGTCCGTCGACCGACATGCGTTCGACCAGTTCCAACTGTTCGGCCGCTACCGGGTCGCCCTGCGCCGCCGTTCGCAGCAAAGCCAGCGCGCCCGTCCAATCCGGATGCGCCTGACCCGATCCGTTCGCGACCAGCGCCACCTCCATCAACGCGCCATCGACATGGCCGATTTCGACCGCACGGCGTAGCCATTTCCGGCCGCGAGGCAAATCGCGAGCACCATGACTTCCCGCGAAATCGAAGACCGCCAGTTGCATCAGCGCGTCGACATTTCCTTCCTTCGCGGCGCGCTTCAGCAGCGCCAGTCCATCCGCCGGGCGTTTTTGGGCAAAGAGCCTGTTCGCTTGTTCGATGGGCGACCCGTGAAGCATGGCCGGATTGTAGCGGTGTTCACGGCAAAAAAAAGGGGGCCGGATCGCTCCGGCCCCCAATTACGCTGTTCTGATACGCGATCAGAATTTCGCGACGATACCAGCATAGAGATACTGGCCGCGGTTGTCATAGATGCCCGAGCCCGCGCCGACGCCGGTCAGACCGAACGGCGGCTTGCGGTTGAAGACGTTGTCGACACCGGCGTAGAAGTTGAAGGCCTCCGAAATGTCGACCTGCGCACGCAGATCGACATAGGCGACCGACGGATATTTCTGCACGGGCGCATAGTCCAGGTTCTGCGGCGGCAGGCCGTTCAACTCGTTGAAGTCTTCGTAGGTGTTCAGGTACATCTTGTCGATCCAGCGGAACTGATAGCCCAGCGTCACGCTCTTATACTTGGCGCTGAGATTGACGTTCACCTGGTTCTTCGGATCGGCCAGCTCGCCAAGAATACGGTTCTTGAAGTCCGGGTTCGCCGGGTTCAGGAATTCGTCACGCTGCAGAACGCGGGTGTACAGACCACCGAAGGTGAAGGTCCAGTCGCCGTCGGAGTAACGATAGTCGAGCTGTGCATCGATACCGCGTGCCTTCAGCTTCGCGTAGTTCTGGCTGGTCTGAATCAGCGAGCCTTCGAGAATCTGGAACTCGACCTCGCCACGCGGACCGCCACCGGGACCTGCACGCTCAAAGAGCGAGCAGAACTGGTTGTTCAGATCGGGAAGATCGTAACAGGCGTTGGCGATCTGCTGCGCCGACGGCGCCGTAATCACGTCATTGACGGTGATCGTGTAATAGTCGGCCGAGAACGAAAGCCCCGGGATGAACCGCGGCTGCAGCAACACGCCAACGGTGTACGAATCCGACTTTTCCGACTTCAGGTCGGTATTGCCGCCGCTCAGGATCTCGAGCGACGAGCTGTAACGGAAGTCGTACCCGGCCGGAGCGCCCGCTGCCTGGCAGTTCGCCACGCGATTGGCCGAGCCCGTCGCCAGGTTGACGGCCGAACAGGGATCGCCGAAGCCCGGAGCAAAGTTCTGACCCTGCGCCGAATAGAGGTCGGCAAGGTTCGGAGCACGGACCGCGCGAGCATAGGTGCCGCGGAACCCGATGTCTTCGATCGGCTTCCACATGATTTCACCACCATAGGTATAGGTGGTGCCGGCGCCGCCCTTGTAATCCGAGATACGGCCGTTGGCGCGCAGCGTCAGTTCCTGGAAGAAGGGCGTGTCACGCAGCATCGGAAGCTGAATTTCGCCGTAGACTTCCTTCACTTCGAACGCGGGCGAGTCAAAGCTCGGGATCGCGTTGTAGAAGGCGTAGCCTTCCTGCGTCAGATCGTCGAGATCATAGTCCAGCGTTTCGCGGCGATATTCTGCACCCAGCGAGAAGGCCACGGGGCCACCCGGCAGGTTGAAGAATTCGCTCGTGTCGCCGGCGACGAAGCCGCCGATGTTGAGCTGGGTGATCTTGCCGGTCGCGAGCGAGTCGACGAGCACATAATTGCGCGCCGCATCGGTGACCGAACCTTCGCCGAACGGGTTGATCGGAACGCAAGCATCGATATCGGCGGCGAGTCGCGGATCGCGGGTGGGAACGGGTTGGCCCGTGTCGGGGTCGGTACCGAGCAACTGATCGCCATAGAGATACGACAATGTTGCGTTCCGATCGAGCGACGAGCGGCAGACGATGTTGCCACTCGCATCGGTCGTGGTGTCGACGCCCAGCAGGTAACGCTGGATGTTGACGTTGCCCTTGATCAGGTTCTTTTCCTTGTGCTCGCCATAGTTGGCGAAGATTTCATAGTTCCAGTCGTCGTTGAAATCGCCGCGGGCACCAATCACGGCGCGATAGGTTTCGCGGGTGATCTGTTCGTCGCGCGTGCCGAAGTCGGTCCAGTTGCGGCGCAGGCTGAAGCGGAAAGTGCCCGCTGTGATCGCGGCGCGCTGCAACGCCAAATTTTCAGCTGCGGTCCGGATGATATCTCCGTCGGCGTTGCGGGTCGGTCCGATCGCGGCGCCGGTGTTCGGGTTAACCGTCGAGGCCAGGAACGTATCGGTCAGCAGCTGACGCGCTTGCGCAGTGATATACGGGTTGTCGAGACGGATGCGTTCGCGGCCGCCCACGTCGCCGAGCGTCGCGCCCTGCGAGAAGAACGGACCGCTCTGCGAGCCGATTGCTTCCGAACGGACATATTTCGCTTCAAGGAAGGGCACGAACGCCGGCGAAACTTCGAAATGCGCAATCAGGTTCGCCGAATAGCGCTCGAGCTGCGGCGAAAGGGCGATGAGCTTGCCTTCACGGCCGGTCATGCCGTTGCCGCCGATGAACGGCCCCGTCGGGCCAAGGCCGGCACGGTCGCCGGTCTGCTCCACGAGGCTGCCATCGGGCTGGAACAGGAAGGCGCAGGTAAACGCGGTCCCGCCGCCGCGACCGCACGGAGCAGCCGTCGGGTTCGGATAAGCCGCGACCATGCCGCCAAGGCTGATCGTCGTCGAACGGATGTCGCGATAATAATAACGGTCGAAACCGCCGGCCGCGCCGTTCGGCGAACCCGCGGGGTCGGCTTCCACAATAAGGAAGGCATCGTTGGTGTCGAGATAGGGGCGACCCGAAGCATAAAAGTCTGAGCTGCGGGCATATTCAAGGTTGACGGCGACGTTGCCGCGACCGTCAGCGAAGTTCTTGCCGGCGGTCAGCGAGACGAACTGGTTGCCGGCGTCGCCATAGCGCGAAATGCCGCTCTGGCCGCGCGCCTGCACGCCTTCGAAGTCGTCCTTGAGGATGAAGTTGACGACGCCCGCGATCGCGTCCGAACCGTAAACGGCAGATGCACCGCCGGTCACGATGTCGATACGTTCGATCAAGTCCGAAGGAATGGTGTTGGTGTCGACCGAAACGCCGTTCGACAGGACGTCCGAACCGACGTGACGGCGGCCGTTGACGAGCACCAGCGTGCGCTGCGTGCCGAGGCCGCGAAGGTCGAGCAGGTTGAGGCCGCGCGTCCCGAGGAAGCGCGTCGAGTTCTGCTGGCTGAACGTGCTGCGCAGCTGCGGCAGTTCGTTCAGAAGGTCGCCGACCGAGATCCCGCCGGTTTGAAAGATTTCGGCGCCGGTCACGACGGCGATCGGGTTAGCCGACTCAAGGTTCGGCTGGCGGATACGCGAGCCAGTGACGACAATGGCGCTTTCCTCAGCTGCGCTCGCGACTTCGTCTGCGGGCGCGGCATCCTGTGCCATCGCGGGCATTGCGCTGAATAAAGCAAGAGTCAGAGCGGAGCCCTGAACCAGCAGGCTAGTCTTCTTCATGATGTAATTCCCCGGTTGTCCGTTCAAGAGTTGGGAGTGAACGGATTGAGGCTTAGAGAGCCCGAAATTTTGGACGGCACAAGCCTTTGATGTAAAATTTCTGACAGTCTGGAGACTCCGTTTGGGCGCTGTGACTTTTTCGCAACAGCGCGAGCCGCTCGCCACGTCGAGGGCCTTGAAATCAAAATGCCCGGAAGCGAAAGGAACAACCCCTATCGGCGCCTGGCTGAGTCAAAAATACCACTTCGTTGATTTCTGATGAAACTAAATTGCGTTTAGCCGTTTGGGCGCCGTCGAAGCGGACGCAGGCCACCGATTGTCAGCGGCGTTTCGTCGCGATCGCATGCACGTTTTCGACGGGGTGCGATTCGAGTGCGACCTTGCGCCGAACAGGGACAAGTCGTGCCTGTTGCGGCGAACAGGCGGGGCATGTTGCGATGCATCATTATTTGATGCTAATGCAGTCGCTTCGAATGTCCCCGGCGGCGCAGTCGCCATGGCCCGGGCATTGTTAGGAGCGCAGGTCAAAATGGCGAAATCAAGGGCGGGGGCGACGGAAGATGACGTTGTCACGATCAAGAAATACGCCAACCGGCGGCTCTATGACACCGAACGCAGCTGCTACATCACGCTCGAAGATCTGGGCACGATGGTCCGCGACGGCCGCGATTTTCGCGTCGTCGATGCCAAAAGCGGCGACGACATCACGCATAATGTCCTGACGCAAATCATCATGGACGAGGAAACGCGCGGCGAAACATTGCTGCCGGTCAATTTCCTGCGTCACCTGATCGGCATGTACGGCGACAAGATGCAGTCGATGGTGCCGCAATATCTCGAAGCGTCGATGACCGCGTTCCGCAAGAACCAGCAAGATGTTCGCTCGGCGCTCGAAGGCGCTCTGGGGTCGAACCCGCTTGCCGAGCTGACGCGCCGCAATATGGAGATGTTCCAGCAGGCGGCGGGCGCGTTCATTCCGGGCGCCGGTGGAAGCAAGACCAAGGATGCCGAGATCGCGGCGCTCAAGGCCGAAGTCGCCGAACTCAAGGCCGCGCTCGCCAACAAGAATTAATCGGGCCGCCCCCGGCGCCCCAGCTACGGAAAATACGGAATATCATGGTCAAACATGCGCTCAGCGTAACCCGGCAGGCCGATTTCGCGGCCTGGTATCAGGATGTCATTGCCGAAGCCGACCTCGCCGAGGAATCGGGCGTGCGCGGCTGCATGGTCATCAAGCCGTGGGGCTATGGCATATGGGAGCGCATCCAGACGATCATGGACGCGGGCATCAAGGACATGGGCGTCCAGAACTGCTATTTTCCGCTGTTCATCCCCTTGAGCTTCTTTGAGAAGGAAGCCGACCATGTCGATGGTTTCGCGAAGGAAATGGCGGTCGTCACGCACCACCGCCTGATCCAGGACGGTAAGGGCAAGCTGATCCCCGACCCGGAGGCGAAGCTCGAGGAGCCGCTGATCGTCCGTCCGACATCGGAAACGGTGATCGGCGCGGCGATGAGCCGCTGGGTTCAGTCGTGGCGCGACCTGCCGTTGCGCGTCAACCAGTGGGCCAATGTCGTGCGCTGGGAAATGCGCACGCGCATGTTCCTGCGCACCGCCGAATTCCTGTGGCAGGAAGGCCATAGCGCGCATGACAGCAAGGAAGACGCGGTCGCTGAAACGATGCGCGCGCTCGAACTCTATCGCGCGGTTGCCGAAGAGGCGCTCGCGCTGCCGGTGATTGCAGGCGAAAAGCCCGAGAATGAGCGTTTTCCAGGCGCCGCCGCGACCTATTCGATCGAGGCGATGATGCAGGACGGCAAAGCGCTGCAGGCCGGCACCTCGCATTATCTCGGCACCGGCTTCGCCGAAGCAGCAAACATCCGCTTCCAGGACAAGGATGGCGGCCACAGCCTGTGCCACACCGTCAGCTGGGGTTTTTCGACGCGCACGATCGGCGCGGTCATCATGACGCATGGCGACGACGATGGCCTGCGATGCCCGCCGCGCATTGCACCGCACCAGGTCGTCATCGTGCCGATGCTGCGCGATAATGAGGAGGATCAGGCGATCCTCGACTATTGCGCATCGCTCCAAGCCGAGCTGAAAGCACTCGACGCTTTCCGCGAACCGCTGCGCGTCCATCTCGACGCCGGCGCCAACAAGGCGCAGACGAAGCGCTGGGGCTGGGTCAAGAAGGGTGCACCGATCATCGTCGAAATCGGTCCGCGCGATGTCGCCAGCGGCAATGTCGCGGTGATCCGCCGCGACCGGCTCTACAAGGACGATGGCAAGCTCAATAGTGCGTTCATCCCGCGCGGCGATTTCGTCGCCGCTGCGGTCGCTACGCTCGGCGAGATCCAGGACAATCTTTACGCCGAGGCGAAAGAGCGCCTTCACGCCAATATCCGCCGCGACGTGACCGACCTTGCAGCGCACTACGCCGGCGACGCCAAGTTCGTTGGCTGGGTCGAGGTGCAATGGTCGCGCCCGACCGGCGCGGTCCTCGATGGGATCGTCGAGCAGCTCAAGGCTTTGAAGCTGACGATGCGCAACACCCCGCTCGACGCCGCGCCTGCCGACGGCGCCTGTTTCTTCACCGGCAAGCCCGCCGTCGAACGCGTGCTCATCGGCCGGACCTATTAATTGGCGAAACGGCAACAGCCTGCTGGTCTGCCCAGCCCGGATCAGATCCTGCGCTTCATCGAAGAGAGCAAGGAGGCCGTCGGCAAACGCGAAATCGCGAAGCATTTTGCGCTCCACGGCAATGACAAGATCGCGCTGAAGGCGCTGCTTAAGGACATGACCGACGAGGGGCTCGTCGATCTTGCCCCCGGACGTGCCTTCCACAAGCATGGAGGCTTGCCGCGTGTCACCGTGCTGCGCGTCGCGGCGATCGAGGGCAGCAATGTCTGGGCGGTGCCCGAACGCTGGGAAGCTGCCACACCTCCCCCGCGCCTGCGCGTGATCGAGCAGGGCCGCAAGGGCGCACTCGGCGTCGGCGATCGGATCCTAGCCCGCACCGAAGAACGCGGCAGCGGCCATGTCGCACACCCGATGAAACGGCTCGAAGCGGGCGGCGAGACGGTGATCGGTGTGCTCGTCGAAGATATGGGGCCGGGCGGCAAGCCGATCCTGTGGCTGCGCCCCGCCGACAAGCGCGCGCGCTACGACTTCGCGGTTGCCGACAAGGGCGATGGCAACGTCGGCGATCTCGTCCGCGCCGAACTGACCGGGCGCGGCCCCGCGATCAAGGCCAAGGTCATCGAGCGCCTCGGCGATCCCTTCGCGCCGCGCGCGCTCAGCATGATTGCGATCGCGCGACACGAAATCCCCCACGTCTTCGGCGCCGAAACGTTGACCGAGGCGGAAAAGGCGGCGAAGTTGCCGCTCACCCCCGAGGGCCGCGAGGATTTGCGCGACCTGCCGATCGTCGCGATCGACCCGATCGACGCGCGTGACCATGACGACGCCGTCTGGGCCGAGTCTGACACCGAGGGTCCGAACAAGGGCGGTTTCCGCGCAATCGTCGCAATCGCTGACGTGAGTTATTATGTCCGCCCCGACGGCGATCTCGACCGCGAGGCGCGGCGGCGCGGCAACAGTGTCTATTTCCCCGACCAGGTCGTGCCGATGCTGCCCGAGACATTGTCTGCGGGCGTCTGCTCGCTGAAAGCGGGGCACGATCGCGCCGCAATGGCATGTCATCTCGTCATCGACAAGCATGGGAAAGTGACGTCATGGCGTTTCACCCGCGCGCTCGTTCGGCTGCGTGCCAACATCGCCTATGAACATGCGCAAGCGGCCTATGACACCGACGCACCGCGCGATGAATGGGACGCCGACGTGCTCCCGACGCTCAAGAATCTTTGGGCCTGCTGGGCCATGCTTGCCAAGGCGCGTGCGGCCCGCGCACCGCTCGACCTCGACCTGCCCGAACGCCAGGTGATCCTCGACGAGCAGGGCGGGATCGCCGAGATCCGCGTCCGCGACCGGCTCGATTCGATGCGGTTGATCGAGGATTATATGATCGCGGCGAACGTCGCGGCGGCGAAGGCGCTCGAGGCGAAGAAGTCGCCGGTCATGTACCGCATCCACGAGCCACCGAGCCGCGAAAAGCTCGTCAGCCTGAAGGATTATCTCGAAACCTTCGAACAGAGTTTCGCGCTCGGGCAGGTGATCACCCCCGCTGTGTTCAACCGCCTGATCGACGGCTTTTCCGAAGACGACCGGCTGCCCGAAATCATGCAGGCGATCCTGCGCAGCCAGACGCAGGCCTATTACGGCCCCGCAAACGCTGGCCATTTCGGCCTCGCACTCGGCAGCTACGCGCATTTCACCTCGCCGATCCGTCGTTATGCCGATTTGATCGTCCACCGCGCGCTCGTCGATTCCTGGAAACTCGAAGTGCCCGGCAAGCCCAAGGATTTGCCTACACGGACCGGGCTGGGCGAGGCCGACGCCAAGGGTCTGTCACGCATCGGCGAAGCAATCAGCGCGCTCGAACGCCGCGCGATGGAGGCCGAACGCGAGACCGTCGACCGCTATGTCGCCGCCTATCTTTCGACCAAAAAGGGCGAAATCGTGCAGGCGCGGATCACCGGGGTACAACCCTTCGGCTTCTTCGCGACCGTCGACGGCCTCGGCGGCGATGGCTTGGTTCCCGTATCAACGCTGGGCAACGAACGCTTCTTCTACGACGAGGCGGCGCGCAGCCTCGATAGCGAGCATGGCCGCGTCAGCTTCACGACGGGGCAGCGCCTCGACCTCCGGTTGATCGACGCCAATCCGATCAGCGGCTCACTCCGTTTCGAATTGCCCGACGCGCCCGAGGGCGGTTTTCGGAACCGTCCGCCGCGGCGCGACGGGGTGAAGGACAAGGCCGGCAAACATGTCGTCGGCAAGCGGGGGCGGCCGGCGAATATCAAGCATAAGGGAAAGCGCCGCTAAACCCAATTTTCGTCATTCCCGCGAAAGCGGGAACCCAGCGCGCAGCCGTTGCAACTGTGTTCCCGCTTTCGCGGGAATGACGAGGGTGATTATTTCGCCGCCAGTTTCTGCAACAGCGCGGCACTCTCCGCATCTGCCGGGAAAAACGCCTCGATCGCCAGTTCCGACAGCGTAATGTCGACCGGCGTGCCGAAGATGGTCACGGTCGAGACGAACGAAATCCGCCCCGCAACCGTGTCGAGGATCAACGGCACCGCGATCCCGCTCACATGGCCGCCGCCATTGTCGTTCGCTTCGACGGCATAACCGGCCAGTTCCTCGCGCAGCGCGATCAGCCCCGCGTCGGCGCTCGCCTCGATCTGCAGGTCCAGCCGGTGCAGGATATGCGCGCGCCATTCGCCAAGGTTGACGATCTGCGGCGCCAGCCCCTCGGGGTGCAGCGCGATGCGCAGCACATTGACCGGCGGCGCCAGCAGGGCGGGGGAGACCTGTTCGATCAGGATCGCAATCGCGTCGTTCGCGGCGGTCATGTTCCAGTGCCGGTCGACCGCCAGCGCCGGATACGGCTCATGCCCCTTCAGCACATGGTCGACGATCGCGCGCATTCCCGCCATCTCGGCGCTGTCGAGCGGCCGTTCCTGATAATCGGGGGCATAACCCGCCGCGAGCAACAGCGCGTTGCGCGCGCGGTGCGGTACCTCAAGGCTGTCGGCGATCCGTTGCAGCATTTGCGCGCTCGGTTTCGAGCGACCCGTCTCGATGAAGCTCAGGTGGCGGGTCGAAATCTCGGTATCGAGCGCGAGATCCATCTGACTCATCCGGCGGCGCGTGCGCCATTCGCGCAATTGTGCGCCCAGCGTTGCGACTTGCATGATCATCTCCTTTGTTCGGAGAGCTATACCTCGGATTTCCGCTTTTCCATTACCCCTCGCGTAATCGACTGGCCGCATTTTCAGGACCATTTGGGACGGGCATTCGAAAGGAGAAACATCATGTCCATCTTCAATCTCAAGAACATACTGATCATCGACGCTATCACCTGCATTGCGCTGTTCATCCTGTGTGTTTTTGCGACCGCGACGGTCGCCGCGCTGCTCGGCCTCCCCTCCGATGTGGTGACCGTCGCGGGCTGGATCGGCCTGCCGTCCGCGCTGCTGATGCTGTTCGTCGCCTATCAGAAAGCGCCAAGCAAAGGACTCGCGAACCTGATCGCGGTGGGCAACCTCGGTTGGGTCGCCGCCAGCTTTGGGGTTCTCGCGATCTTCGCGGGCCAGATGACATGGCTCGGCATCGCCATCGTCGCGATTCAGGCTATCGTTGTCCTCGATTTCGCAATTTTCGAGGCGAAGGGCGCAGCTGCGCTGTCGCGGCTCGCAACCGTCTAACTCAACGCATCGAGCCGGGAAATATCGATCCCGCCGGGCACCAGCATCACCGGACAGGGAAGCGTCCCCGCATCCTGTCCGGTGAAATGCGCGACCAGCGGCCCCGGCGCGCCGGTCGCGGCGGTCGCCAGCACCAGCGCCGCAATCTCTTCGCTCGCGCCGATCACGTCGCGCACGACCTCGGCGGGGTCGCCCGCCTTGATCAGCGTCTGCGGCGTGACGCCTTCCTGCACGACGGCATCGGAAGCCGCCGCCACAATCTCCTCGGCATGTTCGCGCGCTTCGGCCTCGATCGTCGCCTGGACGCCACCGAAAGCGACGAAATCCTGTGGGGGGATAATCGCCAGCACCATGACGCCGCCGCCCGTCCGCGCCGCACGCCGCGCGGCAAAACGCAACGCCAGCGTCGATTCCGGACTGTCGTCGATCACCACCAGATATGTCCGCATCACCCCGACCCCTCGTGTTTTTGCTTGGGGCTAAGAGTGCGTCACATTCGTATGAAACGCAAGCTGGCCCGCTAGACCTTGACCGACGCAAGGCTTATGGCGAGGAACAAACCGTAGCGGCAGGCGACGCCTGCGAGACTGACAGGGATACGCCTAACCATGCCAATTGAACTGAAAATGCCCGCCCTCTCGCCGACGATGGAGGAAGGCACCCTTGCCAAATGGCTGGTCAAGGAAGGCGACACGGTCAAATCGGGCGACCTGCTCGCCGAAATCGAAACCGACAAGGCGACGATGGAATTCGAGGCGATCGACGAGGGGGTCGTCAGCCAGCTTCTCGTCGCCGAAGGCACCGACAATGTGAAGGTCGGCACCGTGATCGCGGTAATCGCGGGCGAGGGCGAAGATGCCGGGAGCGCGAAAGTTGCTCCGGCTCCCGCCGCTGAACCGAAAGCCGAAGCACCCGCGCCCGCCGCTGCCCCTGCGCCGACGCCCGCACCGGCTCCGGCAGCCGCTCCCGCTGCGTCGGGCGACCGGATCAAAGCCAGCCCGCTCGCCAAGCGTCTCGCCGCCGAACAGGGCATCGATCTCAAGAACCTGACCGGCACCGGCCCCGGCGGCCGCATCGTCAAGGCCGACCTCGGAGGCGCGCCTGCTGGCGCCGCAGCACCCGCAGCGACCGCCGCCCCGGCTCCCGCCGCTGCCGCACCTGCGGCAGCAACCGCCGCACCGGCCACCGCGGGCAGCATCCCCGATTTCGGCATCCCGCACGAGGACGAAAAGCTGTCGGGCATGCGCAAGACGATCGCGCGCCGCCTGACCGAGTCGATGCAGCAATCGCCGCACATCTACCTGACCGTCGACATCCGCCTCGACGCGCTGCTCAAGCTCCGCGGCGAACTCAACGCCAGCCTCGAAAGCCGCGGCGTCAAGCTCAGCGTCAACGACATGCTGATCAAGGCGCTCGCGGTCGCGCTCGAACGTGTTCCGGCGTGCAACGTCAGCTTCGGCGGCGACGTGATGCGCCAGTACAAGCGCGCCGACATCTCGGTCGCGGTCAGCATCCCGGGCGGCCTGATCACCCCGATCATCGTCGACGCCGGCGGCAAGTCGATGTCGAAAATCTCGACCGAAATGTCCGAACTCGCGGCAAAGGCGAAGGAAGGCAAGCTCCAGCCCGCTGAATATCAGGGCGGCACCGCCTCGATCTCGAACATGGGCATGATGGGGATCAAGCAGTTCACCGCGGTCATCAACCCGCCGCAGGGCATGATCATGGCGATCGGCGCGGGTGAAAAGCGGCCCTATATCGTGGACGATGCGCTCGCGATGGCGACCGTCATGTCGGCGACCGGCAGCTTCGACCACCGCGCAATCGACGGCGCCGACGGCGCGCTGCTGATGAAGACCTTCAAGGAACTGGTGGAGAACCCGCTGGGGCTCGTTGCCTGATGCAAAGCGAGCAGTCCACGCTGAACGAATATCTTGGTTCGCGTCAGTCCACTTTGGGGTTGGTGCTGGCGTTCTTCGGCGTCGGAACCTTAGTGGCTTTGATGGTCGTTGCCCCGCAGATGTTGGGCGAGGCGGGTGGCGCACATTGGAAATCCTGGATTTTGGGGATCGGCCTTTGGGCTGTTATTTCAGTTGGCTTGGGGCTCCGCCTACGAAGGACAGAGGCTAGCCTTCCCATGATCGTAATGGCTTGCCTCTGGCTGCTACCAGCTGTCGGGCTCGGCCTCATGGCGAAATTTCAATGAATATGTTTGGCGGAAAGGAATAGTCGCTTGGCCGACACGAATTACGACCTCATCGTCCTCGGCTCGGGTCCCGGCGGCTATGTCGCGGCGATCCGCGCGGCGCAATTGGGCCTGAAAACCGCGATCGTCGAACGCGAGAATCTCGGCGGCATTTGCCTCAACTGGGGCTGCATCCCGACCAAAGCACTGCTGCGCTCGGCCGAAATCTATCATTATATGCAACATGCGGGTGACTACGGCCTGATCGCGCAACAGATCAGCGCCGACATCGACGCGGTCGTGAAGCGCAGCCGTGGCGTTGCAAAGCAGCTCAGCCAGGGCGTCGCCTTCCTGATGAAGAAGCACAAGATTACCGTCCATATGGGCGAGGGCAAGCTGACCGCGCCCGGCAAATTGGAAGTGAAGGGCGAGAAGGGGACCGAAACCCTTTCCGCCAAGAATATCATCGTCGCGACCGGCGCACGCGCCCGCGACCTGCCGTTCGCGCCCGCCGACGGTAAGCGCATCTGGACCTATCGCCATGCGCTCGTCCCGCCCGAAATGCCCAAGAAGCTGCTCGTTATCGGATCGGGTGCGATCGGGATCGAATTTGCGAGCTTCTACAGCGACATGGGCGCTGACGTGACCGTGGTTGAAATGCTCGATCGCGTGGTGCCGGTCGAGGATGCCGATGTGTCGGCCTTCCTCGAAAAATCGCTCAAGAAGCAGGGCATGACGATCTTCACCGGCGCCGGCGTCGAGGAATTGAAGGCGACCGCGACCGGCGTCACCGCGAAGATCAAGACCAAGGACGGCAAGACCGAATCTGCCGAATTCAGCCACGCGATCGTTGCGATCGGCATCGTCCCGAACACCGAGAATATCGGGCTCGAAGCGCTCGGCGTGAAGACGACCAAGGGCCATATCGACACCGACGCGATGTGCCGCACCAACGTCCCCGGCATCTGGGCGATCGGCGACGTCACCGCGCCGCCGTGGCTCGCGCACAAGGCGATGCACGAATCGGTGATTTCGGTCGAGGCGATCGCGGGGGGCCACCCGCACGCGATGGACCCGCGGAACATCCCCGGCTGCACCTATTGCCGCCCGCAGATCGCCAGCGTCGGCCTGACCGAAGCCAAAGCCAAGGAACTCGGCTACGAGGTCAAGGTCGGCACCTTTCCCTTCATCGGCAACGGCAAGGCGATTGCGCTCGGTGAATCCGAGGGTTTCACCAAGACCGTGTTCGACGCGAAGACCGGCGAACTGCTCGGCGCGCACATGATCGGCGCCGAAGTCACCGAACTGATCCAGGGCTATACGATCGGCAAGACCGCCGAGCTGGTCGAGGATGATTTCATCGGCACCGTCTTCCCGCATCCCACGCTCAGTGAGACGATGCACGAGGGCGTGCTCGCGGCGTTTGGGCGACCGCTGCATATTTGATCTTCACCAACCTCGTCATTCCCGCGAAAGCGGGAACCCAGTTGCGACGTCAGCTCGCTGGGTTCCCGCTTTCGCGTGAATGACGAAGGGAAGGCATATGACAGCCAAATTCATCCGATTTTCTGCCATAGCAGCAGCACTTATCGCCGCCGTCGTCCTGCTAGGCCTCGCGGTCGGCGCTGGCTGGACTCAGGCGGCCGACTGGCAAGTCTCGCACAGCCTTGCGATCCGCGTCGACGCAAGCGACCCCGCCTTTATCGCCTTCATGCAAGGCATAAGCTGGATCGGCAGCGGGACGCCGCGCTGGATCATCGTCATCCTGCTTTGCGGGCTCGTCTGGCACTGGTGCGGGCCGCGTTGCGCCGTCGCACTCGGCGGCGCGTCGCTGCTCTCGAACCTCGCGTCCAGCCTGCTGAAGCTCGGCTTCGCCCGCGCCCGCCCCGACCTGATCGACCACCTCGACCATCAGACGAGCTATTCCTACCCCAGCGGCCATGCAACGAGCGCCGCGACCGTCTACCTGCTCCTCGCCTGGCTCGCCCCGCCTCGCTGGCGGCCTTATGCTTGGACGCTGGCAGCGACGATGATCATCCTCAACGGCTTCTCGCGCATCATGCTCGGCGTCCATTGGGCGAGCGATATCGCCGGCGGCACGATGCTCGGCACGGCGTTCGCGCTGCTCGGTGCCTGGTGGGTTGCGAGGCAGCGGGCGGACGCCTGACGCATTTTCCGCTGTCCTATTTTGCGCCGCTTTGCCATCTAGTTTGCGGGCACCAACAACAGGCGGGTCAAACATGCAATCGCGAGTGAAGTTAGGGAGTTTTCTGCGGGGAATCGCTTTGGGCTCGACGGCGCTTTTTGTCGCCTCGATCGCCCCGGCCAAGGCACAGGACGCGGCGGGGCAGACGGTGATCACTGCCGCGCGCTACGTCGACGTGCTCACTGGGAAGGCGGTCGAGTTCCCCGCGATCTTCGTCGGCCCCGATGGCCGCATCACTAACATCGCCGACGCGCGCACCGTCCGCTGGGGATCGAACGTCAAACATATCGACCTTGGCGACAAGACGCTGCTTCCGGGCCTCATCGATATGCACGTCCATCTCGACGGTCCCGCCGACATCGGCGGTTATCGCGGCCTCGAATTCACCGACAGCTTCTGGGGCATGACCGCCGTCAAAAACGCCAACGACATGCTCGGCGCGGGCTTTACCACCGTGCGCAACGTCGGGTCGAGCGACCGTAACGACATCGGGCTGAAGCAGGCGATCGACGCGGGCTATGCGACCGGGCCGCGTATTGTTCCGGCGGGCTATGCGCTCGGTGCAACCGGCGGCCATTGTGACAGCACTTTCCTGCCGCCCAGTCTCGAAAAGAAGGACGGGAAGGAAGAGGGTATCGGCGATACGCCTGAAGAACTGCGCTACCAGGTCCGCCGCCAGCGCAAATATGGCGCCGAGGTAATCAAGGTCTGTGCCACCGGCGGGGTCTTTTCGCGCAACACCGAACCCGGTCAGTTGCAGGTGTCGGAAAAAGAACTCGCCGCGATCGCCGAAGAGGCGCATCAATGGGGGCTGCGCGTCGCCGCACACGCCCACGGCGCGACCGGCATCCGCGCCGCAATCGCCGCGGGCATCGACACGATCGAGCATGTCAGCCTCGTCGACGACGAAGGCATCCGCATGGCCGTCGCGCGCAAGCAGCCCGTGTGGTTCTCGATGGATATCTACAATACCGAATATACGCAGGCCGAAGGCGCGAAAAATGGCGTGCTAGAGGACAACCTCCGCAAGGACCGCGAGATCGCGCAGATCCAGCGCGACAATTTCCGTAAAGCCGTGAAGGCTGGCGTGCGGATGGTGTTCGGCTCCGACGCGGGCGTCATGCCCCACGGACAGGTCGGCGGCCAGTTCCGCGTCATGGTCGAATATGGGATGACCCCGCTACAGGCGATCCAGGCGGCGACAAAGAACGCCGCCGAGGCGCTCGGGCGCGAGAAGGATGTCGGGGCGATCGCGGTTGGCCGCTACGCCGATATCGTCGCAGTAGACGGTAATCCGCTCGCCGACGTGCGCCAGCTCGAAAGCGTCGATGCCGTGGTGAAGGGTGGGGTGCTCGTCCGGGGCAATTAAGCCCCGTCAGGTCACCACCAACCGGTCGGTCAGCGCCTCGCGCATCGCGGGGGTGAAGTTCAGCACCGCCTCGGCATAGGTCGGAATATCTCCATGGTCGCGCCGCACCGTGGCGAGCGCGGCGTCGAGATAGGCGGGATTGACCGACATCAGGGCGCGGATCGCATCATCGTGGATCTCGGCGCCATAGCGCGAACGGATATGTGCTGCGCCCTGTGCGATGCGTTCCTCGATCTTGCCCGCAGTATTGGTGAGGAGATAATCCTGCATCAGATCATCTTCATGAACCCCGAGCAGCCGGTGGACGATGGCGACCGCGAAACCCGTCCGGTCCTTGCCCGCGACACAGTGGACAAGGCTCGGCGCATCATATTCGGCAAGTGCGGACAGATAGAGCCGCAGCGTCGCGACCAGCGCCGGGCGATAGGGCATGCCCGCATAGGTGTCGATCATCCGCTCACGCGCCGTCTCGACATCGATCGTACCGCCCGCCGCCTGCAGGTGCGGGGCGAGCCCGGCGGTGATACCGCCCGCGTAGAGTACGCGCGCCGAAAACGCCTCGGAGCGGCGGCACGGATGCAATTCGCGCTCGTCGTCGCCGCGCAGGTCGATCACCGTCTCGAGCCCGAGCGCGTCGAGGGCGTCGAGATCGTCGTCGGTCGCCGCCTCATGGTGCGCCGAGCGCCACAAGGTCCCGTCGCGAAGTCGCCCGCCACCCTCGACCGCATAGCCGCCATAATCGCGGAAATTGTGGATGCCGGCCAGTGGCAGGACTCGCTCGGCAATCATCATCATTCTCCTGTAAACACCGGGGGACGTTTTTCGACGAACGCATTGATCGCCTCGCGGTTATCCGCGGTTTCATGGACGATCGCCTGATAGGCCGCACTCAGTTCCAAAATATCGCTCATCCGGCTGTGCTGCGCCTCGCGCAGCAGACGTTTCGTCAGACGCAGCGCGCGCGGCGGGTTGCAGACGATCCGCTCAGCAATGGCGATTGCGCGGTCGAGCAGCTCCGCATCGGGCACGACGTCCGTGACCAGACCATATTCCTTTGCCTGCGCCGCGTCAAAGCGGTCGCCGGTCAGGAAAAGCTCGGCGGCGCGCGGATAACCGAGTATCTTCTGGAGAAGCCAGGCCCCGCCGTCGCCCGGAACGATCCCGACCTTGATAAAGCTGCACGCGAATTTTGCGCTCTCCGCCGCAATGCGAATGTCGCAGGTGCAGGCGAGGTCGGCGCCGAGGCCGATCGCGTGGCCGTTAACCGCGGCGATCATCGGTACTTCGCAATCCATCAGCGCACGGATCACCGCCTGCACGCCCTTGCGATAATTGGCGCGGGTGGAATCGGGCTGGTCGAGCACGCCGATGCCGGTGCGGTCCTGCATGCCTTTGAGGTTGCCGCCGGCGCTGAACGCCTTGCCGCTGCCGGTCAAGATGATCGCGCTGACGCCGCGGTCGTCGCCAAGAATACGCAACGTGTCGATGATGTCCTGGCAATCTTCATGGGTGCCGATCGCGTTCATGCTCTCGGGCTTGATCATCGTCAGGATTGCGATCTTGCCCCGCCGCTCGACACTCAGAAATTCGCCCATCTTCAATTATCCTTTGCTGCCTAACCAAAGCTATTGCATGGCTGGTGCGACATGCAAGGCTTTGCGCTCTACCCTTTCGATCCGCCCGGCGACATTGCCTCACTGCGCGCCGATTTGCGGGCATGGCTCGCGGTGAACCAGCCGCAGAGCGACGTCGTTGCGCGGGCGAATTGCTGGGCGAGCTTCGATCCCGATTTCAGCTGCGCGCTTGGGGCGGCGGGCTATGTCGGCATGACGTTGCCGGCGCGATACGGCGGCGGCGACCGACACCCACTCGAACGTTATGTCGTGATCGAGGAATTGCTCGCGGCCGGAGCGCCGGTCGGCGCGCACTGGATTGCCGACCGTCAAACCGCCCCCCTGATTCTGCGCTACGGCAGCGAGGAACAGCGCGAGCGTTACCTGCCAGGCATCGCGCGCGGCGAGCTTTACGCCTGCATCGGCCTGTCGGAGCCGGGTGCGGGATCGGACCTTGCCGCGGTGCGGACAATGGCGCGTGAAACCGCGGATGGCTGGCGCATCAACGGCCAGAAAATATGGACCACCGGCGCGCATTTCTCGCACATCATGCTCGCGCTCGTCCGAACCGAGGAGGGCAGCGAACGCAACGTCGGGCTCAGCCAGCTGCTGATCGACCTCGACACGCCCGGCATTACGATCCGCCCGATCATCGACATGGCGGGCCACCACGATTTCAACGAAGTCTTTTTCGATGACGCGCTCGTGCCGCATGGCGCATTGGTCGGCGAACACGGGCAGGGGTGGAAGCAGGTCACCGCCGAACTCGGGCTCGAACGTTCGGGCCCCGAACGTTATCTGTCGAGCCATGCGCTGCTGGTCGCGCTGATCGATACGGCAGGGCCAGATCCCGCGCCTGCAATCGCAACCCTGATCGGCGAACTCACCGCCGAAATGTGGACGCTGCGCCAATTGTCGATGTCGACCGCAGCGAAGCTCGCGGCAGGCGAAGACCCGATGGTCGAGGCGTCCGTAGTCAAGGAATTGGGCAACGCCTTCGAACAGGATATGCCGCGCCGCGTGCAGGCGATCGTGACAAGCGGTTGGGATGACGAAGATGATCTCGCACGACTCCTGCGCGCGTTACTTATCGCATCGCCGAGCTTCTCGCTGCGCGGCGGTACGCGCGAAGTGATCCGGGGCATCATAGCGCGCGGATTGGGCCTCAGGTGAGCGACGCGCGCGCCTTGCTCTGCGATACCGCGCGTGCGGTCTTCGCCGAAGCGGAGACGGTGGGTATCGCGCCTATCGAAGAAGCGGGCTTCGGATTGCTGCTGGTTGCGGAAGAGCAAGGCGGTTTCGGTGGCGACTGGGGCGATGTGAATGCCGTTCTGCAGATCGCGGGGATGGCGGTGCCCGACTTACCCGTCGCCGAACTGATCGCCGGCGAAACGCTCCAGCCTGCAGCGACTGTAAGCCTGATGGCCGGAGCGATGGATCGGGCTCTCACGCTCTCGATCGATCATGTGAACACGCGCCAGCAGTTCGGTCGCCCGCTCGGCAAGTTTCAGGCGGTGCAGCAATCGCTCGCGGTTATGGCATGCGAAGTTCGCGCCGTCGGCGCGGTGGCGGCGGCGCTGGCGGCGCGGCTCGATACGGCGAAGCTCGATGCGGCTGCGGCAGGGTTCGAAATTGCTGCGGCAAAATTGCGTGCCAACCGGGCCGTCGGTGTCGTCACGTCGATCGCGCATCAGGTTCATGGCGCAATCGGCTTTACCGCAGAATATGAGCTCCACCGCCTTACGGTGCCCCTGATGCGCTGGCGCGGCGCGCACGGCAACGATGACCATTGGGCGCAGATCCTCGGCCGTCAGGTTGCCGCTCTTGGAGGCCGCGGCCTGTGGGACACAATGACCGCGCGCGACGCCTGAGCGTCAGCGCACCGCGCCACCTTCGCGCAGCGTCGCAATCTTGCCTGCATCATAGCCCAGTCCCGTCAGCACAGCGTCGCCGTCGGCACCGACAGCGGGCGCCGGACGCGGGGTGTCGTTGACCGTTGCCGAATAACGCGGGGCGGGGGCGGGCTGGACCGCGCCGCCCACCGTCAGGAACGTCTCACGTTCGACATTGTGCGGATGCTGCGGCGCTTCGCTCAGGGACAGGATCGGCGCGAAACAGACGTCGGTCATTTCCATGAGCGCGCACCATTCGTCGCGGGTCTTGGTCGCGAACAAGGCTGTGAGCTTTTCCTTCAGCGGCCCCCATTGCGCCGGGTCCATCTGCGCGTCGAAATCGGCGTCGTCGGTCAGCCCGGTCTTCTCGCGGAGCAGCGCATAGAATTGCGGCTCGATCGACCCGATCGAGATGAACTTGCCGTCGGCGCACGCATAGCTGTCATAGAAATGCGCGCCGCCGTCGAGCATGTTGACCCCCGCCTGGTCCTGCAACCGTCCCGCCGCATGGAACCACCAGCTCATCCCTGCGAGCAGCGCCGAGCCATCGGTCATCGCACAGTCGATCACCTGGCCCTCACCGGTGCGCGCGGCGTGGACGAGCGCGCTCGACATGCCGAACGCGAGCATCATCCCGCCACCGCCAAAATCGCCGACATAGTTCGCGGGCGGCACGGGCTTTTCGCCCGCACGGCCGATGCCGTGGAGGACACCCGACAGCGCGATATAGTTGATGTCGTGGCCCGCCGCCTGCGCATAGGGACCATACTGCCCCCAGCCCGTCATGCGGCCATAGACAAGCTTTGGATTGTCGGCGAGCAGCACGTCCGGCCCCAGCCCGAGCCGTTCCATGACCCCCGGCCGATAACCCTCGATGATCCCGTCGGCGCTTTTGCAAAGATCGCGCGCGATCTGCACCGCCTCCGGCTTCTTCATATCGAGTATGATCGACGTGCGGTTGCGGCTCAGCGGATCGCGCGGATCCATGAAGCCGCCGGGGCGATCGATACGGATCACCTCGGCGCCATGGTCGGCGAGCATCATGCCGCAGAAGGGACCAGGACCTATCCCTGCAAACTCGATGATCCTGATACCCTTTAGCGGCCCGGTCATACTCTTCTCCTGTCGCTCAGATACGTTCGATGATGATCGCGGGCGCCATGCCGCCCGCGGCGCACATCGTGACGAGACCATAGCGGCCACCCGAACGTTCAAGCTCATCGAGCGCGGTCCCGATCAGGATCGACCCGGTCGCGCCGATCGGATGGCCGAGTGCCATCGCACCGCCGTTGATGTTCACCTTCTCGCGGTCGAGATCGAGATCGCGGATGAACTTTTCGGCGACGACCGCGAAGGCCTCGTTGATTTCCCAGACGTCGATGTCGTCCTTGGTCAGCCCCGCCTTTTCGAGCACCTTCTTCGCTGCGGGAACCGGGGCATTGAGCATAAGAGTCGGATCGTCACCGATATTGGCGTAGGCGACGACGCGCGCGCGCGGCTTCAGGCCATGCTTGTCCGCATAGTCTTTCGACGTCAGCAGCAACGCCGCGGCACCATCAACGACGCCCGACGAGTTGCCGGCATGGTGGAAATGCTGGATCTCGACATCCGGGTAGCGGCGATTGACCTGCTTGCGAAAGGTGAAGCCGCCCCCAAGGTCGAAATCGGCGAGCCCGGTGAAGGCGGGCTTGAGCGCCGCGAGCCCCTCGGCGGTCGTTTCCGGCCGCGGGAATTCTTCATGGTCGAGCGCGACGCTGCCATCGGGGTTGAGAACGGGGACCACCGACTTGTTGAAACGGCCTTCCTTGATCGCGCGATCGGCGCGCTGCTGGCTGACGAGCGCCAGCGCGTCGAGCGCTTCGCGGCTGATGCCTTCGATCGTCGCGATCGCATCGCCGCATACACCTTGGTGCGATTGCGGATGCAGTTCGTCGAGCGCCTCATGGCCCGATCCCATCAGCCGCTGCGGCAGGCCCGCATTCGCCTGTTCGGCCGCATAAGCGGTCGTATAGCTCATCATCTCGGTGCCGCCGGCGATGACGCAATCTTCCATGCCGCTCATCACGCTGGCCGCCGCGAAGTTCACCGAGCTGATGCCGCCGCCGCAGAAGCGGTCGAGCGTCGTGCCGCTCGCCTTCGTATCGTACCCGGCCGAAAGCGCCGCCATCCGGCCAAGGTCGCCGCCCTGCTTGCCGTTCTGGCTCGATGTCGACCAGACGATGTCGTCGACCGTCGCGGTGTCCAGATCGTTGCGGTCGCGGATCGCGGCGAGCACGGTCGCGGCAAGATGCTGCGGATGGAGGTGCGACAATGCGCCCTTTCCGGGCTTGCCGACCCCGCGCGGGGTACGGACGGCGTCGATGATATAGGCCTCGGCCATGGTGTGGATATCCTTTCGTGGAGAGCTTCGAAGATCGTCGGTTGATTGAAAGCGAGTTGATGGGGAGCTCAGCGGGGGGCCATTCGAATTGCGCCGTCGAGGCGCACAGCTTGGCCGTTGAAATAGGTGTTGCGGACCATCTCCATCGCAAGGCTCGCATATTCCTCGGCCTTGCCAAGCCGCTTGGGGAAGGGGACTGAGGCTTCAAGGCTCTCCTTCACCTTCGGGTTCATATTGTTGAGCAGCGGCGTGCCGAACACGCCGGGCATGATCGAATTGACACGGATGCCAAGGTCCATCAGGTCGCGCGCCATCGGCAGGACAAGGCCGTTCACGCCGGCCTTTGCCGAGCCATAGATGACCTGGCCGATCTGACCATCCTGCGCCGCGACCGAGGCGGTGAGCACGATCGCGCCGCGTTCGCCGTCTTCCATTGCGGGTAAACTGGCCATGCCTTCGGCCGAGATCGATGCGACACGATAGCTCGCGGTCAATATGCCCTCGACGCCAAAGGCATAGTCGGCGGTGGGCGTTCGGCGATACCCGCCGCTCTCCTTGTCGTAAGCGAGCGTCTTGCCGCGCCGCGAGGTCATCGCGCAGTGGACGCACACGCGCTCCTGCCCATGCGCGGCGCGCGCCTTCGCATAGCCATCGAGCACCGATTGCTCGTCGGTAATATCGACATGAACGAACAGTCCCCCGATCGACGCCGCGAGTTCTTCACCAAGCGCGTCGTTGATATCGAAGATTGCGACCTTCACCCCCGACGCGGCGAGCGCCTCTGCCGTCGCACGGCCAAGCCCCGATGCACCGCCCGTCACAACTGCTGCAACCGTAGAATCGATTTTCATGGGGCGGCTCCTCAGGCGGGGATCTGGTTGAAGGGAATGCCCTTGTCGGGGCGATGATCCTGCGGCAGGCCAAGCACCTTTTCCGCAATCGTGTTGAGCAACGTCTCATCCGATCCGCCCGCGATGCGGCCCGTCGGCGCGTTGATCCAGCTCGACGCCCAATCCTCCTTTTGCGAGGCATGTTCGTCGAAAAGGAAACCGTCGCTGCCTTGCAGATCGATAGCCAGTTCCGAAAGCTTCTGGCGCGAGC
Source organism: Sphingopyxis fribergensis (assembly GCF_000803645.1). Taxonomy (NCBI): domain Bacteria; kingdom Pseudomonadati; phylum Pseudomonadota; class Alphaproteobacteria; order Sphingomonadales; family Sphingopyxidaceae; genus Sphingopyxis; species Sphingopyxis fribergensis. The sequence goes on along the minus strand of NZ_CP009122.1, from coordinate 1,851,386 downwards.
GCACCGCGACCAGCTTGTTCAGCGAGCCCTCGGCCCCAGGCATCATGCCCGTCTGCATCATCAGCCGCGCGCGCACGTTGATCGAATCGAGCCCCGACCGCATCGCATAGTTGCGCGCAATCTGTTGCCGGATGCGGCCGTCCTCGATCGCCGGCCGGCCGTTGAGCTGAATCTCTTTCGCGAGTTCGACGAACAGGTCGAGATGCGGGCCGAACCCCGCACTGTCGGTCGCGACATAACGCTCTATCATCAGCGTCGCGATGGCGACCGCAAAGCCGCCGCCGACCGGCGACATGCGGTGATCGTCGCTGATCTTCACATCGTCGAAGAAGACTTCATTGACGTGGCTTTCGCCGCCCGCAAGCTTGATCGGGCGCACCGTGACACCCGGCGCCTTCATGTCGACCCAGAAATAGGTGAGGCCCTTATGCTTCGGCACATTGGGGTCGGTGCGCACGACGATGACGCCATAGTCGCTATAATGCGCCCAGCTGGTCCACACCTTTTGCCCGTTGATCTTCCACCCATTGCCGTCGGGTTCGGCCTTGGTGCGCAGGCCGGCGAGGTCCGACCCGCCAGACGGTTCGGAAAAGAGCTGGCACCAGATTTCTTCGCCCTGCAGCGCTTTCAGCACGCGTTCCTTGACGAAATCCTTGTCGCTGCCGAACTGCATCAGCACCGGCACCGGCATGCCGAGCGAGATGCCGAAATAGAAGCTCGGAAATCCGTGCTTCATTTCTTCGGCGTCGAAGGTGACCTTTTCGAGATGGCTCAGTCCTTGGCCGCCATATTCGGTCGGCCAGTTGATCCCGGCAAAACCCGCGTCGAACTTCGCTTTCTGATACCGGCGGCCGAGCGCCAAATCATCGGCCTCGGAAAGGCCTTTGCGTGCGTTGCGGCCAAAGGTCGGGGCCATCGACTGGAGCCAGGCCGCGGCCTTGGCGCGATAGGATTCGAGATCGCTCATGCCGCTTCTCCCGCGAGTTGATCGACGAGGACGTCCTCCCAGAACAGGCTGCTGCCCTGTTCGATCGCAAGGCTGCGTGCGCGGCGCATATGAAGGTGCAGCCCGATTTCCCATGTCACACCGATGCCGCCATGGATCTGGATGCAGTCCCGCGCCGCGGTGTCATAGGCTTCGGTCGCGGACAACCGCGCAGCCGCGGCCGCGGTAACGAAATCGGCGGCGCCCTCCCGCGCCGCGGCATGGATGCAGTTCGCACGCGCCAGTTCGACCAGCCCGTAAAGTTCGGCGATACGATGTTTCACCGACTGGAAAGCGCCGATCGGCTGGCCGAACGCCTTTCGCGTCAGCGCATAGTCGCGTGCGATTTCCATCAGCACCTCGGCGCCGCCGGTCTGTTCATGCGCCGTCACGACAGCTTGCAACGCCAGTATATGGAGCGCCGCATCGCGCGCTGCATCGCCGGCTGCAAGCGTTTCAGCCGACGCGCCCGAAAAGCCGATGTCGGCGATCAGGCGGCTATTGTCGAAGCTCGGTACTGCCGAGCGCTGCGTTCCGGCGAGTTCGACCAGCGCGAGCACCCGCATACCCGGACCATTTGCATAAACGATGGCGATATTCGCCGCGAGCCCGGCGGAAACGCCACGCGCGATACCGTCGAGCCGGTCGTCGGTAAAGGTCACGTCGGGGCAGGGGGGCAGCGCGTCGGGACCGGCCGCAAAAGCTACCGCGCCGATGATTTCGCCGCTTGCCAGTCCGGGCAGCCAACGCAGCTTCTGCGCGTCGGAACCGAACAGCTCGATCGCCTTGGCCGCGCCAAAACTCGACGTCAGGAACGGCGCCCCGCTGATGCTGCGCCCTGCCTGATGCGCGATCAGGCCAAGCTCGGCCAACCCAAGGCCCAGTCCGCCATTGGCTTCGGGAAGCGCAAGCCCGGTCCAGCCCTGTTCCTTCGCGGTATCCCAGAAGGGGCGATGATATTCGCCGACCCTTTCGAGAAGCGGCAGCAGCGCGTCCTTGTCGACCCGCGCCTCCAATACGCGCCGCGACTCGGTCGCGATCGCCTGCTGACCTTCATCGTAGAGGATGGTCATGCCTGCACCCGTCCTTCTCCCATTGTCTCGTTGCCGCCAGTGAACCGGACGTTGACGTAAACGTCAAGCACTTTGAGGCTGTGCTTTTCCCGTCGCAACTGGCGACCTTGTCAGGCCAGCCCGGCTTTCCAGTCGCGACGGATCTTCTTCGCGAGGCTCCATTTATGAACCTCGGTCGGGCCGTCGTAGATGCGGAAGGCGCGGACTTCGCGGAACACCTGTTCGACGATCGTCTTGTCGGTCACGCCGGTACCGCCCATCACCTGGACGCAGCGGTCGGCGGTGCGCATCAGCGCCTCCGACACAGCTACTTTCGCCATCGAGCTTTCGACCGTGCCGAGCGATCCGGTGTCGAGCACCGATGCGCACCAGTCGATCATCAGTTCGGCCTGCTTCAGATCGATCATATTTTCGGCGAGCATGAAGCCGACGCCCTCATGCTCGATCAGCGGCTTGCCAAACGCTTCGCGGCGGTTGGCATAATCGGTCGCAATTTCGTGCGCCCGGATGCACGCGCCCAGCCAGCGCATGCAGTGCGACAGGCGGGCAGGGGACAGGCGGACCTGCGCATAGCGGAAGCCTTCGCCGGCCTCGCCCAGCATCTGGTCGGCGGGGACACGCAGATTGTCGATCGTCAGCGTCGCGTGGCCACCGGGCATCGAACTGTCGATCGTGTTCGGCACATCGTCGATATGGATTGCGGGGTCGGGCAGATCGACGAGGAACATGCAAGCGCCCTGTTCGGATTTCGCCATCACGATGCCGACGCGCGCGCCGAGCGCGCCGGTGATGAAGGTCTTTCGGCCGTTCACCACCCAATGATTGCCGTCGAGGTGGCAGGTCGTCTTCATCATCGACGGGTCGGATCCGGCGCCGCCCTCTTCGGCGGGTTCGGTCATGAAGAAGGCCGAGCGGACGCGGCCCTCGACCATCGGCTTCAGGAACCGTTCCTTGATTTCGGGGCTGCCTTCCTTGCCGAGCAGATACATATTGCCCTCGTCGGGCGCCATCGTGTTGCAAGCGAGGGGACCGAGCGGGGAGAGGCCGCTTTTGATCAGCACGACGGCGGTCTCACGCTGATTGAGATGATCGCCGTCGCCGAGGATGTGCGGGGTCAGCACACCCGCGGCGCGCGCATGGTCGCGCATTTCCATCACAAGTTCGTCGGTCGGTGCACCATGATGGTCGCGGCGTGGGTCACGCTCATAGGGAACGACGATTTCGCGCACGAAGCTTTCGACCTTTGCGGCAATCGCCAGCGCCCGATCCGATATGCCTTCGCGCGCCGCCATCCCGATTCCCTTCGTTATCTAACTATCCCTTAAGTCAACCCGACGTTGACGTAAGCGTCAAGTTATTTCATGGATCGCGGCGGACATGCCGTAAGGGCGGGATCGCGCAGGAGAGATCGAGATGGCTTTCAAGACACGCATCACCGAAATGCTGGGTATCGAGCATCCGATCGTCCAGGGCGGGATGCAGAGCGTCGGCTATGCCGAACTTGCGAGCGCGGTGTCCAACGCCGGCGGCCTCGGCATTTTGACCGCGTTGACCCAGCCATCGCCCGCAGCACTCAGCGCCGAGATCGAGCGTTGCCGTGCGATGACCGACAAGCCCTTCGGCGTGAACATGACCGTCTTCCCGACGATCAACGCGCCCGATTACAAGGCCTATGCGCAGGCGATCATCGACGGCGGAGTCAAGATCGTCGAGACCGCGGGCACACAGGCGGTGCGCGAAATTTGGGAGATGCTGAAACCCCATGGCGTGACCATCCTTCATAAATGCACCGCGGTGCGCCACGCGCTGTCGGCCGAACGCGCGGGTTGCGACATCATCTCGATTGACGGCTTCGAATGCGCCGGCCACCCGGGCGAGGACGATATCCCCGGCTTGATCCTGATCCCCGCCGCCGCCGACAAGTTGAAGATCCCGATGCTCGCCTCGGGTGGCTTCGGCGATGGCCGCGGCCTCGTCGCCGCGCTCACCCTCGGCGCAGAGGGCATCAACATGGGCACGCGCTTCTGCGCCACCGTCGAGGCGCCGATCCACCCAAATGTGAAGCAGGCCTATATCGATAATGACGAACGCGGCAGTTTCCTGATCTTCCGCAGCCTCAAGAACACCGCGCGCGTCGGCAAGAGCGAGGTGAGCGAAGAGGTGGTGCGCCGCCTCGCGGTGCCCGAGGCGACCTTCGCCGACGTCGCCGAACTGGTGAACGGCAAGGCGGGCCGCGAATTGCTCGAAACCGGGGACCTTTCGAAGGGCGTGTTCTGGGCGGGCATGGTGCAGGGGCTGATCCACGATATCCCGACCTGCCGACAACTCATCGACCGGATCATCGCCGACGCCGATGCGATCGTTGACCAGCGGCTGGCGTCGATGCGCGCCTAATGCGCCCCGCACGCTGGCGCGACGCGGCGGCTTTCGATATGGTCTGATTCTTCGCAATCGATCATATCGGACGCCGTCGGCTTCAGCCTGCCGGCACGGCAAGGGGGATTTTTGAGCCTCATCGAATATAAAGGTTTCGGCGGCGTTGTTCTGGCGGCCGACATGCTGGGTGACGAGAATGACCCGGCGGTCCTCCTGGTCCCCGACATCGGCCAAAGCCGCGCGAATTGGCGCGAGGTCGCCGAGGCGCTCGTGCTCTCGGGCCGCCGCGTCGTCAATCTCGACCTTCGCGATGGCACCGACCTGGCGCCGCATATCGAGGATTTGCGCGCCGTTCTCGCGCAGATGGGATCTAGGCCCGTGGTGGTCGCAGCGGGACGCGGCAGCTGGATCGCTGCGCACGCGCTGGGCCTCGATGATGGGACGCATCTCGCCGCGGGGCTTGTTCTCGTCGACATGCCCGTCGACGACGTGGTTATTGCAAGCGCCGCCGCGACGCGCCTTGTCCTTCCAACTCTCGCCGTTCGCGGCGGCTTTTCTCCCGCAGAGGCAAGCGCCGACAGCGATGCCTTCTTCGCCGCACTGCCGCTCGGCCAGAGCGCCGACATTAATGATTGCGACCTCGAACTCGCATCGGACCGTAAAGAAGCGCTGCTCGGCCAATTGCTCGAATTTCTAGAACGGCGCCAGCCGCGCGAGGCGATGGAGTTCAAGGCGGGGTCGGACCCGCGCACGCTGCGGGACGCGATGGGCTGTTTTGCCACCGGCATCACAATTGTGACAGCACTCGATGCCGAAGGCACGCCGGTCGGCCTGACTGCGAACAGTTTTACCTCGGTCTCGCTCGATCCGCCGCTGCTTCTTGTTTGCATAGCAAACACCGCGGGAACAGCGCCCACCCTGCGCGAGGCCACGCATTTCGGCGTAAACGTCCTGCAAATCGGACAGCAACCGACCTCGAACCGGTTTGCCGCGCGGGGCGAGGACCGTTTTGCCAACCAGCCATGGGCGCCGGGCCATACCGGCGTCCCGCTGCTCGGCAGTTCACTCGTGTCGTTCGAATGCCAGCACGAATCGCTGCACGAAGCCGGCGATCACTTCATCCTCGTCGGCCGTGTAGTGCGCGCGCAGTTCGAGCCGCACCGCGACCCCTTGCTCTATTTCCGCGGAAAATACCGGCGATTGCATTTCGCGTAATTGGCGGACAGGGTGGGATTCGAACCCACGGTGAGCTTGCACCCACGGCGGTTTTCAAGACCGCTGCCTTAAACCACTCGGCCACCTGTCCTTGGCCGTCGCCATAGCGCGCGATCGTCCGGCGGCAAGCGAAACCTTGCCTTCTCGACCCGTCGCGCGAATGACTCGCCTTGTCCCGCCAACGCCTAGCCAAGCCGCTCGCATCTGTGCGACACACGTCCTATGGGTGGGGACATGACGCACGCTATACGTTTCAGAATCGGACGCCTTTTCGCGATCACCACGGCGTTCCTGTCGGCGTGGATGCTCACCGCCTCGGCGCCGCTCCACGCGCAAAGCGGCGACGGGGGATTCGCCGCCTATGTCCAGTCGCTGTGGCCGAAGGCGCAAGCGCGCGGCGTGTCGCGAACGACCTTTGACCGGGTGACCGCGGGGTTAAGCTATAATGCCCGCGTCGTCGCGCTCGATCGCGACAATCTGGGCAGTCCGCCAAATCCCAATACCCCGATCCCCGCCTTTGCGCCGTACAGAGTGAAGCATGTCGATGCCGCGCGCATCGGCGGCGGCCGTCGCGTCCACGACCGGTTGCTGCCGCTGCTGTCCCGTATCGAACAGCGCACCGGCGTGCCGACGAGCATCATGATCGCCATCTATGGCCACGAAACCGCCTATGGCCAGGTGACCGGGAATTTCGACCTGCCCGAGGCGCTCGCGACGCTCGCCTATGAAGGGCGCCGCCGTAGCCTGTTCGAACCCGAGCTGATCGCGACGATGGTGATGGTCGAACGCGGCGTGCCGCGCAGCGTGCTGAAGGGCAGCTGGGCTGGCGCTTTCGGCTATCCCCAATTCCTGCCGTCGGTCTATCTGCGCGTCGCCGAGGACGGTGACGGCGACGGCGTTGCGCGCATCTGGTCGAGCGAAGCCGATGCGATCGAATCGATCGGATCCTATCTTCGCAACGCGGGCTGGCGCGCCGGGCAGCCGTGGGGCGTCGCGGTCACCGTGCCCGCCGGCTTCAATCGCGGCGTGGTCGCCAACCGTCTGACGCCCACCCGCTGTCCGCGCGTTTTCGACCGCCATAGTCGCTGGCGCTCGATGTCCGAATGGCGTGCGGCCGGTATCCAACCGGTCGATGGCAGGTGGCCCGACGGCAACGTCCAGGCGACCTTGCTCGAACCAGATGGCCCCGGTCGCACCGCCTATTTGCTGACCGGTAACTATCGTGCGATATTGGACTATAATTGTTCCAATTTTTACGCATTATCTGTGGGGTTGCTGGCGGATGAAATCGATCGTTAGGGGCGGGGGCCTGTTGGCGGGGGCAATGCTATTGCTCTCCGGCTGTGGCAGCATGGACGGCACGCGCGAAGGGAGACCGACGGCCAGCCCGACGACGGCAGCGAACGGCGTCGCCGATGTGCCGGTTAAGGTCGGTGATCCTTACACGATTGCAGGCGTCACCTATACGCCCGCCGATATCCCCGACTATGACGACGTCGGCTATGCCAGCTGGTATGGCGAGGAACTCGCCGGGCGCCCCACCGCGAATGGCGAGATTTTCGATCCCGCGGGTATCTCGGCCGCCCACAAGACATTGCCGCTGCCCAGCTATGTCGAGGTCACCGCGCTCGATACCGGGCGGACGATCCTCGTACGCGTCAACGACCGCGGCCCGATGGTCGGCGACCGGCTGATCGACCTGTCGCGCGGCGCCGCCGAACAATTGGGGCTGACCGACGGCGTTTCCGCGGTCCGCGTCCGTCGCACCAATCCGCCGCTGGCAGAACGCGCGCAGCTTCGCGCGGGGAAGCCGGTTCCCGAACGGATCGCGACCCCCGAATCGCTGCTGGCGATCCTGCGCAGCAAGGCGAAGGCTTTGCCGGCACCCAAAGCGGCGGGCGACGCGGCGGCGACGGTCGCCGCCCAGCCGGCGGCGCCGATCGCGTCGGGCAAGGCCAAGCCGGGCGATGACCGCTTCGTCGTCGAAGGCCCCGGAACCACCAAGCCCGCACCGGCGACGAGGCCGGCAGCGACGGCAACCAAGGCCGCTGCCGCAGTCGCGGGAAAATATGTCGTTCAGGTCGGCGCGTTCAGCGCCGAAAGCCGCGCCAATGCGGCGGCTAAGTCGGTCGGCGGGTATGTCACCAAGGCCGGCAATCTGTGGCGCGTCCGCGTGGGCCCCTTCGCCAGCGACGCCGACGCGCGTGGCGCCCTCGGCAAGGTCAAAACCAAGGGCTTCCGCGACGCGGTAGTCCAGCGCGACCGCTAACGGCCGGACGCCGTGGGAAGGCCAGCCATCCTTGCGAAAGGCGGCGCGGCGGCGCTGACGGTGTTTGCGCTTTGCTTCGCCTTTCCGGCAACATCTGCGAGCGATTCCCGCCCGAAAAGCGCGCCGGCCAAAAATGCTCCCGTGAGCCGCCCGCTCTATGTCACGCAGGCGCCAATCGTCTTGCTCAAAGATATTGATTCGGGCGCAATCCTCTTTTCGCGTGGCGCCAACAAACGCTTCGCTCCCGCATCTATGGCGAAAGTGATGACGGCCTATGTCGTGTTCGACCTGCTTAAAAAAGGCGAACTGGCGCGCGATAAACGATTTACCGTTAGCGAAACGACCTGGAAGAAATGGAACGGCAGCACCGGCGGATCGACAATGTTCCTTAGTCCGAACGAAAAAGTCTCGGTCGACGAACTGCTCAAGGGCCTGATTACCGTGTCGGGCAATGATGCGGCAGCTGTTCTCGCGGTCGGAATCGACGGAAGCGAGGAGGCATTCGTCAAAAGAATGAATGTTGTAGCTGCCAGAATTGGGATGGCATCGAGTCGCTTCGGAACACCGAATGGCTGGCCCGATGGTGGCGTCACCAAGGTCAGCGCCGCCGACCTCGTCACGCTTGCCGACCGGCTGATCCGCGACCATCCGGATGGCTATAATCGCTATTTCTCGTTGCCAAAGCTTCAGCATGGCACGTCGCCCGAGGGCAAACCGATCATCCAGCCCAATCGCAACCCGATCCTCGGCCGCTTCGAAGGCGCCGACGGCCTGAAAACCGGCCACACTACCGAAGCGGGCTATTGCTTCCTCGGTTCGGCGAAACGCAAAGGGCGCCGCCTGATCATGGTGGTCGCCGGCATGAGCAGCGAAAAGGCGCGGCGCGACGAGGCCGAGCGGCTGATGAAATGGGGTTTCGACGAGTGGGAGGGGCGCGAAATTCTGCCCGCCGGCGCCAGTCTCGGCCACGTCGACATCCGAAAAGGCGCCTTTCCAGCGGTCGCCACCCGGACGGGAATCGCTGTCCGGATGACGGTTCCCAAGGGCTATGAGGGCGGCTATCGCGCTGTGATGCGCAGCCAAGCTCCTATCGCAGCGCCCGTCACGCGCGGCACGCCTGTCGCCGACCTCGTCGTCACGCCCGATGGATTGCCGCCACAAACGACGCCGCTAATCGCCGCAGCCGATGTGGCCAAGGCGGAGGGCGGCTGGTGGTCGCGCGCCCGAACCGGATTTTACCGGCTGACCGGACTGTGACAGGGCGCTTTATCACGCTGGAAGGCGGGGAGGGGGTCGGTAAATCGACCCAGATCCGCGCGCTTTCAGCGGCGCTGGAGGCGCGCGATATCGAAGCCGTGGCGACGCGCGAACCGGGTGGCAGCGCGGGCGCGGAAGCGATCCGCACGCTGCTGATGGAGGGCAGCGACGACCGCTGGGATTCGCGCAGCGAGGCGTTGCTGTTCGCTGCGGCGCGCGCCGATCATGTTGCGCGAACCATTCGTCCGGCGCTCGATCGCGGCGCCTGGGTGCTCTGCGATCGGTTTGTCGATTCGAGCCGCGCCTATCAAGGCGGTGGCGGCGGCATCACCGATGCCGATCTGCTGACACTGCACGGCTTTGGTTCGCTGGGTTTGTTACCCGACCGTACCTTCCTGCTCACCGTGAGCGCCGACGAAGCCGCACGGCGGCTGACCGAACGCGGTGGCCGAGACCGAATGGGCAATAAACCTGCCGATTATCAGGCGCGGCTCGCGGCTCGTTTCGTCGAGATGGCAATGAGCGAGCCCAGCCGATGGCGGATCGTCGATGCCGACGCGGCCGCCACCGATGTCACCGCTGCGATTCTCGCCGAACTCGCGGAATGGCTGTGATTATCGGCCATCACGACGCCGAAAAGGCTTTTCTCGAGGCGTGGCAGGGTGGCCGCCTTCATCATGCCTGGCTCCTCGCCGGACCCCATGGCATGGGGAAAGGCGCGTTCGCCGAGCGCGTCGCGCGTTTTCTCGTCACCCATGGCCGTGGCGGCGAGGGACAAGTGATCGGTCTCGACGATCCGGGCGATGGTGCTGCGGGGCGCCTAGTCGATGCCGGAAACCACCCCGAAATTCTCCGCCTTGCCCGCCAGCCTAAGGACAAAGCCAAGGAACTGGCGCGCAACATCACGATCGAGCAGGTCCGACAGATGATCCGCCGTCTCCACCTCTCGCTGTCGCTCGGCGACTGGCGCGTGATCATCGTCGACGCCGTTGACGATCTGGAGACCGACGGCGCTAACGCGCTGCTCAAGACACTCGAAGAACCGCCGACGAAAACGCTCTTCCTGCTCGTCAGCCACTCGCCGGGACGCTTGCTACCGACGATCCGGTCACGATGTAGAACGCTACGTTTTCAGCCTGTTGCCCGTGACGTCATGACAGCATGGCTGCACGAACTGCGTCCGATGCTCGAGCTGGCCGAGGTCCGCGCGATCGTCGCCGCATCGGGGGGGGTGCCGGGGAAGGCGCTCGCGCTGATCGACAGCGATGTTGCGGTGATGGAAAAGAAATTGCTCGCTATCGCGACGTCGGGCGATCCCGAAAACCGCCTCCGCGAGGCGCTCGCACGCGAGGTTGGAGGGACCAGTAATCGCGCCCGGCTCGAGTTAGTGATTGATATCGTTCCCGGGCTGCTTGCGCGCCTGGCACGCGAACGGCCGGTGGCCGAGATCGCACCGATCCTCGCGCAATGGGACCGCGTCCAGCGCACCGTGCGCGATGCGATACGCGGATCGTACGACGGGGCGATGGTGGGGTTCGAAATCGGCAACTGCCTTGCCGAATTGGCGCCGCGTGCGGGGCAAACCGCACGCTGACGCTTTCCCTCGCGCGCGCCAACGGCTAAGGCGCGGCCATGTCCGAAAACACCGAACCTTTCTATATCACCACGGCGATCAGCTACCCCAACGGCCGTCCGCATATCGGCCACGCCTATGAAGCGATTGCGACCGACGTCATGGCACGTTTCCAGCGCGCGCGCGGCCGTGACGTGCGGCTCATCACCGGCACTGACGAGCATGGGCTGAAGATGTTCCAGACCGCACGCGACCAGGGCCGCGCGACGATCGACCTTGCCGACGAAATGTCGGGATATTTCCGTGAGATGTACGCTAGACTGAACATCAGCTATGACAATTTCATGCGCACGTCGGACGCCACGCATCACGCCGCGTCGCAGGCGATCTGGCGCGCGATGGAAGCGAATGGCGATCTTTATCTCGACCGCTACGAGGGCTGGTATTCGGTGCGCGACGAAGCCTTCTACGACGAAAGCGAACTGACCGACGGGGAAGGGGGCATCCGCCTCTCTCCGCAGGGCACGCCGGTCGAATGGACCGTCGAGGAAAGCTGGTTTTTCCGCCTGTCCAGATATCAGGACAAGCTGCTCGCGCTCTACAACGACAATCCCGATTTCATCCGCCCCGAAACTCGCCGCAACGAAGTGATGCGCTTTGTCGAAGGCGGGCTCAAAGACCTTAGCGTATCGCGCACCAGCTTCGACTGGGGCGTGCCTGTGCCGGGTTCGCCGGGGCATGTCATGTATGTGTGGGTCGACGCGCTCACCACCTATTTGTCGGGGCTGGGCTATCCCGATCCCGACAGCGATTTCGGAACATTCTGGCCAGCGAATATCCACATGATCGGCAAGGATATCGTGCGCTTTCATGCCGTTTACTGGCCGGCCTTTCTGATGAGCGCGAACCTGCCGCTGCCCAAGCAGGTGTTCGGCCACGGCTTCCTGCTCAACCGCGGCGAGAAAATGTCGAAGTCGCTCGGCAATGTCGTCGACCCCATGGCGCTCGCCGACCAGTTCGGGGTCGACGCACTGCGGTACTATCTCCTCCGCGAAGTCAGCTTCGGGCAGGACGGTACCTATTCGGCCGACGCGATCGTGCGAACCGCAAACGCCGACCTTGCGAACAGCTTTGGCAATCTCGCTCAACGCAGCTTGTCGATGATTTTCAAGAATTTGCATGGCAAACTTTCGGTCGACTATTCGCCAGCAAATGACGATATAGACCTCCTCGCCGACCTCACCGACATGGCGGCGGCCCGCCTGCCACGCGAATTCGAGCAGCTTGCATTCTCGGTCGGCATCGAGGACTGGATTCGCGCGGTATTCGCCTGCAACCAATATGTCGACACACAGGCGCCGTGGGCGCTGCGCAAGACCGACCCGGAGCGAATGCGGGCGGTGCTGATGACCTTGTTCAGGGCGGTTCGCACCCTGGCGATCGCTATCCGGCCCGTGGTGCCGGCGGCGGCCGACAATCTGCTCGACCAGATGGGTATAGCCGAAGATGCGCGAAATTCCGCGGCGCTCGCCGATAACGACTGGTTTGCGAAACTCTCGGCCAGTGGTTTCACCGTCGGACAACCCGTGGCCATTTTCCCACGCCTCGAACTGCCCGAAGGAGAAGGGGAGGTCTGATGCTCGTCGATTCGCACTGCCACCTCAACTACAAAGGCCTCGCCGAGCAGCAGGGCGAAGTGCTGGAACGCGCCCGCGTTCGCGGCGTCACCGCGATGCTCAACATCGCGACGCGCGAAAGCGAATGGGACGATGTGCTCGCGGCCGCCGAAGCGAACGACGACGTCTGGGCCAGCGTCGGCATCCATCCGCACGACGCCGACCATCACCCCGATGTCGATACCGCGAAGCTCGTTGAGCGTGCTGCGCATCCGCGGGTAATCGGGATCGGCGAGACCGGGCTCGACTATTATTACGACAAGAGCGACCGCGCACGGCAGCAGGACAGTTTCCGCCGCCACATCCACGCGTCGCAGCAGACCGGCCTGCCGATCATCGTCCACACGCGCGATGCCGAGGAAGATACGCTTAGGCTGCTCGGCGAGGAAATGGGGAAGGCCGAATTTCCGGGCGTGATCCACTGCTTCACTGCAAGCGATAACTTCGCGCGCAAGGCGCTCGATCTCGGGCTCTTCATCTCGATCTCGGGCATCGTGACGTTCAAGAACGCCTCCGACCTACAGGCGACGGCGAAATGGTTGCCGCAGGACCGTCTGCTGATCGAGACCGATTCCCCCTTCCTCGCCCCCGTCCCGCATCGAGGCAAGACCGGCGAGCCGGCTTTTGTCGCCGATACGCTCGCTTTCCTCGCCTACTTGCGTGGAGAGGACGCGGAAACACTCAGGGCGGTGACAGCCGCCAATTTCTACACGCTTTTCAACAAGGCGCTGCCATGACGCCATACACGCCATGAGGCTGAGAATCCTCGGTTGCGGCACTTCTTCGGGCGTCCCGCGCATCGGCAATGACTGGGGGCAGTGCGATCCCGACAATCCGCGAAATCTCCGCAGCCGAGCTTCTATCATGGTGTCGCTCGGCGGCTTTCGTATCCTTGTCGACACCAGCCCCGATATGCGGCTCCAACTGCTCGACGCGGGCGTGGGTGAAATCGATGCCGTAATCTGGACCCACGAGCATGCCGACCATACGCACGGCCTCGACGATCTTCGACAGGTCATGCATCTGCGCCGATCAGCGGTGCCGGTCTATGCGCGCGACCATGTGCTCGACATCCTGAAATGGCGCTTCACCTATGCTTTTGCCGGCAACGCCGGATATCCAGCGTCGGTTGATCCGATCGACCTTCACGATCATCAATCGATCGGCCCTATCGAAGTATCGGCGATCGAAATGCCGCACGGGCCGATCAAGGCGTCTGGGTTGATCTTCAGCGACGGTGCGCACAAGATCGCTTATGCAACTGACTTCTCGAAATTTACCGACGAAATGGTCGATTTTTTCCAAGGCGTCGACCTGTTCGTCATCGATGCGCTGCGCCGCTATCCGCATCCGACGCATCCGCATCTGGCGATGACGCTCGAAGGTCTTGCGAAGGTCGGCAATCCGCGCGCAATCATCACGCATATGGACAATACGATGGATTATGAAGACCTTGCGGCCGAATTGCCGCCGGGTGTCGAACCGGGATATGATGGGCTGGAGGTGCAGCTATGACGGGCGAAACGGCAGTGCAGATGCTCTGGTTCGTGGGCGCGTTCACATTGGTGCTGAGCTCGCTCTTCGCACGCCGGTTGCCGATGGCTGATTGGTTGAAGATGGCGCTGGCGTGGGTCGCGATCTTCGGGCTCGTGTTCCTCGTCATTCGCACGTGGCAGGCGGTGACATAGCGGGGCCTTACCCCTTCTCATATTCGTCGATATTTAACATAATATATATTATCGGATAATCACATGGCCGAGACGGCAACCCAATCCCCCATCGACCGCCTGCTCGCCATCATGGCGCGATTGCGCAATCCCGATGGCGGCTGCGAATGGGATCTGGCGCAGGACTTCTCGACGATCGCGCCCTACACGATCGAAGAAGCCTATGAGGTCGCCGACGCGATCGCCGGCGGCGATCCTGCGGCCATTTGCGAAGAGCTTGGCGACCTGTTGCTCCAGGTCGTCTTTCAAAGCCAGATTGCGACCGATGACGGCCTGTTCGGCTTCAACGATGTCGCCAATGCGATCAGCGACAAGATGGAGCGCCGGCACCCGCATATTTTCGGCGATGGCAAGACCGACGACGTGCGCCAGCAATGGGAACAGATCAAGGCGGCCGAGCGATCGGCCGACGGTGGCGCAGCGGGCGCGCTCACGGGCGTCGCTTCGTCTTTGCCCGCATTGTTGCGCGCGCAAAAGCTGCAGGGCCGCGCCGCGCGCGTTGGTTTCGACTGGCCCGACACCAAAGGGCCGCTTGCGAAGATCGACGAAGAAATGGCCGAGGTCGCGCAAGCAACGAACGATGACGAGCGGCATGAGGAAGTCGGCGACCTGCTGTTCGCGGTCGTCAATTATGCGCGCAAGTTGGGTGTCGATGCCGAAGGTGCGCTGCGCGATGCCAATATGAAATTCGCGCGCCGGTTTGCGGCGATGGAAGAGCTCGCAGGTGGCAGCCTGTCGGGGCTTTCGCTCGACGTGCAGGAAAGCCATTGGCTGGCGGTTAAGGTGTCGGAACGTCGGTAGCGGGCCATAGTCGCTCGAACCGCGCGCTGTCGGCGGGATCGAGCCGGACAGTCAGGACATGCCCTTCGGCCTCGGGTTCATCCGCCAGCACTTCGCCGCGCGCGTGGAGCCATGCCGCCGCTTCGCCTTGGCTATAGGTCAGATAGATGCGCCGGACCTTGTGCTGCGCGGTCAATTGCGACGCCATCAGAATGCGCGCGTTCTCAACGCCCTCGCCCGTTACCGCCGAGATCAGCGCGACATCTGGGCGCCGCGCCGCCATTTCCTCGATTGCTGCACGTCGTTCGTCATCGGCGGTATCGATCTTGTTCCAAATTTCGATCTGCTGGATCGCCGGCGGTGCATCGCCCTCCCCGTCGTCCTGCGGTCCGTTGACACCGAGCGAGTTCAGGATCGCGCGGACGTCGTCATATTGCGCCTCGCTATCGGGATGGGCGATATCGCGGACGTGGACAATGAGATCCGCGGTGGTGACCTCCTCGAGCGTGGCGCGGAATGCCGCGACCAGCTCGGTCGGCAGGTCGGACACGAACCCGACGGTGTCCGACAGGATTGCCTTTTCGATCCCGGGCAGCCGGATCTCGCGCATTGTCGGATCTAGCGTGGCAAAGAGCATGTCTTCCGCCATGGCGTCACTTCCCGTCAACCGATTGAAGAAGGTCGATTTTCCGGCGTTCGTATAGCCAACGAGCGCCACCACCGGCCACGGTGCACGCTGCCGTTTCGACCGCTGCAACTGACGTGTGCGGCGGGCATCCTCAAGGCTGCGGCGGATGCGCGCCATGCGGTTGCGAATCATTCGCCTATCGGCCTCGATCTGCGTTTCGCCGGGCCCGCCGAGGAACCCGAAACCGCCGCGCTGGCGCTCAAGGTGTGTCCAGCTGCGCACCAGCCGCCCCGCCTGATAATCGAGATGCGCGAGTTCGACCTGCAGCCGCCCCTCGGCGGTGGCGGCGCGCTCGCCGAAGATTTCGAGGATCAGCCCGGTGCGGTCGATCACCTTGGTGCCAAACGCGGTTTCGAGATTGCGCTGCTGGATCGGGCTAAGCGCCGCGTCGACGACGACCAGTTGCACTCCCTTAGCCGCAATATCGGGTATGATCGCCTCGATCTGGCCGACGCCGAGCAACGTCGCGGCGCGCGTCTGGCGCAGCCGGAGCGTGTGCACCGCAACGACATCGAGCCCGATGGCCAGCGCAAGCCCCCTTGCCTCCTCGGCGCGCGCGTCAAGGTCGCGAGCAAGCCGCTGGCTATGCCATTCGGGCACGACGATAAGCGCGGCGGCGCCGCGCGTTACCTCGTCTTCATTGTCGGCTATCGGGTCGATCAGGCGTTGTCCGCTTCGGCGTCCGGCTCGCTGTCGGTCAGGTTGATCGGGCCGTTCGGCTGAACCGTCGAAATCGCGTGCTTATAGACGAGCTGGACTTGGCGCTCGCGCTCGAGCAGCATGCAGAACAGGTCGAACGCCACGATATCGCCTTGCAGCATCACGCCGTTGACGAGGAACATCGTCACCGACTCGTCCGACTTGCGCACCGCGTTGAGGAACACATCCTGCAGCGCCTTGCCTTTGCTCGCTGGTGCGTCGCGGAGATTGTCGCCGAGTAGCGCCAGATCGAAATCGTGTGACGGCATAACGGTCGAGATCGCATGCTTGTAGACCAGCTGCGACTGACCGTCGCGGCGGAGCAGCAGCGAGAAATTGTCGAACCAAGTGATGATACCCTGCAGCTTTACACCCTTGACCAGGAACATGGTCACCGGCGTCTTGCTCTTACGAAGGGCGTTGAGGAAAATATCCTGGAGATTCTGGTTTTTATCGGACACATTTGCCTCCTGTTTTTGGCGGTAGAACCGCGGGTATGGAGCCGGTTTTCCGGCTTTAAGACCTTCTTTGCGTGCCCAATATGCGGCAAAGGTCGCCGAAGGTCTAGCGCAAAGCCGCTATCCCTCGCCGTCCGAACTCTCGGTAAGGCCCAAAAGTTTCAGTTTGCGGTGCAGCGCCGAGCGTTCCATGCCGATGAAGGTCGCGGTGCGCGAGATATTGCCCGAAAAGCGGTTGATCTGGATACGCAGATATTCGCGCTCGAAATTCTCGCGCGCTTCCTTGAGCGGGATTGCGGTGATCGATTCCGAATTGGGCAATATGTCGGCCCCACCGCGCACCAGTTCGGCGGGGAGCATGTCGGCGTCGATCCGCGCCAGGCGGTCGCTCGGCGCCAGGATCATCACGCGTTCGATCACATTGCGCAATTCGCGGACGTTGCCCGGCCACTCATGCGCCTGGAGCGCCGCCATCGCCTCCGAACTGATCTCGGGCGGCGCAACGCGGCGGTCGGCGGCGTAACGGCGGATATAATGGTCACAAAGGCTGGCGATATCGTCGCGCCGCTCGCGCAGCGGCGGGATATGCACGGGCACGACGTTGAGCCGGTAATAGAGATCCTCGCGAAACCGGCTTTCGGCAATTTCGGTCATCAGATCGCGCGCCGATCCCGAAATGATGCGGACGTCGACGCGGATCATCGTGCGGCCACCGACACGGGTGAAGCTTTGATCGGTCAGCACACGCAAAATCTTGCCCTGCGTGGTCAGCGGCATGTCGGCGACCTCGTCTAGGAACAGGGTGCCACCGTGCGCCTGCTCAAGCAGCCCGACGCGGATCGATCCATCTTCGGCTTCCGACCCGAACAATTCGGTTTCGACCGTTTCGGGGTCCATGCGCGCCGACGAAATGACGCGGAAGGGCGCCGTCTGCCGCCCGCTCCAGCCGTGGAGCACGCGCGCTGCGACTTCCTTGCCGACGCCCGGCGCGCCGGTGATCAGCACGCGGCTGCCGGTCCCCGCCACGCGCTTCAGCGTCGCGCGGACGTTGTTAATTGCGGCGCTGGTTCCCGTGAGCTCGTCCGACGGCCCCGCCTTTTCGCGGAGCTGCTCATATTCGAACTTCAGCCGCTCGCTTTCGGTCGCGCGCGCCACGAGATGGAGCAGGCGCGATGCTTCGAAAGGTTTCTCGATGAAGTCGTACGCGCCGCGGCGGATCGCCGCGACCGCCGTGTCGAGCCCGCCATGGCCCGAGATGACGATGATCGGCAGCGTCGGGTCGAACGCCTTGATCGCCTCGACGAGCCCGAGCCCATCGAGCCGCGACCCCTGCAGCCACACGTCGATCAGCGCAAGCGACGGACGCCGCTGACGGATCGCTTCGAGCGCCGAATCGCTGTCGGAGGCGGTGCGCGCCTCATAACCTTCGTCTTCCATGACGCCGGCGACGAGGTCGCAGATGTCGCGTTCGTCATCGACGATCAGAATATCAAGCGCCATGATCTTCTCTGTCCTGCCGGTTCCGGACACGTCCAAGAACCGATTCGCTATGCCCCATGCTTGTCTCCCCGCCCTTGCCGGCCAAGGGCCTCAACCGGTCGGGGTGGAGCGTCAGGGTGACGCACGTCCCCTGCCCCGTCGGATTGTCCGAAAATTCCAGTTCGCCATAGTGCTGCTCGACGATCTTCTTAACGATCGCGAGCCCCAGCCCGGTCCCGCCCTGCCGCGTCGTCATATAGGGCTCGGCGATCGCGTCGCGCGCTTCCGGCAAGCCGATGCCGTCGTCGGTAACGCGAATGACGATCTCGTCATCCGCGCCGACTTCAAGTTCGGCGGTGATGTGGCCGGTCGCCGTGGATTGCGCATTTTTATATTTTTCTTCAATCGCTTCGACCGCGTTCTTTACGATGTTCGTCATTGCTTGCGACAACAATCTGCGGTCGCAAACAAGCGGTTCGATCTCGGCCGGCGTTTTGACCGCAAAGGCAATGTCGGGCTTCGCCACTTCGAACAGGAACACCGCCTGGCGCAGGATATCGCGGACATCCTCGACCCCGAAGGTAGGTTTCGGCATCCGGGCGAAGCTCGAAAACTCGTCGACCATTCGCCGCATGTCATGCACCTGCCGGATCACCGTATCGGTCAGTTTGCGGAAGGTTGCAGCATCGCCCTCGATCTTGTCGCCGAAGCGCCGCTGGAGCCGCTCGGCGGCCAATTGGATCGGGGTGAGCGGATTCTTGATCTCGTGCGCGATGCGCCGGGCGACGTCGGACCAGGCCGCGCGGCGCTGGTCGAGCAATTGCTGCGTAATATCTTCGAAACTCAGGACGAAGCCTTCGCCCTGCGCGACGGCTTTTGCGGCGAGGGTCGCGGGCTCGGCATCCTTGCGCGAGAGTTGAACAATCGCTTCGCGCTCGTCGCTGATCAACAGGCGCGCCAACTCGGGCGCGACATCGTCGAGCGGCTGGCCCGTCAGGCATTCCGATGACTGGCAGATCAAACGCTCCGCCGCCGCATTGGCGAGCAGGATACGACGATCGGCATCGACCGACACCACCGCCGACGACACGCCGCTCAGTACCGCTTCGATAAAGCTGCGTCGGGCTTCGAGTTGTTCGTTGACGCTGACGAGCGCATCCGTTTGTCCCTGCAACTGTTCGGTCATACGGTTGAAAGCGCGGGTCAGTACTGAAATCTCGTCATCGCGGACGGGCGGGGTAACACGTACCGACAGGTCGCCGCCTGCCGCGGTACGCGTTGCGCCGATCAGAGTGCCGAGAGGGCGAACGATCCGGTCAGCAACGACGATCGCCGCGACAACGGCCAGCGCAAGAAGCAGAAGCGATCCTAGATAGAGGGCGCCGTTGAACTGCAATTGGAGCTGCTGCGAGCGCTCGAACAGATTATTATAGTCCGCGAGCACCGCACTCGCCCGCGCCGATTGCTGAAAACCCGGGACGTTGATGTCGCGCGAGGCATAAACATAGGCGCGGTCCGTTCCGGGCAGCCGCACCGCAGCCTCGATCCGGTTGGCTTGCCGGACAACAACGACATCTTCGCCCGCGTCAAGGCGGCCGATCATCTCGGACGTCAGTCGATTCTCGGCAGCCCGATCGTCGGGGCTGACCGCGGCTGCCGTGCGCGCGACACCATCCCGGCCGATCTCGATAATCGCCGATTCATTGAGACTGCGAACAACAACCTGTTGAAAATAGTAATTGCCAAACTTCGGGCTATCGATCGGAAGCTGCGTTAACAGTTTGCCAAGGTCGGTCGCCATCGCAAAGGTATTGGCGCCGACCTGCCGCTGATTTTCCTGATAATAGCCCTCTGCGAGGCCCGCGGCATTTTCAAACATGCCGCGCGACCGGTCCGAGAACCAGAAATCGACCCCGAACTGGAATAGCAATGATGCGAAAATCACCACGAGCAGGGTCGGCGCCGCAGCAATGAGCGAAAAGAGCGCAACGAGCCGGACGTGGAGTCGGCCGTTGCCGCCCGCCATCGAACGCACGGCGCGCGCGCGCGCAATTCGGCTGCCGATAAGAACGATCAGCGCCATAGCCGGCACCAGATTGACGACCATGATCGCGGCGACGAGAGCGGGCGTCAGCAGCCGTTCGCTCTGCGCATCACCCGTCACGAAAATATAGGTCGCGATGGCAACGCTGATGATCAAGGCCAACGTATAATATTCGGGGGCGGCAAAGCGCCAGAAGCCCGAGCGCACTTCCTCTTCGTCCGAATCCGTATCGAGAGTCAGAGGGGGGGATTGCGCCATTGTTGCTATGCTACGACAATCCTGTTGCATAGAGAACACACAAACTGCGCAACTGTCGCCCGATTGCGCCGATTTTCAGCTTTTCCGATGCCAATCAAGGATGCGCGGGATCGATATCGAGCTGTCCCAAGCGCTTGCGCAGCGTGTTGCGGTTGATGCCAAGGCGCCGCGCCGCCTCCAACTGGTTGCCGCGGACGTCGCGCAGGATGCGGCGAAAAAGTGCCGCTTCCACGATCGCTTCCAGCTGCTCATGGATATCGCCGTCGCCGGCCGCATCCGCCATCCGCTCGCGCGCCCAGTCGTCGACCGCGCGCGCGATCAGCGCAGCCGGTTCGACCGCGCCGCCGCCCTCGCTGTTTTCGTGCAGCACCGTCTCGACGTCGCGCACGGTGACTGTGACGTCGCGCGACAGGACCGCAAGCCGCTGGACCACATTCCCCAGTTCGCGAACATTGCCTGGCCAGTCGTAGCGTTCGAGCCATTGCATTGCCGCGGGCGCGAACTGACGATCGGGCAGCCCCGAACTGCGCCCCGCCTCGACAAAATGGCGAACAAGCGCGGCGATGTCGCTGCGCCGGTCGCGGAGCGGCGGCAAGGTCACCGGGATGACATTGAGGCGGTAGAAGAGATCCTCGCGGAAACGGCCGTCGGCGACGAGCGTGCGCATGTCACGGTGCGTGGCGGCGATGACCCGAACATCGGCGCGCAGTGCCTGACTGCCCCCGACGGTCGAATATTCATTGCTTTGCAGGACACGGAGCAGTCGCGTTTGCGCCTCGAGCGGCATGTCGCCGATCTCGTCGAGGAAAAGCGTGCCGCCCGCGGCCTGTTCGAAGCGCCCGGCGTTGCGGCTGTGCGCGCCGGTGAAGGCGCCCTTTTCGTGGCCAAACAGCTCGGCCTCGATCAATTCGCGCGGGATAGCCGCCATATTGATCGCCACGAAAGGCCCGGCCCGGCGGAGGCCGGTGGCGTGGATGGCGCGCGCGACGACCTCCTTGCCCGTCCCCGACTCGCCGAGGATCAACACCGCAAGATCGTTCGAGGCGAGTCGCGCGATCGTGCGATAAACCGCCTGCATGGCGGGGGCGCGGCCGACGAGGCCATGGCTGTCGGCAGGCGCGGGCGCATCGCTCGCCGCCGGCTCCGCCCGACGCTGCAGCGCGGCGCGGACGCTGGCGGTCAGCTCGTCGAGATCGAATGGCTTCGGCAGATAATCGTAGCTGCCAATCCCCGTCGCGCGCACCGCGGTATCGAGCGTGTTTTGCGCCGACAGGACGATCACGGGCGTGTGGGAGTCAATCCGCAGCGAATCGATGCCATCACCATCGGGCAGAACGACGTCAGTGATGACGAGATCGGGACGGTTTTCGGCGAGCCACGCATTGCGTTCGGCGATACTGACGACCGAAGCGAAGCGGCCGCATTCGCCGACCAGCGTCTCCCGAATGATCATCGCAATTGCGGGGTCATCCTCGACCAGCAGGATCGTCTTGCCTTCGCTCATGCCGATCGTTCCTTTTGCGCGACCGGCAGATGGACGCGGAAACTCGTCCAGTCGCCATCGCGCACATGCTGCACCGTGCCGCCCATATCGCGCGCCAGTTTGGCGACGAGCGCGAGACCAAGCCCCCGTCCCTCGCGCTTCGTCGTCACGAACGGCGCGAACAGGTCGCCGCGAATGTCGGCCGGAACACCGGCGCCATTGTCGCTGACGCTCACCTCGATCGGCAGCGCGATGCGGCCGCGTCCGTCGCCATTGTCGATCGAGAGGCCGTGGCGATACGCGGTCGTCAGCCGGACGACGCCATCGTCACGCCCGCCGAGCGCTTCGCAACCATTGGTCACAAGGTTGAGCAATATCTGCACCATGGCGTCATGGTTTCCATGGACCAGCGGCAGCGACGGATCGAAATCCTCGGCAAAACGGATACCTGGAAACTGCCGCGCGCGCGCGGTCTCCATCGCCTGGTGGATCGGCTGGTAGAGGTTGATCGGGCCGCAGGCGATCGGCTGCCCGCGCGAAAAATGCTCCATCTGGTCGATCAGCGTCGCGATGCGATCGACTTCGGCGCAGATCAAGTTCGTGAAACGCTCGCCGCTGGCGTCGGTCTTGCGCGCCAGCAATTGCGCCGCGCCCTTGATGCCCGCAAGCGGGTTCTTGATCTCGTGCGCCAGCATCGACGCCGCGGCGCCCGCGGCGCGGCCCGAGCGGCCGATCGCGCCGCCCATCAGCTCTGCATCGCTTTGCGACGGCACAAGCGCGAGGATGCGGTGGCCGCTCTGGCCATAGGGCACCATCTGCATGTTGACGAAGATCGGTCGGCGCCCGCCCGCCGAAATTTCGGTGCGGTGCGCGAACAGCGCCGACGTCGCGGCGTCGCTCATCCGCTGGCGATAGCTGCGGTCCATCTGGATGACGTCATAGACGACGCGGCCGACCATCGCCGAGCGACTGACGTTGCAAAGCTGTTCGGCAGCGGCGTTGACGAACAGCACGACGCCGCCGCCATCGATGAGCAGCGTCGGGACAGGGTGCGACTGGATCAGTTCGTCGTGATCGAAGCTCGGGATGCTCGACGTGAGCGTGGTCACGCCGCCGCCTTGTGCAGAAAGGGCGCGTAGAATTGTTCGAGCGCATCGAGGACGTCGCGGCTGTTCGGGATCTGATTGACCTTGTTGCGAAACTCGGCCGATCCATGCACGCCCTTGACGTACCAGCCGAGGTGCTTGCGCGCCATATTGACCCCGGTGATTTCGCCATAATGGTCGATCATCGCGCGATAATGCGATGTAATGACGTCATATTGTTCGTCAATGCCGGGGTCTGGGCGCGGGGTGTCGCCGCGCAGCGCCGCCATCACCTGCCCGAGCAGCCAGGGGCGGCCATAAGCGCCACGACCGATCATGACGCCATCGGCGCCGCTCTGTTCGAGCGCGGCGCGCGCATCGTCGACCGAGCAGATGTCACCGTTGGCGATTACCGGGATCGATACCGCATCCTTGACGGTGCGGATAAAGCGCCAGTCGGCCTCGCCGCGATACATCTGGTTGCGCGTGCGGCCGTGAACCGTGACCAGCTTCGCGCCGAGATCTTCGGCGATATGCGCCAACTCGGGAGCGTTCAGGCTGTCCAGGTCCCAGCCCATGCGCATCTTGACCGTTACCGGCACCTTCACTGCCTTGACGCAGCTGTCGATCAACGCTGCCGCAAGTTTGAGGTCGCGCATCAGCGCCGAGCCGGCATCGCCGTTAGTGACCTTGCGCACCGGACAGCCCATGTTGATGTCGATGATTGCGGCGCCGCGATCCTCGTTGAGTTTCGCCGCTTCGCCCATTTCATAGGGCGTGCAGCCGACGAGCTGCATCGACACCGGCTCTTCGACCGGGTCCCATGCCGCTTTCTGGATCGACTGGCGCGTCTCGCGGATCGCCGCTTGGCTTGCGATCATCTCGGTGACATTAAGCCCCGAGCCATAGTGACGGACGAGCTTGCGGAACGGCAGGTCAGAGACGCCCGTCATAGGCGCGAGGATCACGGGATCGTTGATGGCGATATTGCCGATCTGAATGGGCCGTAGCGGCGCCATGGCGGGATCTTTCGTCTGATTGCCTAAAATTTGAGCAGCCCGTACACGCTAAGCCGCTTTCGCGCAAGGCGCGGCTGCGCTAACCGGCGCGACAGATGAGTGATTCCGCCCCCTCCCCGTCGCCGCGTCTTGCGGTCGTGCTGCTCGCCGGCGGCCAAGGAACGCGCGCGGGTCTTGGTTTGCCGAAGCAACTCGCAGTGCTGGGCGGCAAGCCCGTGCTCAGGTGGAGCCTTGATGCGTTTGCGGCGCATCCTGCGGTTAACGGCGGCGTGCTGGTGGCGAATGGTGATGTCGCAACGGCGGTCAATCCACTGCCAGCAGGCTGGATTTCCGTCGATCCCGGCACCGAACGCCAGCAATCGGTCGGCAATGCACTCGCAGCCCTGGCCGATTGGGATGACCAGGCGCTAGTGCTTGTTCACGACGCCGCACGGCCGGGCGTGACCAACGAAGTCATCGACCGCTTGCTCGGCGCGCTGAGAACCGCCGAAGCGGCGATCCCGACCTTGCCGGTTCCCGATACGCTCGTCGAACAGGCGCACGACGAGGCCGGCGACGTGGTCGACCGGCGTGTGTTGGCGCGCGTCCAGACGCCGCAAGCCTTTCGCCTGGACGTTTTGCGCCGCGCGCATGCCGAAGCTGTCGAGGCCGCGGCGACGGATGACGCGCAACTCGTTCGCCGCCTTGGCATCGTCGTCACCGCGGTCCCCGGCGACGCGCGGCTCCATAAACTGACATATGCCGAGGATATAGCGATCCTCGGGGGCCTCTTGGGGATTGGCACGATGCGAACCGCTGTCGGCATGGGATATGACGTTCACCGCCTAGTCATCGACAAGCCGCTGTGGATCGGCGGGATAGAAATCGCGTATAGTCATGGACTTGAAGGGCATAGCGATGCCGACGTCGCGCTTCATGCCCTGACCGACGCGATCCTAGGCGCGCTCGGCGATGGCGATATCGGCGACCATTTTCCGCCGAGCGATCCGCAATGGCGTGGCGCGGCGTCGCACCGCTTCTTGTCCTTTGCAGCGGATCGCGTCGCGGCGCGCGGCGGGCAGATCGACCATGTTGACCTGACGATCATTGCCGAGGCGCCGAAGATCGGCCCGCACCGTGCCGCGATACGGGCACGCATTGCCGAAATCCTTGCGATTCCACTTGAACGGGTTAGTGTGAAGGCAACAACGACAGAGCGGCTGGGCTTCACCGGTCGCCGCGAGGGGATCTCTGCGCAGGCCGTCGCGACCTTACAACTTCCGGAGAATTGAACCTTGCTGTCCGATGCTGAAACGCGCCTTGCCGCGCGCGACGACCTTGCAATCACCGTCCTTGCCAAGAATCGCGCTGTCGGGCGGAAAGTCGCTGTGGCCGAAAGCTGCACCGGCGGCATGGTGTCGGCCGCGCTGACCGACATTGCCGGGAGTTCGGACGTGTTCAGCGCGGGCTTCGTCACCTATTCGGGCCACGCCAAGCAGAGCCAGCTCGACGTGAGCAGCGAAATCCTCGAAACCTTCGGCGAAGTCTCGCTCGCGACCGCCTGGGCGATGGCGGCGGGGGCGCTGGAAAATAGCGACGCCGACGTCGCGGTTGCGATCACCGGCATCGCCGGTCCGGGTGGAGGTTCGGAGAAGAAGCCCGTCGGCCAGGTCGTCTTTGCACGCGCGCTGCGCGGGCAGGATCCCGACGATTATTTCAGCCAGCGCGTCCAGTTCGAATCGACGGATCGCGCAGCGATCCGCCACCATGCGACCTTGTTCGCGCTCGACCTGCTTCAGCCCGAAAAGGACGGGCTGCGGCCGTCGGAGGATATCGCCCTCCCCGCGCCGTAAAGATCGTCGGCGCGCGCTTCGAACGCCGCGATCATCTTGCGCAGTGCCTTGTCAAACATCTGTCCCGCAAGCGCCTCGAACATGCGGCTGCGGAACGAGAAATCGACAAGGAAATCGACGCGGCATCCCCCACCCTCGGCGGGCTGGAAATGCCATTCATTGTTCAAATGCTTCATCGGGCCATCGATATAGCTGACGCAAACCTCGCGCGGCCGCTCCTTGTGAACGCGGCACGAGAAGCTCTCGCGCAACCCCTTGAAACCGACGATCATGTCGGCGACTGCCTCATGCTCGCTGTCGCTGCGGATCCTGAGCGCGATGACCCACGGCAGAAATTCGGGATAACGCTCGATATCCGTGACGAGCGCGAACATCTGCTCGTCGCTATAAGGCAGGATGCGGGTTTCGTGATGCCTAGGCAAAGGCCCGTCAGTCCGCTTTGACGCGCGCCAGTTGCACTTCGCGGGCCGCGCGCATCTGCTCGAAATCGTCACCAGCGTGATAGCTGGAGCGCGTCAGCGGCGACGAAGCGACCTGCAGGAAGCCCTTCGCGCGTGCGATCTGAGCGTAAGCGTCGAACGCCTGCGGGGTGACGAAGTCGATCACCTTGGCGTGTTTCGGCGTTGGCTGGAGATATTGCCCCATCGTCATGAAATCGATGTCGGCGCTGCGCATGTCGTCCATCACCTGATGGACCTCCATACGTTCCTCGCCGAGCCCGAGCATGATCCCCGATTTGGTGAAGATCGACGGATCGCGGCGCTTGACGCTTTCCAGCAGGCGCAGCGACGCATAATAGCGCGCGCCGGGACGGATCGTCGGATAGAGCCGAGGGACGGTTTCGAGATTGTGGTTATAGACGTCGGGGCGCGCATCGACGATCGCCGCGACGGCGCTTTCGGGCTTGTTGCGAAAGTCCGGCGTCAGGATCTCGATCGTCGTCTGCGGCGTCTCGCGGCGCAGCGCATTGATGACCTTGACGAACTGGCTCGCGCCACCATCGGGAAGGTCGTCGCGGTCAACCGAGGTAATGACGATATGGCTGAGCCCCATCTTTGCTGCGGCGATCGCGGTATGCTCGGGCTCGAGCAAGTCGACGGGGCGCGGCATTCCTGTCTTGACGTTGCAGAAGGCACAGGCGCGCGTGCAAGTGTCGCCGAGGATCATCACCGTTGCATGTTTTTTCGTCCAGCATTCGCCGATGTTCGGGCAGGCGGCTTCTTCGCACACCGTATGCAGGTTCAGTTCGCGCATCAGCTTGCGCGTTTCGGCATAACCGGGGCTGGTCGGCGCCTTGACGCGGATCCAGTCGGGCTTGCGCTGGCGCTGGCTGGGAGTGGTTGCAGGCTGCTGGGCGGGCGATGCTGGAGCGTTCATGCCGCCCACATAGTCGTGCACGCGCCTCTTCTCAACCTCTCTACCTATGCTAAGGGGCCTTCATGACTCACTTTGCAGATATGATCGAGGGTTACCGCCGTTTCCGTAACGGCGGTTGGCAGCAGCAACGCGAACGCTGGGAACAGCTCGCCGAGGGGCAATCGCCCAAGGTGATGATCATCGCCTGTTCGGACAGCCGATCCGAACCGTCGCAGATATTCGACACAAATCCCGGCGAAATCTTTGTCGTCCGCAACGTCGCGGCGCTGGTGCCGCCATTCGAGACGACGCCGGGCCGTCACGGCGTCTCCGCCGCGCTCGAATTCGCGGTTCAGTTCCTGAAGGTCGAGGAAATCGTCGTGATGGGTCACGGCCTCTGCGGCGGGTGCCATGCCGCTTTGCATCGCTCGATGGCGGGGGCCGAGCCGGGTCGCGGCGGCTTCATCGCCGACTGGATTGCGATGCTGGACGACGCCAGCGAGCAGGTTCGCAGCGAGCATCCCGACATCGACAATCGCGAAGCCGGCCGTGCGATGGAATTGGCAGCCGTGCGGGTAAGTCTTGACAATCTGATGACTTTTCCGTGCATTCAGGAAAAGGTGCGGCGCGGCACATTGAAACTGCGCGGCGCGTTTTTCGCGATCAGCGACGGCGTGCTGCACGTGATGGACGACGCGACAGGAGGATTTTCTCCCGCCTGAACAGGAGGCGATATGAGCAAGAATGCGATGTGGCTGAGCCTTATTTTCGTGGCGGCCATCATAGGCGCCATGATGGGACCAGCGCTGGCCCAGACAATGTCGCCGGGGACCTTGCTCATCCTGACCGTCATATTGTTCGGTGGAATTATCGCCTTCTGCATCTGGGCGCTATCGAGCAACAAGGGCGGCGCAAAAGCCGACACCGCCGCGACGGCCAACGCACGGACGATGCAGGCGCCCGAAGGCATGGCGCGCATCTATATCACCCGCCGCGGCTTCGTTGCCGCGCTTCAGGGGATGGACGTAATGCTCGATGGCAACGCGAAGGGCCAGATCAAGGCGGGCCAGATGCTGATGGCCGATGTCGCGCCGGGCACGCACCATATCCATGTCGCGACCGCCAAGGCGAAACTCGCGCGGCCCGCCGAACTGGAAATCGATGTCGGCGCGGGCGGGGTCATCGTGATCGATGCGATGATCGAAATGGGCGCGCTCAAGGGCCGCGTGAAGCTGACGCGGTCCGACGCCGCCAAGGCTCGCGACGATGTCCACGCAACCAAGTTGATCCTTTGGGAAGTAGCGCCAACCTGACGGGTCCCCTGCGACGAGACGACGCGCGGCTGCGAGCAGCCGTGAAACATCTTCGCAACGATGGTTTTTACCGCACGTTCTCCCCAAAAAGGAGAATTGGATGGCCCTTCGCCAAACCCTGTCGGCTGCGCCGGCGCTTGCTTCCCGCCGCCGGGCGTTTCCCGGTGAAGATGAATCCTACACCAAAGCCCGTAAATCATTACTTTCCGAAGAAATCGACCTGCGACGCCGGATGACGCGCGTCGCCGAGCAGCGGCGCCAGCTGCCCCCAGGCCCGCTGATGAAGGATTACCGGTTCAAGGATGCAAACGGCGCCGAACTCGGGCTGGCGGAGCTGTTCGGCGACCATGATACGCTCGTCACCTATTTCTGGATGTACGGTCCCGACCGCGAACGCCCCTGTCCGATGTGCACCAACTGGCTCGGCGCGGTGAACGGCAATGGCAATGACATCAAGCAACGCGTCGCGCTGAAAATCCTCGGGCGGAGTCCGGTCGAAAGGCAAAAGGCGCTCGCACAGGAACGCGGCTGGCAGGCACTCGATTTCGTGCAGACGGTCGGCGACGATTATGTGCGGGACTTTCGCTTGCTGAACGCTGATGGCAGCGAGAATCCGGCGCTCGCGGTGTTCAAGCGCAACGGTAGCGGCACCCGCCTGTTCTGGAAAAGCGAGATGACCGCCGAGATGGCCGATCCGGGACAGGATCCGCGCGACGCGCCCGATATCGCCAGCCTATGGTCGATCCTCGACTTGACGCCCGCCGGGCGTGGCGCCGACTGGTATCCGTCGCTGGAATATTGAGCCTTAAAGCCACAAAAGCCCCGCATGAGAGCGTCGGAATTGTGTCCTTTGTGGCCTTAAGGCGACAAAGGATACGGATATGCGCGCCAAAAATGTCTCCTTTGTCGATTTAGGAGAGGTTGCTGAAGCCGACTATTTCAAAGATCGGACGGGAAGCTGACACGATGGAATAAAGTAGGACAGATATTTTTTCCCGATTGTCGATGTCAGCATTGGGGTGGGAAGCGGACGCTCAGAGTATATTGGGCGTCGGAGGACCGTTCTTGTAACTTCTCAGCTCATTGCCATAAAAAAGACGGCAATGACCGGCGAGTGAAAGCCATCCGCCCTCTGAAAAGCGCAAGGCAGTCTCCTCGTCCTCTGAATAAGGGCGAGTCAGATATACAACGGACGCAGATGCAAAGTCATGCTGCGTAAAAGTGATGCGAAGGAATCGATCGCCCACGCGTTTTGAGAGCTTTCCTTCTTGACCGTCCCATTTCCAAACGATCCCGCCCCTGCGATCACTCTCACTCAATGACGCCGACAGGTCTTCAAGCCAGTTGCCCGGTTTCAGAAGTCCAGTCGAATCCTCCATCACGAAGATTACTGCCCGACCCTCATCGGGGACCCACCGGGATTCGAGCACCAGCGTCTGAGGATGATCATTTCTGTCCACTCCCGTGCATCTTGCAGTCTGCGTTTTCGGCCGGTTGGAGGGTGGGGGCACTGCCGGCGCTGACTTTGGTGATGGGCCCCGGGCTTCCAATTGGCCGTCTTGCTTTTCGTCGTTGTCGGTGCTGGGCGCGCATGAGACGAGCACCAATAAGGCAACGGCCGCTTTCAGGATGGCAGCATTCATCAAACAAAACTCTCACAATTCTCCAATGTCCGCAATTGGTCGTGAGCGGACGCCGTGCAGCAATCGCATCAAGGAATAGCGTAGGTCACATTTGCCTGCCCGACCGGCCTGCCCGCATTGTCGGTCCAAATACGAATATCCATCACCGCCAGCCTTTTGCCGAGGCGCAGCATGTGCGCTTCGGCAAACAGCGGGCCCGGACGGCACGGGCGGAGGAATTGGTAGTTGAGCGCGCTCGTCACCGCCATCGCGACGGGACCGATGTGCGCGAGGACGAGCGCATAGGCTGCCATGTCGGCGAAGCCCATCTGCGTCGGCCCCGAAATCAAGCCGCCGGGGCGAAGTGCCTTGACGTCGGGGTCAAGGCGGGCCTGGATGTGGCCGGGCACCACCGAGACGACGTGCCCGCGCGACCCCGGAACTGAATGGGGGAAAGCCTCCGCCATGAAGGCGTTGAGCGCGTCCGCGTCCAAACGGATCGCGCTCGACGAAATCGGAACCGCCTCCCCCATCATTAAATCAGCGCGTCAACTTCTTGTACGACGTCGCGTGCGGACGCGTCGCATCGTCGCCGAGGCGGCGGATCTTGTCTTCTTCATAGGATTCGAAATTGCCTTCGAACCATTCAACATGGCTGTCGCCCTCGAACGCGAGGATGTGCGTCGCAAGGCGATCGAGGAAAAAGCGATCGTGGCTGATGACCACGGCGCAGCCCGCGAAATTCTCCAGCGCCTCTTCGAGCGCGGCGAGCGTTTCGGTGTCGAGATCGTTGGTCGGTTCATCGAGCAGCAGGACGTTGCCACCCTGTTTCAGCATCTTCGCCATATGGACGCGGTTGCGTTCACCGCCCGACAGCTGGCCTACCTTTTTCTGCTGGTCGACGCCCTTGAAGTTGAAGGCGCCGACATAGGCGCGCGTCTGCATCTCGTGCTTGCCGATGTTCATCATTTCGGCGCCGCCAGAGATTTCCTGCCAGACATTATTGTCGGGTTTCAGGTCGTCGCGGCTCTGGTCGACGAAGCCGAGGTGGACGGTGTCGCCGATCGTGACTTTGCCGCTGTCGGGGGTTTCCTGCCCCGTGATCAGCTTGAACAAGGTCGACTTACCCGCGCCATTGGGGCCGATCACCCCGACGATGCCGCCCGGCGGAAGCGAGAAGGACAGGTTTTCGAACAGCAGTTTGTCGCCAAAGGCTTTCGAGATATTTTCAACCTCGATCACCTTGCCGCCAAGGCGCTGGGGGACCTGGATGACGATCTGTGCCTTTCCGGGGATGCGCTTTTCCTGCGCCTCGACCAGCTGGTCGAAGCTCTTGATGCGCGCCTTCGACTTGGCCTGACGGGCCTTCGGCGACTGCCGGATCCACTCGAGTTCGTCCTTGATCGCTTTCTGGCGACCCGCGTCCTCGCGCGATTCCTGCTCGAGGCGCTTGCCCTTCTTTTCAAGGTAGGTCGAATAATTGCCCTCATAGACGAAATAGCGACCGCGATCGAGTTCGAGGATCCAGTTCACGACATTGTCGAGGAAATAGCGATCGTGGGTGACGAGAATGACGTTGCCGGGATAATCGACGAGATGCTTTTCCAGCCACGCGACGCTTTCGGCGTCGAGGTGGTTGGTCGGTTCGTCGAGCAGCAGGATCGAGGGTTTTTCGAGCAGCAGGCGGGTAAGCGCGATGCGGCGCTTTTCACCGCCCGACAGGCTTTCGACGCTGGCATCGCCCGGCGGGCAACGCAGCGCTTCCATCGCGATTTCGAGCTGGTTGTCGAGCGTCCAGCCGTCGACCGCATCGATCTTTTCCTGGAGCGTACCCATTTCTTCCATGAGCGCATCGAAATCGGCGTCGGCGGGCGGATCGGCCATCAGTGTGCTGATCTCGTTGAAACGGTCCATCATGTCGGCAACGCCGCGGACGCCGTCCATGACATTTTCCTTGACCGTCTTGGTCGGGTCGAGCTGCGGCTCC
The DNA here is from genome assembly GCF_000803645.1 of Sphingopyxis fribergensis. NCBI lineage: Bacteria > Pseudomonadati > Pseudomonadota > Alphaproteobacteria > Sphingomonadales > Sphingopyxidaceae > Sphingopyxis > Sphingopyxis fribergensis. Next base: position 1,819,132 of record NZ_CP009122.1, on the reverse strand, counting down.
TGCGCAAGATAGCCGACGGTGATGCCGTCGCCGGCCCACGCTTCGCCGGTGAATTCCTTGTCGATCCCCGCCATGATCTTCATCAGCGTCGATTTGCCGGTGCCGTTCGGGCCGACGATGCCGATCTTGGCGTCGGGATAGAATTGCAGGCTGAGGTTGTTGAGGGTCGGCTTTTGCGCGCCGGGATAGGTCTTGGTCAGACCCTTCATCACGAAACTATATTGGGCGGCCATGGATATGCTCCGGTATGGGCTGGGCCGCGCGCGCGGCCGGGAGAGTTATGAGTTGCGCGCCGGTTAGCGAATGGGCGCGCGATTGGCAATCGGCGCTTGCGCGCGCGAGGCGCGCCGTTAGGAAAGCGGCATGAAAATCTCCCGCACCTCCGCCGGCCTTGCCGGGATCGCCGTCCTCCTTCTCTCAACCGCCGCAACGGCTCAGACGGCGCCGAGCGCCGCCGAACTGGCGCAGCAGGGCGATGATCCGGCCTGGGCGATCACCGAAGGGCTGACGACCGAAATCGGCCCGCGGCAGGCGGCGACCGAGGCCGAGGCGGCGGCCCGGCGCTGGGGCGTCAAGCGGCTCACCGAAATGGGGTTCCAGAATGTGCGCGAAGAACCCTTCATGATGCAGACTTGGGTGCGCGGCGCCGAAGAAGCGACGCTGGTCGGCCCGTTCCAGCCGCAGAAGCTCCACATCACCGCGCTCGGCACCAGCGCCTCGACGGGCCCCAAGGGGCTGGAGGGCGATGTCGTCTATTTCGCGAGCTATGACGCGCTCGTCGCGGCGCCCGACAATCTCGTAAAAGGAAAGATCGTCTTTATCGATCATCAGATGAAAGCCGCGCAGGACGGCAGCGGCTATGGTCAATATGGCCGCGCGCGCTTTACCGGCGCGAATGTCGCGGCAAAGAAAGGCGCGGTCGCCGTCGTGATCCGCTCGATCGGAACCGACAGCCACCGCAATCCGCACACCGGCGGCACCAATTTCGAGGCCGGCGTCAAGCCAATCCCCGCCGGCGCGCTTTCCAATCCCGACGCCGACCAGCTGGTAAGGCAATGGAAACGCGTCGAGGCGGGCCGAGCCGCCGCGCCGCTGCGGTTGAAACTGCTCCTGACGCCGCGGAACCTCGGGCAGCAGCGATCGGGCAATGTCATCGCCGAGGTGGCGGGCAGCGACCCCACCGCCAGCCCGGTGATCGTCGCGTGCCATCTCGACAGCTGGGATCTGGGCACCGGGGCGATCGACGATGCTGCGGGTTGCGGCATCATCACTGCCGCCGCCAAGCATGTGATGACCGCCGGCCAGCCGCGCCGCACGATCCGCATCCTGTGGGCGGGCGCCGAGGAAGTCGGCGTATTCGGCGGCAAGGCCTATTTCGATGCGCATGGGAGAGAGAAGCACGCCGTCGCGCTCGAATCCGACTTTGGCGCCGACCGCGTGTGGCGTGTCGACTTCAAGCTGCCCGATAGCGCCAAGGCGCTCTCCGACCGGATTGCCGCTGCCGTCGCGCCGTTCGGGGTCGTCCGCGGCAAGCAGCCCGCCAACGGCGGCGCCGACATTGGCTCGCTTGTCGCAGCCGGCGTTCCGGCGATCGATCTGGCCCAGGATGGCACGCGTTATTTCGATTTGCACCACACGCCCGACGACACGCTCGACAAGATCGACCCCGCGCAATTGCGGCAAAATGTGACAGTTTGGGCCGCGACTCTGGCGATTCTAGCGAACAGTACGAACGCCGAGCTTCCCTAGTGTGACGCAGAAATGACAGAATCCCGTGCACGCTGACCATCTCAATTATTTTTGTTGACGATTCATGCGGAACGGCTAAATCCCGCGGCTCGCGGTCCGGGAAACTTTTCCCGACGCGGTAAGGCATTTTAGGGAGCCCACACATCATGAAGAAGTTTGCTGCTATCGCCGTTGCTGCCAGCATGTTCGCCCTCGCCGCTTGCGGTGAAAAGGCTGCTGAAGAAGCCACCACCGAAGCTCCGGCCGCTGAAGCGGTTGCTGAAGAAGGCGCCGACGCCGCTGCTGCTGGCGCTGAAGCCGCTGCCGCTGGTGCCGACGCTGCTGCTGCTGGTGCAGAAGCTGCTGCTCCGGCCGCTGACGCTGCTGCTGCAACGGCTGCTCCGGCTGCTCCGGCTGACGCCGCTGCTGCTCCGGCTGAAGAAAAGAAGTAAGTCGCAGCCCTTCGGGGCGTTGACTGAAACGAGATTGGGGCGGTCTTCCTTCGGGAAGGCCGCCTTTTTCTTTGCCCGCCTTTTTCGTCAAAGGCGCATTGGCGGGATAGACTTGCGCCCCCACCCTGTCTAAGGCGCGGGGCAGTAGTCGGGGAGTAGCGCAGCCCGGTAGCGCGCCTGCTTTGGGAGCAGGATGTCGCAGGTTCGAATCCTGTCTCCCCGACCACTGACTTCCCAGATTATCCCGCCGAGGTCGCGATCAGTCGCGCATAGAAATCGATCATCCGCTTGAAGCTGTCGATCGTCATATGCTCGTTGGTACCGTGGATCATTGCGGTTTCCTTCAGCGTGAAGTGCATCGGCATGAAACGATACACATCGTCGGAAATCGGCTCCATGCTGCGGCTGTCGGTCGCCGCGACGACCAGATAGGGCGCGACCACGGCATCGGGCGCATCGGCGCGTGCTGCCGCTACTACATATTTCCAGCCCTGCGACTTACTCGACGACACGCGTGACGGTTCGTTCGGCCGCTTGATCCAGCTGAGCTCGACCGGAGCATCGCCGACCGCCGCCCTGGCGCGCGCCATGACGTCGGCCGAGCTGTTCCAAGGCGCAATGCGGTAATTGATCAACGCGATCGCCGATTGCGGCAGTACATTCTCCTTCGGGCTCCCCTGCAACATCGTCGGTGCGATGGTGGTGTGAAAGGCCGCAGCCGACGATGGCGACGCCGAAAGCTGCTTTTTGAGCACCGAGCCGAGTAGCCACTGGTTCGCGACTGCCAACTCGGTCGTACCCCCCTTATGTGCGGCGAGCGCCTCGATCATCGCCGCACCGGGGCCGCGCATCTCGATCGGGAAGGGTTTTTCGGTGATCGCGAGCACCGCGCGCGCCAGCGTCGTCACGCCGGTTTCGGCCGGCGGCATCGAGCTGTGCCCGCCGGGCGCATTGGCGGTGACCTTCAGCGTCGCATAGCCCTTCTCGGCAACACCGATCAGGATGGCGGGCCCGTCGATTACAGGCGTATCGCGCAACACCACGCTACCCTCGTCGAGCGTGTACAGCGCGCGCACGCCCTCGGCCTTCAGCTTGGCGGCGGCCGCAACGGCGCCCGATCCGCCGGCCTCTTCGTCATGCCCCGACACGAGGTAGATACCGCGCTTGGGCTGGAACCCGTCTGTAGCGAGTGCCTCGATCGCTTCGAAGAGGCCGATGAGCGAACCCTTGTCGTCCACCGTTCCGCGGCCCCATACCGCCTTTTCGGCGATCGTCCCCGCGAAGGGTGGATAGTTCCAGTCATTTTCGGTGCCCTCGGTAACCGGCACGACGTCCTGATGCGCCATGACGATGATCGGCGCGAGCGACGCGTCGCTGCCCCGCCAATGATAGATAAGCGTGCGGTTCGGCAGGATGGTGCGCGTCATCGCGCGGTGCGTCGCCGGATAGGTCGCTGCGAGCCAGCTGTGCAGCCGGTCCCATTCGGCAATGTCATTCTCGGCCGGGTCCTGATGCGAAATCGTCTTGATCTGCGCCGCGGCGCTGAGATGCCCGACTGCGGCATCGAGATCATAGGTCGGCGCTGCGGCGAGACGAATATCGCTGCCGTCGGCGATGTCCTTTGGCGCAAAGGTCGCCGTCCGTACCGCCACCATTCCTGCGACCACCGCAACGATCGCAAGACCGCCAAGCAAAACCGTCCGCCGCTTCCCCATGCCCCTCTCCTTCTGCGGGGCAATGGAGAGGTATCGGTTTCGTTTTGCAAGGGAAATGGTGGGCCCGGCAGGACTCGAACCCGCAACCTAGCCGTTATGAGCGGCCAGCTCTAACCGTTGAGCTACAGGCCCCCTTTTCAAACCCGGTGGGGGTGTGCGGGCGATAGCGGAGGCCGCGCTGCATTGGCAAGCGCCAACGATCAGGATGTGGATGTTGTCACAGCCTTTCGCTCGGCCATCGCTAATATTTCGGCGGCTGTCGTCGCTTCGACGCCGCGACGGGCGAGGTGATCGAGCACCACGTCCCACCAGCGATAGAATAGCTCGAGATCGGCAATGCTGCGGACATAGGGCGTGTTGCCGGGTTGCAGCGACGGCGAATGGAAGGAGAAGTTGAGTACCGGCAGGCGCGCCTCGACGGCGATATCGATCGCCCGACACGCGCGTTCGGCGGGAATTCCCTCGGGCGTCAGCGCGATCCGCTCGACTAGGCCGAGACGCGCGAGCGCGGCGCCTGCGTGCGTGCCGTTGCGTGCAACGCGGTGGTAGATGCTGCGGCCTGCGTTGCCGAAAAACCCGCCGAAGACCGTGGTGACCGGAATCTCCAACATCGCGCCCTGCCCGGTGTGCACCCACCAGGGATGCAGCGGCGCGGCGCGATAGTCGGGGCCGTGCCCCGCGCGATAGTCGAACCCGCTGCGCACCGACGTGTCGCAGCGGAACCCGAGTTCGGCGAGCATCGCCGCGCTATCGGGACCGAGGCCATATCGCCCGGCGCGATAGACGGTGGGCACGATGCCGAAACGGCCCTCGATCGCATCGCGCAGCGCGGTCATTTTCGCGCGCTGCAAATTGGTCGGCAGGTTCCCCGTATAGCTGTTGCGTTCGTTGACATCCTCATCATAAGGCGGGTTTACCCAGGGATGGAGCTGCGCCCCGATCTCGCAGCGGCCGCCGTCCTGCGCTGTGCCGAGAATGTCCACGGCACGGTCGTCGGCAACGATCGGCCAATCGACCAGATAGATGGGCCGAACTGCGGCGCGTTCGAAATAGGCCTGGCACTCGGCGAGCGCGGGGACCGAGGCGAGCCCGTAACCGGTTCGCGCGAAGGGCGCGGCCCAGTCGAAATCCTCTTCGGTATCGATCGTAACCCAGAAGCGCGGCCGTTCGTCCGCTTCCAGCGCGATCCGATCCGACGCCACCGGATATGCAAAGAAATTGCCCGCAGGCTGCACCATGCTCCCCTCTGCCCGAAGACTGGCCGATCGGCCTACTCGCCTTGCTGGGCCTCCAGCCCGGCTTCGGCCTTCGAGTTGGCGGAGGGGAGGTGCAAGGTCAAGGCGTTATGCCCGATATCGAGGCGTCCGCCACTTGCCCGCGCCAGACTGTCGACCAGGCGGAGCGAGAAACCGAGGCTGAGCACTGCTGCGCCGGGCGCCTCACCCTCGGGGCTGAAGCCGGGATCGAGCAGCTCCGCCGATGTCGCAAAGCGGATCGTCGCGGGGCGGACGATGCGCAGTTGGAGCATGTCGTCGTGCCGCGATTCGGTCACCAATTGCCCGACCAATATTGCCCCCGGTTCGGACACATCGACCAGCGCGGTAAGCAGGCGGCCGACCATCCGGCGCACATCGGCATCGCTGGAATGGCCAAGGAACGGCCCCCCAACGCGCGAAATGCTGAGATCGACGCGCTGATCGGCGAGGAGGTCCGCCAGTTCGCTTTCGACCTGCGTGACGATTGCGCCGATATCGACGACCTCTTCCGACGGCGCATCGACACGCGCCGTGCCGCTGCGCGCCGCGGTTTCGAGATCGTCGATGATCGACTGGACCGACGCGGCATCGCCGACGATCGTTTCGGCCATCGATCGATAGCCCGAACTCACCGGCCCGAACATCTGCCCCGAAATGATCTGCGCAAAGCCCGATATGGCATTCAGCGGGCTGCGCAGTTCGTGGATCAGTTGGCGGATCGAGTCGCCCGAATCCTCGGGTGCAGGCCGACCATAGGGCATTTCATTGCGGTGCGGGCGGCGCGCGCTCGCGCGATAACCGCGGAACTGCCCTGTGGCGGGGTCGAACCAAGGGAGCGCCGAAAAGCGCCATTCGCCGGCGTCCGCCGCGGTGCCTTCCAGCAGCATGCGCGCGTTGATGATCTCGGCGCGCTGGCGAAAGGCCCCGGCGGCCACGCCATCTGTGCCAGGTTCGCCGCCGAACGCCGCCTCGGCGATCGACAGGCCGATCACTGCACCGCGCGTGACCCCTTCGACCCAATGGATCACGCCATCAGGGCCGGTTTCGAACAGGAACGCCGCGCGCGGCGCGCGCGATGGGCCCGGCTGAGCGCGAGTCGACTGATATTTGTCGATCCGGCGGACGAGTTCGCTGATCTGGCTCGGAGCGTCTGCAGCAACAGGTTCGGGCGCGATCGGCTGCGCCGGAGCCGGGGCTTCCTGCTCCACGACTTCGGGCTGAGGCAGCGCGACCGACGCACTGCCGAGGCTGGCAAGCGCGCGATTGACGCCGTGCGGCAGATCGGTGCGCCCCGCCAGAACCGATCGCGCCATCGCATTCGTCGCGGGCAGCAGCGCAAGCCAGTCGGCTTCGGCAAGCCGCGCTTCGCGCAGCATGATCGCGGAAACCGCTGGAACATCATTGGCGTAGAGCGCGACGAGCGGCGCAAAACGCCCATGGCGCGCGATCGCGCGCGCGCAGTCTCGGCGCACGGATTCGGGAACGCGCGGCCGCAATACGGCGAGCGCGTGCAGGCTGCGGCGAATATCGTCATCGGACAGTTGATTGCCGCGCTGCGCCAGAATATCGGAGAGTTGGCGCCACGCGATGATACTCGCGCGGCGATCCGCAGGCGCCTGGCGCAAGATGGTCGCAATCATCGAGTCAGCAGTCACGCAAAGTCAGCCCCACACCTTGGTCGTTGGTTAGCATATTCTTACCGGCTAGCGTGAATCACGCGGTCACGAAAGTGCCTTAACCTTCCACGTCGCATTGTGGGACAATTGCAATCGCCTGAAATAATATTATGGTCACCGCAGTTTTGGAAAGCGGATGTTTCAATGATGGCTAGTCAGAAATTCGATCAGATTGATTTGCAGATATTGGGCGAGCTGCAAAAAAACGGGCGGATGACGAATGTCGAACTGGCACAGATGGTGGGGCTCACGGCTCCACCCTGTCTTCGCCGTGTCCGCGCGCTTGAGGAGTCGGGGGTAATCCGGTCTTATCACGCCGACCTCGACCCGGCGAAGCTCGGCTATGGCATCACCGTCTTTGCGATGGTCAGCCTGCGTAGCCAGGCCGAATCCGACTTGAAGGCGTTCGAAGACTATGTCGGCGGGCTCGCCGAGGTGCGCGAATGCTATATGCTTAACGGCGAGATCGACTTTTTGCTAAAGGTCGTGGCGCGCGATTTGCAGAGCTTTCAGTCATTCCTGACCGCGCATCTGACGTCGGCACCCAATGTTACCAGCGTGAAGACGTCGCTGACGATTCGCACGGCAAAGCAGCTGGCGGGAATTCCCGTCGAGCCCTGACAAGTTCTGGCCTGACACAAAAGGGCGCCGTCCTGACCGGACGGCGCCCTTTTTCTTTTACGCGATCGCGATCAGTTCGTCGCGGCCGCCGCTGCCGGAGGCGGACTCGCCGCGTCCAGCTTGACCACCCAAAGATCGGCCAGACGCTTGCGGGCGCCGGTCACCTGGCCGAAGCTCGCTTTGGCGCCTGCCTTGTCGCCCGACAGCGCCTGGGCAACACCCAGCCGGTAGGTCCACATGTCCTTCTCCGCCGCCCCTTTGGCCGCAGCCTGATAGAGCGGAATCGCATCGGCATAATGGCCATAGCCGACCAGCGCGTCGCCGGTCGCACCCGCCGTCTTGGGGTTCGTCAGCGTCGAAGGCTGCTTGGCATAAGCCACGATCGTCGATGCCTCGTTGCCGGCGCGCGCCTTCTGGTCATCGCGGCGGGCCGCCAGCTTTGCGTCGGCGCTGGGGAAAATACGCTTCTGCTCGCCTTCCACGATAACCGCGACAGCTTCGCCCGGCAGACCGTCGCTCGACGCAAGCGCGCTATATTCGTCATACTCGAGGCGTTCCGTCATGGCGCCCGCGGCGCGCATCAGGCGCATGGTGTCGAGCGTGAACGATTCCTGCTCCTTCGGCGTCCCTGCGGCCGGCGCGGCCTGCAGTACCGAGAACAGCGTCTGGCGCCACACTTGCGGCTGGCTATAGTCGCGAAGGCGCGCGGTCATCAAGGCGAGCATCTCGTCATTCCGCTTTGCTGCCTGCAAAGCCTTGATCGGACGGACGTACAGCTCGTCCGACGGACGCTGCCCGGCGGCGCGGCTCGCTTCGATCGCGGTCTTTGCGATGGCGATGCCCTGATCGACCTGCCCCGAGCTGAGATAGCTGTCCATCAACAGAACAGGCACATTGGCTTCGGTCGAACCCGCGGCGCGCGCAGCTTCAAGGCGCTTGATCGCTTTCGGATAGTCCTTCGCGCCATAGGCGAAGTTACCCGAGTAGAAATTATACACCGCCAGGTTTTCGGGCGGGGTCAGGCCCGAATCGAGCATCACATCCAACCCCTGCGCCTGCGCCGCCTGATCCTTGTTCAGGATACCGAGCTGGAGTTGGTAAAAACCGAGGAGATATTTGTCGTCGGGGGCGGTAGCGCTTGTCTGACCTTCGGCCAACGCCGCCTGTAGCGTCGCCGCATCCTTTGCCGCAGTCGCATCGGTCATCTTCTTCAGCGCGGGCGCGAAACCTTTGCTGGCGGTCAGGCCCTTGCCCTTTGCCTCTTCTTCTTTTTTCGGCTTTTCTTTCTTCTGGGCGGCGGCAGGCGCCGCGGTCGCCATCAGCGCGCAGCCCAGCACGACGGCCATCGCCGTTGCGGGCATCGAGCGGAAACGGTTGAACATCGAAATCTCTCCTTTGAACTCGGCCACCTTCGCCCATACTCGCGCCAGTGGCGCACGCAGGATCGGCCGCGCGTCGTTAACGCGGCTAAACCCGTCGCGTTGCCAAGGCAAGACAGCCGGTATCGATATTTGAATGGCCGAAAGCGGCTGAACCGAAATTGAACCCGGTCTGCCGGTCGAGCGCCACCCCCGTCAGGAGGGTGGTCAGGCGATCGCGTCGATGGCCTGATTAATCTGTCGCAGCACGGCGGGGTCGCCCGGCGCGCCCTCGATCGCCGCTTCGGCGAGTTCGATCAGCGGGATGATGCCAAAGGTTGCGGCGAGCCCTTTCAGGCGGATTGCCGCCATTTCCCAGTTCGCATCGCAGCGCGACCGGCGCATCAGGTCGGACAGGTCGCGGGCGCCGCCGGCAAAAGCAGAACGCAGGTCCATCGCCATAGCGGGATCGTCGCCGAACGCGGCGCTGAGATATCGGTCGAGGGGTCCGCTGTCGAAAGACATTCCACAGGAATGGCAGCCCGGGGTTAAGTTTCCGTTTCATGGCGGCCATTTGATGCTAAGATGGCCGGATGACGGGGGATAAGAAAATCGTCGGATTGTGGCGGAATTCCGCGACAAACCAGGAAGCAGACAGCGCGGAGCCGGCGGAAGCCGCAGCGCCCGAAGCCGCACTCGCGCCCGAAATCGAGGCGCCCACCGAACGGAACTGGCTCGACATGTCCCCCCTCGTTGATGCCGGGCTCACCGACGCCGAGGATAGTAACGACACGCCGCCCGCGGTGTCCGCCTTGCGTGAGCGGGCTGCTCCCGCACTGCTTATCCTGCTTGCGCTCGGCTGGACGGGGTTTGCCCTGTCCGTTGCAACCGACGGCTTTGCGCGCGGCCCCGCCCTCGCCGCTTGGCCGGCAACCCTCGCGACGATCGCAATGCCGCTGACGCTGCTTGCGGTGCTGTGGATGGCGCTGCTGCGATCGGGCCGGTCCGAACAAGCTCGCTTCACCCGCGTTGCGGCCGCGCTTCGCGAGGAAAATTTGGCGCTGAACCAGTCGATGCATTCGCTGGGCCTGCATCTGGCCGATGCGCAGAAGCAGCTCGGCGAACAGGCGAAGATCGTTCAGCAGCTTGGCCTCGACACCGTCTCGCGGCTCACCGAAAGCAGCGACAAGCTCGCCAGCAACGCCTCGGTCATTGCCAATGCCCACGACCAGCTCGCGCGCTCGGGTGATGTGGCTTTGCAACGGATGGATGGGCTGCTCGCTGGCTTGCCGCGGATCGACGACGTCGCGCAGCGACTCGCGGTCAATTTCCGCGAAGCGGGCCTCGTCGCGCACCAGCAGGGCGCCAACCTCGAAGCCCGGCTTGCGGCACTCGGCGAGGAAGCGGCAAAGGTCGCGCAATCCGGCATCGATTCGACCGCGACCGTGCTCGAAGCGATCGTCGCGCTGCAGGAACAGACGAAGGAAACCGAATCGGACCTGCTCGCGGCTTCGGCGCAGGTCGCCGATGTTCAAGGCGCATCGCTCGCCAACATGACGAAAGTGGCTGGCGCGGCGCGCGATGACATGCTCTCGACCGTCGCGGCGATGGCGGTCCAGATGGATAAAAGCTGGCGCCAGTTTCGCGAAGGTGTCGACGACGCCGCCGCCCTCATGGACGCAAAGCTCGCCACCGCCCGCGACGCGAGCAACGCAATGGGCGCACAGCTTTTGGCGCACGCCGACGCCAGCGACGCGCTCGCCGCACGCATCACCGCGCATGTGACCGAAGTCGGCCAGCAGCTCGAAATCCTCGACGTCAGCGTCAGCGCCAGCACCGGGGTGATCGGGCGCTCGATCGACGACACCAAGGCGCAGCTCGGCACCTTCATGCAGGAAGTCCAGAGCGGCAACGCCTCGGCGCACCAGCTGATCACCCACGCCGAATCACTGTTGCTGGCGCTCGACGCCGTGACGCGCGAACTCGACGAAACGCTGCCGCACGCGCTCGACCGCATCGCCTCGCACGGCAAGACGACGCAGACGGCGCTGTCGCAGCTGCGTCCGATCCTCGATGCGTCCGAACTGGTTGCGCAATCGACGGCGTCGCACGTCAACGCAGTGCAGGCGACGCTGAAGTCGAACGAGGAACAGATGGCGGGGCATGCAACCAGCCAGCAACTACTCGTCGACCGCATCAACGGCTCGCTCGCCGACGCCGAAGCGGCGCTCGCCAAGCTGCGCGAAGGCGCCGACGAATTCGCCGAACAGGGCGGCGCGCGCATGATCGCAACGCTGGGCGAGGTCCGCGCGACCGCCGATTCGGCTGCCAACGAGGCGCGGCTGACGCTCGAAAAGCTGGTGACGAGTGCCCGCGAGACGATGCAGGCCACCGCGACCGATGCGATCGACGCCGCCTTCAAGAACGAAGTCATGGCGCAATTGAGCGCGATCGAGGATGCTTCGGCACGCGCGGTCGCCGCAGCAGATAGCGCCGCCGATCGCCTGATGCGCCAGTTGATCACGATCATGGACACCAGCGCAAGCGTCGAACAGCGTGTAAGCGAGGCCGAACAGGCAATCGCCGCGTCCGATCGCGACTCGCTTGCGAAACAGGTCGGACTGCTGACGGAATCGCTGAAATCGACTGCGATCGACGTCACCAAGATCATGTCGACCGAAGTCAGCGACATCGCGTGGGATGCGTATCTAAAGGGTGACCGCGGCGTGTTCGCGCGGCGTGCGGTCAAGCTGATCGACAATAGCGAGGCCAAGGAAGTCCTGCGCCTCTATCAGGCCGACGACAATTTCCATGCATCGGTGAACCAGTTCATCCACGATTTCGAAGCGATGCTGCGCCTGCTCATCGGCGCGCGCGACGGGTCGGCGATCAGCGTCACCTTGCTCTCGTCGGACATCGGCAAGCTTTACGTCGCGCTTGCGCAGGCGATCGACCGCCTGCGGGGCTGAGGGGGCGGATGACGCAGTTGATTATTCTGGCCCTGCTTGCGGGAATGGCGCCGACGGGAAGCGCGGGCGCCCAGGTCCGCGAGAGCCTTGCGGGCGGCAATTCCTATTACAATCAATGCGTCGCGGGCCCGAAAGACTATAGTGCCTGCATCGGCTATTTCATGGGCATCGCTGACGCGCCGATCATGAACGCGGGAAAATCGCCCGAGGAGGCCCTATATTGCCTGCCCGCAGGCGCGTCGTACGAGCAGCATCGTGACGTTTTTCACAAATTTCTTCGCGACAACCCGCAGATCCGGCAAATCTCCACGCACCATCTGTTTATGATGGCGATGAATGCCACCTTCCCTTGCAAGAGTTCGCCCGCGCTCTCGATCGATCCGAACACCGGCGGCCTGTATATTTCAGCGCCCAAACCTCGATGAGAATAGCGTTTACGGCGTTCAAGCTCGGCCGCTAAGCACGTCAGGGTCGGCCCAGCCGTTCACATAAGCGAGATAATAAAGGACGAACGCAATCGTCGCGGCGATCGTCATCTGCAGAAGGATGCGCTTGGGCCGAAGGACCGCGGGTGCGCCCGGTTCCTGTCCCCTGACCAGCGGCGTCGCGTCATCGCTCGCGCGGCGGCCATGGAAGGGAAGCACGAAAAAGGCGCTGAACGCCCAGAACAGCAGGTAGATCGCGAGCGCCGAGGTCCATTTCATCTTCGCAAGTCCGTTCAGATGGTAACGAGCATCACGTCGACGACGGGCTTTTTCCCCGTCCAGTCGGTGGCGATGCGGCGAACGCCGAGGCGGATCGCCTCGCGCAGCTTTTCCTCGTCGCGCGCCGGGCCGGTCGCGGCCTGCTGCGCGGCTTCGCGCATTTCGTCGATAAAGGCTTCGCGCTCGTCCTCGACGGGCACGCCGCGGTAGCTGATCGCGGCCTCGGTAAAGCGCTTGCCGGTAAAGATGACCGCAACCGTGATATGACCGTGAAGCGACAGCTTGCGCCGCTCGTTGATCGTCTCGCCATCGGCAGGAAGGATCACGTCGCCGTCTAGGATCAGGCGGCCCGAATGAACACGCTCGACGATCTTGGCCGGTCCGGGCGCAAGGCGGACGAGGTCGCCATTTTCCTGGATCAGGGCGTCCGGCACGCCGCGTTCAAGCGCGAAACGCGCCTGTTCGTGCATGTGGCGAATTTCGCCATGCACGGGCACAACCAGATTGGGCCGCAGCCAGCCGTAAAGCGCGGCGAGTTCGGGCTGTCCCGGATGGCCGCTGACGTGGATATGCGCCTGTTTCTCGGTGACCGTCAGCACGTCCTTGGCCGCAAGCTGGTTCATGATCCGCCCGATCGCGACCTCGTTGCCCGGAATCTGCTTCGACGAGAATACGACGGTGTCGCCCGCTTCCAGCTTGATCTGGTGGCCGTCAGCGGCCATGCGCGCCAGCGCAGCACGGGGTTCACCCTGCCCCCCCGTCGCGATCACCATGACCTTGTTGCGCGGCAGCCGCATCGCTTCGTCGAAATCGACCGTCGGCGGGAAATCCTCGAGGTAACCGACCGAACGCGCGACGCCGAGGATTCGGTCGAGCGAACGACCTGCGACGCACAGCGTGCGCCCGGTCGCCTTGGCGACTTCGCCAAGCGTCTTTAGCCGCGCCGCGTTGGAGGCAAAGGTTGTGACGATCACCCTGCCCTTTGCCGCGCCGACCGCGGCCAACAGACCGTCGAACAGCCCGCCTTCGCTGCCCGACGCCTCGGGATTGAAGGCGTTGGTCGAATCGCCGACCAGCACGTCGATGCCTTCGTCGCCAAGCTTGGTGAGCGCTGCCGCCGACGACGGGGTTCCGAGCACCGGATCGTCGTCGAGTTTCCAGTCGCCGGTGTGAAAGACGCGACCATAGGGCGTATCGATAACGGCCGCGCTCATCTCGAGGATCGAGTGCGCGAGCGGCAGGAAACGGATACCGAATGGGCCGAGTTGGAACTTCGCGTCGATATCGACGACATGAACCTTGACCTGTTTCTCCAGCCCCTCCTCGATCAGCTTGCCGGCGATCAGCCCCGCGGTGAAGCGGTTGGCATAAAGCGGCACGCCAAGGTCGGCGGCGAGATAGGGCAGGGCCCCGATATGATCCTCGTGCCCGTGGGTCAGCACGATGCCGAGCAGATCCTTTTTGCGGTCCTCGATAAATTCGAGGTCGGGCATGATGATATCGATGCCGGGATAATCATGGGTGCCAAAGGTCACGCCGAGGTCGAGCATGATCCATTTGCCGTCGCAGCCATAGAGATTGGCATTCATGCCGATCTCGCCGGACCCGCCCAATGCGAGGAAGAGTAGCTCCTTACCCGGAGTCGTCATATCATTGTCTTCCATTGATTATAGAGGTGCATCAGGCCGTTGAGCGTCAGGTCGGGTTCGATACGATCGAACAGATGTGCCTGTTCCTGAAAAAGCGTCGCGAGGCCGCCGGTGGCGATCACGGTGAGTGGTTTGCCGATTTCGGCTTTCATGCGTGCGATCAGACCCTCCATCATCGAGACATAGCCCCAATAGACGCCGATCAGCATCTGACTTTCGGTAGTGCGCCCGATAACGCTGCTCGTTGCCGGCGCTTCGATCGCGATGCGCGGGAGTTTGGCTGCAGCCGCAACCAGTGCTTCGAGCGAAAGATTGACGCCAGGCGCGATGATGCCGCCGAGATATGCACCGTCGGCGCCGATATGATCGAGGGTCGTCGCGGTGCCGAAGCTGATGACGAGCTTGTCCTTGCCGGGCTCTACCGCCTGCGCGGAGATGGCGTTGACCGCGCGGTCGGCGCCGACCGACTGCGGTTCGTCGACTTTGAGCGCGATACCCCAGGTCACCGGCTCGCGCCCGGCAACCAGCGCGTCGACGCCAAAATATTTGACGGCGAGCAGTTGCAGATTGTGGAGCGCGCGCGGCACGACGGTCGAGATGATCACCGCTTCGACATCCGCGCGGTCGTGCCCCTCGATGCGCATCAGCTGGTCGAGCCAGACCATATATTCGTCGGCGGTGCGCCGGTCGTCGGTCGCGATGCGCCAGCGCGCGAGCAGCTCGGCGCCGCGGAACAACGCGAATTTGGCGTTGGTGTTGCCGACGTCGATCGCGAGCAGCATCTATTCCCTCTCCTCGACCGGACGGCGCAGTTCGACGTCTCCGGCATGAACCAGCATGGTCTCGCCGCCGTCGCGGCGCAAGCGCAGCGCGCCATCCTCGGCAAGCCCGTCGAAAAAGCCGTCGATGCCCTGTTCGGACACGCGAAGCGGCGTACCGACGGGATGCGCCTGCGGAATCCACGCACGCACGATGCTCGCGACGCCTTCCTGCCGCCAGGTCCACAGCGCATCGATCATCGCGATGCCGAGCGCGCCAGCAAAATGATCGCGGTCGATGGCGGCGCCCTTGCCTGCCAGTATCGCTGTCGGGCGGTCGGGTAGTTCGGGTGCTGCGATCAAATTGACGCCGATGCCGATCACCACCGAGTTGCCCGTGCGTTCCATCAATATGCCCGCGCATTTCGCGCCATCGATCAGCAAGTCGTTCGGCCATTTGAGCTGCGCGGGAACCTGAGGCGCAAGCGCCGTAACGGTCTTGGCGAGCGCAACTCCTGCAACCAGCGCCAGCGTGGCCGCCGACGGATCGCCGATTGTCAGATGAACCACGGTCGAGCCCATAAAATTGCCCTGCCCGTCGTTCCAGCCGCGACCAAGACGGCCGCGTCCGGCAGTCTGGCGGTCGGCGATCAGCCAATGGCCTTCGCCGACATGCTCGCCCGCTGCCAGCCGCGCCAGCAGGTCGGCGTTGGTCGAACCTGTCTGCGCTATCCGCTCGATCGGCGGTATCAGAACAGCACCGCGGCGGCGCCGGCCGATACGACCGCCAGCACCGGAATGAACAGATAGCCGATGACCGACAGCCACAGCGCGCTTGCCGTGATCACCGCATCCTCGACGATCGCGCCGCCGCCCCTCGGGAATTCGGTGTCCGACTTGTCATCGAAATACATCATCTTGATGATCGCGATATAATAGAAGGCGCCGATCACCGAGGCGACAATACCCGCAACCGCCAGCGGCACGAGGTTCGCGTTCACTGCGGCCTCGAACACCAGATATTTCGGCCAGAAGCCAAAGAGCGGCGGGATGCCGGCGAGGCTGAACATGAACACCGCCATCGCGGCAGCAAGGCCGGGACGACGCTGCGACAGGCCGGCGAGCGCCGGAATGCTCTCGACCTGATTGCCATCGGCGTCGCGCAGTTGGAGAACGACCAGGAATGCCCCGAGCGTCGTCAGCATATAGACGAGCAGATAGGTCAGCACGCCCTCGACTCCCTGCTGCGTCCCCGCAGCGAGGCCGATCAGCATGAAGCCGACATTGTTGATCGACGAGTAAGCGAGCAGGCGCTTGATATTCTTCTGCCCGATCGCGCCGACCGCACCGAGGATGATCGAGGCGAGCGACAGGAAGATGATGATCTGCTGCCACGCGCCCACCGCCGGGCCCATCGCGTCGATCACCACGCGCGTCATCAACGCCATCGCCGCGACCTTGGGCGCGGTGGCGAAGAAGGTCGTCACCGGGGTCGGCGCGCCTTCATAGACGTCGGGGGTCCACATGTGGAACGGCACGGCGCTGATCTTGAAACCCAGACCCGCGAGCACGAACACGATGCCGAAGATCAGCCCGATGCTGAGTTCGCCGCCCATCACCTTGGCGATACCCGCGAAATCGGTGGTGCCGGTGAAGCCGTAGAGCAGCGAAATGCCATAGAGCAGCATGCCCGACGCGAGCGCGCCGAGGACGAAATATTTGAGGCCTGCTTCGGTCGAACGCTCGTCGGTGCGCATGAAGCTGGCGAGCACATAGGCCGCAAGGCTGTTGAGCTCGAGCCCGACATACAGCGTCATCAGGTCGCGCGACGAGGCCATGATGCCCATGCCGAGCGCCGCAAACAGGATGAGCGTCGGATATTCGGCGCGCATCCCGCCGTTGAAGAAGCGCGGCGCGACGATGATGCACACGAAGCTCGCGGCATAGATCAAAAGCTTGGCGAAGCCGCCGAAGCTGTCGACCGACAGCGTGCCCGAGAAGACCGTCGTTTCGATACCGAACAGCGCAACGACCGCGGCGGCGGCGGCGGCAAGCGTCAGCAGCGCGCTGAGCTGGTAAATGCCAACCTGCCGGTCGCCCATGAAGGTGCCGAGCATCAGCGTGATCAGCCCGCCGATCGTCAGGATCAGTTCGGGCCAGATAAGCATCAGGTCGCCGGTCATTGGACGCCTCCCGCATGGCTCGATCCGTGGGCGGGTTCACCGTGAGCGGCGGCGGGCTTGGCCTTGCCGGCGGTGAGATGCGCGTCGCCCGCGGGCTTAGCCGGCGCAAGGCGCGCAACGACGGTGGTCACATCGCCGCGCATCGGCGCGAGAAAGCTTTCGGGATAGACGCCCATCCACAGCGCCACGGCGGCCAGCGGCACCATGATCGTCCATTCGCGCGCGTTGAGGTCGGGCATCGCCTTCACATCGTCCTTGGCCAGTTCGCCGAACACGACGCGGCGGTAGAGATAGAGCATATAGGCGGCGCCGAGGATGATCCCCGTGGTGCACACGAAGGCAACCCAGCTCGATGCTTCATAGATGCCCGCGAGGCTCAGGAACTCGCCGACGAAGCCGCTGGTGCCCGGCAAGCCGATCGACGCCATCGTGAACAACATGAAGAACAGCGCATAGACGGGCATATTCTTCGCAAGCCCACCGTAACGGTCGATCTCGCGCGTGTGGAGCCGGTCGTAGATCACGCCGACGCAAAAGAAGAGCGCGGCCGAGACGACACCATGGCTGAGCATGATGATCAGCGCGCCTTCGATCCCCTGCTGGTTGAACGCGAAGAGGCCAGCGGTGACGATCGCCATATGCGCGACCGACGAATAAGCGATCAGCTTCTTCATGTCGCTCTGCACCAGCGCGACGAGGCTGGTGTAGACCACGGCGATCATCGACAGCGCAAAGACGATCCACATCAACTGCCCCGACGCGTCGGGGAACATCGGCATCATGAAGCGCAGGAAGCCATAGGCGCCAAGCTTCAGCAGCACGCCCGCGAGGATCATCGAGCCCGCGGTCGGCGCCTGCACGTGCGCGTCGGGAAGCCAAGTGTGGACGGGCCACATCGGCATCTTGACCGCAAGGCTGGCGAAGAAGGCAAGCCACAGCCACGTCTGCATTTCCGGCGGGAAATTATAGTTCAGCAGCGTCGGGATATCGGTCGTACCCGCTTCGCCGATCATCGCGATCATCGCGATCAGCATCAGCACCGACCCGAGCAGCGTATAGAGGAAGAATTTGAATGCCGCATATTTGCGGTTCGCGCCGCCCCAGATGCCGATGATGAAATACATCGGGATCAGCCCGGCTTCGAAGAAGATGTAAAAGAGCAGCAGATCCTGCGCCATGAAGACGCCGATCATCACGACTTCCATGATCAGGAACATCGCCATGTAGAGGCCGACGCGTTGCTTGATCGCGTCCCAGCTGGCGAGGATGCAGAGCGGCATCAGGAAGACGCTGAGCATGATGAGCATCAGCGCCATGCCGTCAATGCCGAGCGCCCACTGGAAACGCCCGAACAGGTCGGCGCGTTCGACAAACTGCCACTGCGCGCCGCCGATATCGAAATTCGCCCACAGGATACAGCCGAGAACAAAAGTCGCAAGCGTTGCGCCGAGCGCAACAAAGCGCGCCGTCTTGTCGCCGGCGAACAGGCAGGCGATGGCGCCGACCAGCGGGACCGCCAGCATCAGCGAAAGGATCGGAAAGCCGCTCACAGGAAATTCACCATGGCCCAGCTGGCGAGGCCGACAAGACCGAGCAGCATCACAAACGCATATCCATAAACATAACCCGATTGCAGCCGGACCGCGAGACGGGTCCCCCCAGCGACGAGCGCCGCGGCGCCATCGGGACCAAAGCGGTCGATGGTGCCTTCATCCCCGCGCTTCCAGAAGAAGCGGCCGATCGCGAAGGCGGGCTTCACGAAGAGGATGTTGTAGAGCTCGTCGAAATACCATTTGTTGTACAGGAACTGGTGGAGCAGCTTGAACTGCGCCACGAAGCGCGCCGGCAACGTCGTGTTGCGGATATAGCTGTTCCACGCAAGGAATAGCCCGATCGCCATCACCGTGAACGGCGTCCATTTCACCCACAAAGGCACTTCATGCGCGGCGTGCATCAGATGTTCGTCGAACGCCAGGCTGCCCTTCCAGAACGCCATGCCGTCTTCGGGGTAGATGAACCGGTGGTGGAACGCGATGCCCGCGAACACGGCGCCGATCGACAGGACGACCAGCGGGATCAGCATCGAAAGCGGGCTTTCGTGCGGGTGATAACCCGCGGTGCCGTCGCTGTGCGCGTCGTGATGGTGATCCGCGTGGGCATGATCGTCATGGCCGTGGCCGTCATCGTCGTGAACCGCGTGCTGGATATGCTCGCTCTGTTCCCAGCGCGGCTTGCCATAGAAGGTCAGGAAGACGAGGCGCCACGAATAGAAGCTGGTGAGGAAGGCCACGAAAATGCCGACCCAGAAAGCCACCACGCCGCCGCCGCCGCTCGCGAACGCCGCCTCGAGGATGCCGTCCTTCGAATAGAAGCCAGCGAAACCCGCGACCCCCGCGATACCGACGCCGGTGATCGCCAGCGTGCCGAGCATCATCGCCCAATAGGTGATCGGGATCGATTTCCGCAGGCCGCCATAATAACGCATGTCCTGCTCATGGTGCATCGCGTGGATCACCGAACCGGCACCGAGGAACAGCAAAGCCTTGAAGAAAGCGTGCGTGAACAGGTGGAACATCGCGGCGCCATAAGCGCCCGCGCCCGCAGCGAAGAACATGTAACCGAGCTGCGAACAGGTCGAATAGGCGATGACGCGCTTGATGTCCCACTGCGTCGTCGCGACGGTCGCGGCGAAGAAACAGGTCGCGGCGCCGACGAACATCACGACGCCCTGCGCGACTTCGCTCGTTTCGAACATCGGCGACAAGCGGCAGACCATGAAGACGCCCGCGGTGACCATCGTCGCGGCGTGGATCAGCGCCGACACGGGGGTCGGACCTTCCATCGCGTCGGGCAGCCAGGTGTGCAGGCCAAGCTGCGCCGACTTGCCCATCGCGCCGATGAACAGCAGCAGGCAGAGGATCGTCATCGTGTCGAGACGCATCCCCATGAAGCTGATTGTCGAGCCCGCCATGCCCGGCGCGGCCGCCAGAATCTCGGGGATCGAGACGGTGCCGAACACGAGGAAGGTGCCGAAGATGCCGAGCATGAAGCCAAGGTCACCGACGCGGTTGACGACGAACGCCTTGATCGCCGCGGCATTGGCGCTCGGCTTCTTATACCAGAAACCGATCAGCAGATAGGATGCGAGACCGACGCCTTCCCAGCCGAAGAACATCTGGACGAGGTTGTTCGCGGTCACGAGCATCAGCATCGCGAAGGTGAAGAGCGAGAGATAAGCGAAGAAGCGCGGCTGGTCCGGGTCTTCCTCCATATAGCCCCAGCTATAGAGGTGGACGAGCGCCGACACCGTCGTGATCACGACGAGCATCACCGCGGTCAGCGTGTCAACGCGCAATTCCCAGTTGAACTGGAGCGCGCCCGACGAAACCCAGTGCAGCACCGGGGTCACCGTCGCCTCGCCGCTTCCGCCCACGAACGACAGGAAGATCGGCCAGCTCAAGGCGCAGCTGGTGAACAGCGCGCCCGTGGTCAGGATTTTGGACGGCACATTGCCGATCACGCGCTGGCCGAGGCCTGCGATGATGGCCGCCAAGAGCGGCAGGAAAACGATCGCCTGGATCACCGGTTTACCCCTTCATCCGGTTGGCATCGTCGACGGCAATGGTGCCGCGGCCGCGGAAGTAAATAACGAGAATGGCGAGACCGATGGCGGCTTCGCCCGCAGCCACGGTCAGCACGAACATCGCGAACACTTGGCCCACAAGGTCGCCGAGCGCGGCGCTGAACGCGACGAGGTTGATGTTCACCGCGAGCAGAATCAATTCGATCGACATCAGGATGACGATGATATTCTTGCGGTTGATGAAGATGCCGAGCACGCCGAGCGTGAAGAGCACCGCCGAAACGGCGAGATAATGGCCGACGGAGATCATGCGCCCGCTCCAATCGCGATCTTTTCAGTTCCGTTCGTGTCGAGCGAAGTCGAGACACGCAAGCGCAGCGCCGAACGCAT
This sequence comes from Sphingopyxis fribergensis, assembly GCF_000803645.1. Classification (NCBI taxonomy): domain Bacteria; kingdom Pseudomonadati; phylum Pseudomonadota; class Alphaproteobacteria; order Sphingomonadales; family Sphingopyxidaceae; genus Sphingopyxis; species Sphingopyxis fribergensis. The sequence continues at coordinate 1,798,090 of NZ_CP009122.1, read as the reverse complement.
CTCGACTACGCTCGATGCAAACGGGTTTTGGGTATCGAACAGGCTCACAATTCCATCCCCTGCCCGACGCCCGGATCGACCAGCCGCGTCGCATCCTGCGGTCGGCGCTGGTTCTGCTTCGAGATATTCTGCGTCCGCACTCCGCCGCGTTGGCGATGCGTCAGCACGATTGCGCCGATCATCGCGACGAGCAGGACGATACCCGCCGCCTCGAACAGGAAGATGTAGCGCGTGTAGAGCAACTCGCCGATCTGCTGGATATTGCTCTTGTCGCTGACGACAGGTGCAGCGCGAGCCGCAAGATCGACCCCGCCTGCACTCCACGCGCCGACCGCGAAGACCAGTTCAGCAGCAAGGATGATCGCGACGAGTGCGCCTAGCGGTAGATAGCGCACGAAACCCGCGCGCAGCTCGGCGAAATCGATGTCGAGCATCATCACCACGAACAGGAACAGCACCGCGACCGCACCGACATAGACGATGACAAGCAGCATCGCGATGAATTCGGCGCCCGCGAGCAGCATCAGCCCCGCCGCGTTGAAGAAGGCGAGGATCAGCCACATAACGCTGTGGACCGGGTTGCGCGCGAAAATCACCATCGCCGCAGAGGCGATGACGATGGTCGCGAACAGGTAAAAGGCAAAGAGTTGGATCATGTGCGCGCGCCCTTATCGATAGGGCGCGTCGGCGGCAAGATTTGCCGCGATCGCGCGTTCCCATTTGTCGCCATTGGCGAGCAGCTTGGCCTTGTCATAAAGCAGTTCCTCGCGCGTTTCGGTCGCGAATTCGAAGTTCGGCCCCTCGACCACCGCATCGACCGGGCATGCTTCCTGACAGAAACCGCAATAGATGCACTTGGTCATGTCGATGTCGTAGCGCGTCGTGCGGCGCGAACCGTCGTCGCGCGGCTCGGCCTCGATCGTGATCGCCTGCGCCGGGCACACCGCTTCGCATAGCTTGCACGCGATGCAGCGTTCCTCGCCGTTCGGATAACGGCGCAGCGCATGCTCGCCGCGGAAACGCGGGCTCAGCGGGTTCTTCTCGAACGGATAATTGATCGTCGCCTTCGGCTTGAAGAAATATTTCAAGGTCAGCCAATGGGCTTTGACGAACTCCCACAGCGTGAAGCTTTTGACGATATGGGCGATGGTGGTCATGAGTACCTCGTCAGCATCAGATAGCCGGAGATCAGGAAGATCCAGAGAAGCGAAATCGGCAGGAAGATTTTCCAGCCCAGCCGCATCAGCTGGTCATAGCGGTAGCGCGGGACGGTTGCCTTGACCCAGCTGAAGACGAAGAAGAAGAACAGGATCTTCGCGAACAGCCAGATGATGCCCGGCACGGCATAAAGCGGCGCCCAGTCGATCGGCGGCAACCAGCCGCCCCAGAACAGCACCGCGTTGAGCGTGCACATCAGCAGGACGTTGGCATATTCGCCGAGCCAGAAGAGCGCGAAGCTCATCGACGAATATTCGGTCTGATAGCCCGCGACGAGCTCGCTTTCCGCTTCGGTCAAATCGAACGGCGCGCGCGCGGTTTCGGCGAGCGACGAGATCAGGAACATCACCGCGAGGGGGAAGAGCAGCAGGTTGAAGCCGAAAGCGTTGACGATGCCGAGCCCGTGGCCTTGCTGCGCCTTAACAATCTCGTTCATGTTGAAGCTGTCGGCGAAGAGCACGACGCCGATCAGGATGAAGCCGATCGAGACTTCATAGCTGATCATCTGCGCCGAGGCGCGCATCGCCGAAAAGAAGGGATATTTCGAGTTCGATGCCCAGCCCGACAGGATCACGCCGTAAACGCCGAGCGACGAAATCGCGAGGATGTAGAGCAATCCGACGTTGATGTCGGCGAGCACCGCGCCCGAATTGAACGGGATCACCGCCCACGCCATCAGCGCGACGGTGAAGGTGATGATCGGCGCGATCAGGAACAGCCCGCGGTTCGCCGAGGTCGGAATGATCGTTTCCTGCAGGAACACTTTCAGGCCGTCGGCAAAGCTCTGCAACAGGCCGAAGGGACCGACGACGTTCGGACCACGGCGCAGCGCGATCGCCGCCCAGATCTTGCGGTCGGCATAAATGATCATCGCGACGCTGAGCATCAGCGGCAGCGCGATCAGCAGGATCCCCGCGATCGTCGCGACACCCCACGCCCAATTCGGGTCCATGCCCCACGAGATGAAGGTCTCGGTCATTTCCGCGCCCCATCCTGGTTGCGCCAGCCGTTATGCGGGCCAGGCCTGTCGGACTTGGTCCTGGGATTGAACCCGCGCCAGACCGAATAGCCCATCCCGACCAGCAACACGCTGGCAATCGCATGCACCGGATTCATTCCGCGGCCTCCGCAAAATCTGCGCCATGGATCAGCTCTTCCGAGCAGCGCTGCATCGTCGGCGACGCGCGGCAGATGGCGTTGGTGAGGTAGAAATCCTTGATCGGCGACGGGATCGCGCGCGCCTCGGGCTTGGCAGCCAGCTTCGGCACCGACCAGCCGTAATCGGCAAGGCCTTCGACGCCGAGCGACGGCACCGCTGCGATCATCGCCGCGCGGCACTGGTCGAAGCTGTCGAAGCCGAGCGATACGCCGAGCGTATCGGCGAGCGCGCGGAAGATGCTCCAGTCCTCGCGCGCGTCGCCGGGCGCGAACACGGCCTTTTCGCTGCGCTGGACGCGGCCTTCGGTGTTGACCGTGGTGAAGTCTTTTTCGGTCCACGCGGCGGCCGGCAGGATGACATCGGCGGCATGCGCGCCCTTGTCGCCATGATGGCCGACATAGACTTTGAACGTGTCGGGCAGCGCCGCGAAATCGACCTCGTCGGCGCCGAGGAAGAAGGCGAGCTTCGGCTTTGCTGCGATCACATCCTTGATGCCGCCGGGCAGGCCATAGCCGAGCATCAGCGAGCCCATGCGCGCGGCCGAGAAATGCACGACGTTGAAGCCGTTCCAGCCCTCTTTGACCGCGTTCACCGACTTGGCGAGCGCGAGGCCCGCGCCGTGGACGCCGGGCACCGACAGCGCGCCGCCGCCGAAGATCAGCATCGGCCGCTCGGCGCCCTTTAGCGTGTCGAGCACATGCGCGGGCAGCTTCGCGACGAGCGAGGCATCGTCGCCGAGCCATTCGGTCTTGTACGTCAGGTCGGTTTCAGGGCCGATCGCAAAGACCTTCGCGCCCTTCTTCCACGCCGCCTTGCGGATGCGCGTGTTGATCAGCGGCGCTTCCCAGCGCAGGTTCGTGCCGACGAGCAAGATCACGTCGGCATTCTCGGCCTCGGCGATCGTCGTGTTGAAATTGACCGCCGACAGGCTGGTGACGTCATAGTCGAGCCCCGTCTGCCGCCCCTCAAGCAGGTTGCCGCCAAGCGCATTCACCAGCGACTTGGCCGCGAACATCGTTTCGCAATCGGCCAGGTCGCCCGCGATTGCGGCAACCGACGAACCGGCGTTGACCGCCTTGATCGCGGCAAAGGCTTCGGCCCAGCTGGCGGGCTGAAGCGTGCCATTCACGCGAACATAGGGCTGGTCGAGGCGGCGGCGCACAAGGCCGTCGACATGGTGGCGCGTCTTGTCGCTCGCCCATTCCTCGTTCACATCGTCGTTGATCCGCGGCAGCACGCGCAGCACCTGACGGCCGCGCGCGTCGATGCGCACATTGGTGCCGACCGCGTCCATCATGTCGATGCCCAGCGTCTTGGTCAGCTCCCACGGCCGCGCTTCGAACGCATAGGGCTTGCTGGTCAGCGCGCCGACCGGGCACAGGTCGACGATATTGCCCGACAGCTCGCTCGCGACCGCATGTTCCAGATAGCTGGTGATCTGCATATTCTCGCCGCGCCCGATCGCGCCGATGTCTTCGACGCCCGCGACTTCCTCCGCAAAGCGGACGCAGCGCGTGCACTGGATGCAGCGGGTCATCACCGTCTTGACGATCGGACCCATATATTTTTCGGTGACGGCGCGCTTATTCTCGTCATAACGCGTCGCGCCGCGGCCATAAGCGACCGACTGGTCCTGCAAATCGCATTCGCCGCCCTGATCGCAGATCGGGCAATCGAGCGGGTGGTTGATGAGCAGGAACTCCATCACCCCCTCGCGCGCCTTCTTCACCATCGGGCTATCGGTCTTGATCACCTGCCCCTCGGCGGTCGGCAGCGCGCATGACGCCTGCGGCTTCGGCGGACCGGGCGCGACCTCAACGAGGCACATGCGGCAATTCCCGGCGATCGACAGGCGTTCATGGTAGCAGAAGCGCGGAATTTCCTTCCCCGCCATCTCGCACGCCTGCAGGACGGTCGCACCCTGCGGGACGTCAAGTTCTACGCCATCTACGGTTACTTTAGGCATCGGTTTTCCTCACTCCTCAACCGGAGCGCAATGATCTTCGCCGGACGCGTCTTTAGTGCACATAAAGGCCGAAGCATCGGTTTCTTTGTCGGGACGGATTTCCGAGGGACGTGCTGCCGCCAGACGCTTCTTCAACTGCTTCAGATCAATATTCATCGAACCTTGGCAGGGCATAACCGCTCTCATGAACAGAGCAGCCTCTTTCGCCTTATCCTGATTATCGATGTAACGTGCAGTAGACGTTGGCGCTTCTTGCCACATGCACTCGACGAGCGAGTCCATCTTGCCCGTTGCTGTTGCTGGCGCGGCCATTGCCATGCCCCCAACGACTATTCCGACAACAAGAAGGCTGCGGCCAATCATTCCGCTGCCTCCAGCGCGCCGCCATTTTCGCGGATACGGCGCTCGATTTCGGGTCGGAAATGCTTGATCAGGCCCTGGATCGGCCACGCGGCGGCGTCGCCCAATGCGCAGATGGTGTGGCCTTCGACCTGCTTGGTCACGTCGAACAGCGTATCGATTTCGCTGATGTCGGCGTCGCCGGTGCGCAGGCGTTCCATCACGCGCCACATCCAGCCGGTGCCTTCGCGGCACGGGGTGCACTGGCCGCAGCTTTCATGCTTGTAGAAATAGCTGATGCGGCTGATCGCCTGAACGACGTCGGTCGACTTGTCCATCACGATCGCGGCGGCGGTGCCGAGGCCCGATCCGACGGCCTTGAGGCCGTCGAAGTCCATCGGCGCGTCCATGATCTCGGCCGCGGGGACGAGCGGGACCGACGAGCCACCGGGGATCACCGCGAGCAGATTGTCCCAGCCGCCGCGAATACCGCCACAATGCGTGTCGATCAGTTCGCGGAAGGTGATGCCCATCTCTTCCTCGACGACGCACGGCTTGTTCACATGGCCGCTGATCTGGAAAAGCTTGGTGCCCTTGTTATTCTCGCGCCCAAAGCTCGCGAACCACGGCGCGCCGCGGCGCAGGATCGTCGGGACGACCGCGATGCTCTCGACATTGTTGACCGTCGTCGGGCAGCCATAAAGGCCCGCGCCCGCCGGGAACGGCGGTTTCAGGCGCGGCTGGCCCTTCTTGCCCTCCAGGCTTTCGATCATCGCGGTTTCTTCGCCGCAGATGTACGCGCCGGCGCCGCGGTGGACGAAGACGTCGAAATCATAACCCGACTTCGCCGCATTCTTGCCGAGCAGGCCAGCGTCATACGCCTCCTGCACCGCGGCGAAGAGCGTCTCGGCCTCGCGGATGAACTCGCCGCGGATATAGATGTACGCCGCGCGCGCGCGCATCGCGAAGCCCGCGATCAGCGCGCCTTCGATCAGCTTGTGCGGATCGTGGCGGATGATTTCGCGGTCCTTGCACGAACCGGGTTCGGATTCGTCGGCGTTGATGACGAGGAAGCTCGGGCGGTCGGGGCGCGGCTCCTTCGGCATGAAGGACCATTTGAGCCCGGTCGGAAAGCCCGCACCGCCGCGGCCGCGCAGGCCCGACGCCTTGATTTCCTCAATGATCGCGTCCTGGCCGCGCTTCATCAGATCCTTGGTGTTGTCCCAATCGCCGCGCGCCTGCGCGCTTTTGAGGTTCCACGGCTGGAAGCCGTAGAGATTGGTGAAGATGCGATCCTTATCGGCCAGCATGGCTTACCATTCCTTCCGATAGTCGTGGTTCGAAGACACCATTTCCTTCAGCGTCGTGGGTCCGCCGTCGGGTTCGCTCGTGTGACGGTTCGCAAGCTGCGTCCCCGCCTTCGGCTGCTCGCCCGCAGCGAGCGCATCGAGGATGCGGACCGTGCTGTCGTAATCGAGGTCTTCGTAATTATCGTCGTTGATCTGGACCATCGGCGCGTTGGTGCAGGTGCCCATGCATTCGACCTCTGTCAGCGTGAACAGGCCGTCGGGCGTCGTCTTGCCCTTGGTCATGCCGCGGTTCTTGCACGCGGCCATGACATCGTCCGACCCGCGCAGCAGGCACGGCGTCGTACCGCAGACCTGCACATGATAGCGGCCGACCGGCACGAGATTGTACATCGTATAGAAGGTCGCGACCTCATAGGCGCGCATGAACGGCATATCGAGCTGCGCCGCGACGAACTCGATAACCGGCACGGGCAGCCAGCCTTGCGTCTGCGTCTCGGCGCCGACCTGCCGCTGTGCGAGGTCGAGCAGCGGCATCACCGCCGAGCGCTGCCGCCCCGCAGGATAGCGCGCGATGACCGCCTTCGCCTTCTCGGCATTTTCCGCCGTCCACGCAAAGGCGCCCCAGCGCGCGCGGGTTTCGGCTTCGTCGGGGATTTGGGGTGCGTCAGCCATGCGCAGAAACCTTCGAGCTTTTTTCAACGGCGAGCTTCGCGAAATACGCGCCCACCCAGACCAAATTCGCAGCCGCGAGTTCGCCGCCCACGTCTAATCCCCGAGCGAAATGCAAGAAGCTGAGCGCAAGCGCAGCACCGAGGCCCATAGTATGAACGACATCCAATAGCCTCGTCACCGGTCACACTCCCCGAACACCACGTCGATCGCGCCGATGATCGCGGTGGTATCCGCGAGCATATGCCCCTTCGACATCATATCCATCGCCTGCAAATGCGAGAACGCCGTCGGGCGGATCTTGCAACGGTACGGCTTGTTGGTGCCGTCGCTGACCAGATAGACGCCGAATTCGCCCTTCGGGCTTTCAGTCGCCACATAGACTTCGCCCGCGGGGACGTGGAAGCCCTCGGTGTAGAGTTTGAAGTGATGGATCAGCGATTCCATCGACTGCTTCATCTCGCCGCGCTTCGGCGGCACGACCTTGCGGTCGAGGCTGGCGATCGGGCCGGTGGGCATGTCGCGCAGGCACTGCTTGATGATCTTCGCCGACTGATAGACTTCCTCGACGCGGACCATGAAGCGGTCGTAGCAGTCGCCGCGGGTGCCGACGGGAATGTCGAATTCCATCTGGGCGTAAGCGTCATAGGGCTGCGACTTGCGCAGATCCCATGCGATGCCGCTGCCGCGGATCATTGGACCCGAGAAGCCCCATGCCAGCGCATCTTCCTTGCTGACCGTCGCGATGTCGACGTTGCGCTGTTTGAAGATGCGGTTGTCGATGACCAGGCTCATTGCGTCGCCGAACAGCTTCGGCAGGCGCGTTTCGACCCATTCGCCGATATCGACCAGTAGCTTTTCGGGAACATCCTGATGGACGCCGCCCGGACGGAAATAAGCGCTGTGCATGCGCGCACCCGACGCGCGCTCAAAGAAGTTCAGGCAATCCTCGCGCAGTTCGAACACCCACAGGTTTGGGGTCATCGCGCCGACGTCCATGACGTGCGATCCGATGTTGAGCATGTGATTGCAGATGCGCGTCAGCTCGGCGAACAGCACGCGCAGATATTGCGCGCGCGCCGGGACTTCGAGGTCGAGCAGCTTTTCGATCGCGAGCACATAGCTATGCTCCATGCCGAGCGGCGAGCAATAGTCGAGCCGGTCGAAATAGGGCAAAGCCTGTAGATAGGTCTTATATTCGATCAGCTTTTCGGTGCCGCGGTGGAGCAGCCCGACGTGCGGATCGACGCGCTCGATGATCTCGCCGTCGAGCTCCATCACCATGCGCAACACGCCGTGCGCCGCGGGGTGCTGCGGGCCGAAGTTGATCGTGTAGTTCGTAACGACTTGATCGCCCGCGGTGTTCGCGGTGTCGACCGGATAGCCTTCGAACATGTCGCTGCCGTGGTGCTTAACCTGAGGAGAGTCGGTCATGCGTCACCTCCTGTTTTGGGCTTGCGCGGCGCGCGCGGTTTGGCGGGCGCCGTTTCGGCCTTCTCGGTCGCGGGCGTCTTTGCCTTGGCGGCCGTGGTCGCCTTCGCGCCGTCGCGGCTCGTCTTCGCCGCCTTGATGTTGGCCTTCGCGCCCGCGCCCGTCTGCGTCGTGCTTTCGGTCGTCTTCGGGGTCGGCGGCGGCGCGGCTTTCGCCTTGTCGTCGGACGCCTTCACTTCCTTGGCCGTCATCGGGGTCGGCGCGCCCTTGCCCGGCGCTTCGCCCGTACCGCCGGCCTTTTCATCGCCCGGAAGCACATAATCGGCGCCTTCCCAGGGACTGAGGAAGTCGAAATTGCGGAAATCCTGCGCCAGCTTCACCGGCTCGTACACAACGCGCTTGTCCTCTTCGCTATAACGCAGCTCGATATAGCCGGTCAGCGGGAAGTCCTTGCGCTGCGGATGGCCCTGGAACCCATAGTCGGTCAGGATGCGGCGCAGGTCGGGATTGCCCGCGAACAGCACGCCATACATGTCGAACACTTCGCGTTCGAGCCAGCCAGCATTCGGCCACACGGGCACGATCGTCGGCACCGGCGTCGCCTCGTCGGTCGACACGCGGACACGCAGACGATGATTCCGCGTGACGCTGAGCAAATGATAGACGACTTCGAACCGTTCGGCGCGGTCGGGGTAATCGACCCCGGCAATCTCCATCATCTGCTGATATTCGAGATTGTCGCGCAGCGCGATCATCACCGCGGCGATCGCGTCGCGATCAACGGTGATGCTGTCTTCGTCCGCGGCGAAGTCATGCGCGAGCAGATCGGCGCCGAGCAGCTTCTTGAGCTCGGCCGCCAAGGTGGCGCGCGGCGCAACGAGGGGTGCAGGATGAGCCATCAGCGTTCGATCGTTCCGGTACGGCGGATCTTCCGCTGCAACTGCATCACGCCATAGAGCAAGGCTTCGGCGGTCGGCGGGCAACCGGGAACATAGATGTCCACGGGCACGATACGGTCGCAGCCGCGCACCACCGAATAGCTGTAGTGATAATAGCCGCCGCCATTGGCGCAGCTGCCCATCGAGATGACATATTTCGGGTTCGACATCTGATCGTAAACCCGGCGCAGCGCCGGAGCCATCTTGTTGCACAGCGTCCCCGCGACGATCATCACGTCCGACTGACGCGGCGATGCGCGCGGCGCGGCGCCGAAACGTTCCATGTCATAGCGCGGCATGTTGACGTGGATCATCTCGACCGCGCAGCATGCGAGGCCAAAGGTCATCCACCAGAGCGAGCCGGTGCGCGCCCAGTTGAACAGATCCTCGGTCGAGGTGACGAGAAAGCCCTTGTCGCCGACCTCGCTGTTGAGGTCGTCGAAAAACGACATGTCCGGGTTCGTGCCGGGAGCAACCGGCATCTGGCCGGGCGGCAGGATGATCGAATTGCTCATTCCCAGTCCAACGCCCCTTTCTTCCATGCATAGACAAGGCCGAGCGTCAGTTCGGCAAGAAACACCATCATCGTCGCCCAGCCGGCCCAGCCGATTTCCTCGAGGCTCACCGCCCAGGGAAAGAGGAAGGCCGCTTCGAGGTCGAAGATGATGAAAAGGATGGCGACGAGGTAGAAACGCACGTCGAACTGGCTGCGCGCATCTTCAAAAGCGGGAAAACCGCATTCATATTCGGTCAGCTTCGCCGGATCGGGCTTGTGCGCCCCGGTCAGCCGCGCAACGCCCATCGGCAGAAAGACGAAGGCGGAAGACAGACCGATGGCGACGACCAGAAAGATCAGGATCGGCAAATATTGCGTCAGATCGACCATGGGAGCTCGCAGTTCTGTTGTTCATATTTTGGGATGCTTGGCACCCGTTTATCGGGGGCGCTTTAGGCCAGCGCGCCGCGTGTCGCAAGCGTTGCGGGTACGAATTTCGCACCCCCCGTGACCAAAAGCATAAACGAGGCTGGCAACCGGCCCTACCGCTGTGATACGCCGTCAAAAAGGGTCGCTGTGCTGCGCTTTTCGGGCGCAACTTCGATAAAGGGAGATTTCATGGGACCGATTACCGCTCGCGCCGCACTCGCCTTGGGAGCGGCCGCACTTTTTTCGGCGACTCCGGCCCACGCCGAACTGATCAACGCCATGAACCCAGCGACGATCAAGGCGATCGTCGAGTCGCAGGGCTGGCCCGCGACGATCGTGTCGAAGCCGGGCGACGATCCCTATATCGAGAGCAATCGCGGCGGCCTGAAATTCCTCGTCCTGTTCATGAATTGCGACGAGGGCCAGAAGTGCAAGACGCTACAATATTATATGGGGTTCAGCGATGCGAAGGACGTATCGCTCGAACGACTCAATCAGTGGAACAAGGACAAGCGCTTCGCCCGCGCATACAAAGATGACGAGGGCGATCCGGTGCTCGAAATGGACGTCGACCTGGATTTCCAAGGAATTCCGCGCGAAAATGTCGGCGAGACGTTCAATACCTGGGCGTCGCTTATGGACAGCTTTCGCGAATATGTCTTCAAGAAATAGCTCTCGTCGTCATCCCGACGAAGGCCGGGATCTCGACGTCGCGAGATGACGCAACATTGAGATCCCGGCCTTCGCCGGGATAACCGTTTTAGGTTCACGCGTTGCGCAATGCGCCCGCGACGAGTTTCTGCAGCTTCGAATGGACCGCGGCGCTGCCGGCGATGAACTCGCTGCGTTCGATCGCACGATCGCCGCCGCGGAAATCGCTGACGAAGCCGCCGGCTTCGCGCACGAGCAGCATTCCCGCGGCGACGTCCCAGACCTGAAGGTCGCTTTCCCAGAAACCGTCGTAACGGCCCGCCGCGACCCATGCGAGGTCAAGACTGGCGGCGCCGAAGCGGCGGATGCCGGCGACTTCGGGTGCCACCGCACCGAAAATGCGGCTCCACTGCGCCATATTGCCATGGCCCATGTACGGGATGCCGGTTGAGATCAGGCATTCGTTGAGGTGGCGGCGCGACGCCACGCGCAGGCGGCGATCGTGCAGCCACGCGCCACGGCCGCGTTCGGCCCAATAGCTTTCGTCGGTTATCGGCTGATAGACCAGCGCCGCCGTGACGTCGCCCCAACCGCCGCCGGGCTTCGGCTCCTGCACCGCGATCGAAATCGCGAAATGCGGAATCGCGTGAAGGAAGTTCGAGGTGCCGTCGAGCGGATCGATGATGAAGCGCGGCTTTCCCGGATCGCCTTCGATGATCCCGCCTTCTTCGAGCACAAAGCCCCAGCCGGGGCGATCGCGGCCGAGTTCGTCATAAAGGGTACGCTCGGCGGCCTGATCGGCCTTCGACACGAAGTCGGCGGGGCCCTTTTGCGAAACCTGCAGATGCTCGATTTCGCCAAAGTCGCGGCGCAGCTTCGTGCCGGCCTTGCGCGCGGCGCGTTCCATGACGGTAATGATGCCTGATACGGCCATAGTTTTTTCTCCCCCCTCCCGTACGCGGGAGGGGAATCAGTTAGTCAGCGCGGCGAACATATTCGCGGTCGTACACATGCACGACGATCTTGGTTCCGCTGGTGATGTGTGGCGGCACCATCACGCGCACGCCATTGTCCAGGATCGCGGGCTTGTAAGACGACGAGGCGGTCTGCCCCTTCACCACCGCGTCGGCCTCGACGATCGTCGCTTCGATCGTTTCGGGCAGTTCGACCGAGATCGGACGCTCTTCCCAAAGCTCGAGCACGACATCCATGCCGTCCTGCAAAAATTCATGCGCTTCGCCGACGACATCCTTGGAGATGTTGATCTGTTCGAACGTGTCTTTGTCCATGAACACCAGGTCGTCGCCCTCGGCGTAAAGGAACTGAAAATCCTTGGTGTCGAGGCGGACCTTTTCGACCGTGTCGGCGCTGCGGAAGCGGTTGTTGAGCTTGCGGCCGTCGATCAGATTCTTGGCTTCGACCTGCATATAGGCGCCGCCCTTGCCCGGCTGGGTGTGCTGGATCTTGGTGACCTTCCAGATCCCCTTTTCAAATTCGATAATATTGCCGGGACGGATTTCAACGCCGGTGATTTTCATCGCGCACACTCACAGTTCAAGGATGGAAAGAGCAAAGCGGCGCCCGCCGGGCACAGCTATCAGGTGCGCGCCTTTAGCCGCGACAGCGCCGAAGGGCAAGCCGCAGCGTTAGGGCGTCGCGACGACCAGCTGGCGCGTGCGCCGATAGCTGGCCCAGACAAGCACGACGAACAGGACGAGTCCAACCCACGGCGCATAGGGCGCATAACTATCGCCGGTGACCGCGAGCGGCGCGTCATTGTCGGTCACATAGACGGTGCCGGCATAGAATACGCCGAGCAGGCTTTCGCCGACGATCATCCCCGTCGCGGTCAGCACACCCATGCGGTGCGCGAAGCTCGCGTTCGGACGCTTCGATGCCCAGCGATCGTAGAACCAGCCGCCGATCGCACCGATCACGACCGGCAGGATTACCGCCATCGGCAGGTAAATGCCGATGCCGATTGCGAGCGGCGGCAACCGCAGCTTGCCCGCGCGGCCGAGCAACGCATCGATGATGATAAAACCGATCCCCGCGAGCACGCCGTAACCGAGCATCGTCCAATTGAGATCGCCGCCGAGCACGCCCTTGGCGAGCGACGAAATCAGCCCCGCCTGCGGTGCCGCCAAGGCCTCGGGCCCCGCACCCGGAACGCCGACAAAGCCGACTGTCTCGTTGAGCACATTGAGCACCGGCGGGACGACGAGCGAGCCGAAGATCACACCGATGATCAGCGCAACCTGCTGCTTCCACGGCGTTGCGCCGACGAGCTGGCCGGTCTTGAGGTCTTGGAGGTTGTCATTTGAAATCGTCGCGATACCGAACACGAGTCCGGTGACGATAAGCGCATAGGCGACCATCGCGGCGATTTCTTCCTCACCGCCGCCGCGGCCGAGCAGGCCGAGCAGCAGCATCGACGATGCGATGATTGCGAGGATACCGATGCCCGACACCGGCGAGTTCGACGCGCCGATAAGCCCCGCCATATAGCCCGTAACCGACGCGATCATCAGCCCGATGACGATGATGAATAGTAGCGCACCCGCGATGAGGATTATCGCCGATCCCGCGAGCGGTCCGCCCGCGAGCACGGTCCAGAGCAGCCAGCCGATCGGCAGCATCAGTGCCAGCGATCCGCCGAACACCCATTTGATCGAGATATCCTGTTCCTCGATCGCGAGCACCTCCCCGCCCTGCCGCGCGCGACTCGCGGCCATCGCCGAGCGGATGCCGCCGAGCACCGGGCGGGCGATCTTGATCAGCGTCCAGATCGCGGCGACCGCAATCACGCCCGCGCCAAAGAAGCGCACGTCGGCTCGGAATACGGTGTTCGCCAGCGTCTCGGCATCGCCGGTCCCGCCCCCCAGTCCGCCTTGGGTCAGGATCGGCAGCAACACCCACCAGCCGGTGACCATGCCGACAAGCTGCGCCATGCCGACCGACAAGCCGACGAGATGCCCGACGCCGAACAGCGCAAAGGCGAGCCCGCCCGCGATCCCGGTCGCACCGCTACCGACCGCGAACCAGCGCGCGACCTCGGCGCCCGCGAGTTTCATCTGGGTCATCAGGGTAAAGACCGCAGCGACGATGCTGTTCCACAGCAAGGCCGACAGCCCGGCGCGATTTTCCTCGGCGCCCTCGGCGCTCGCGGCGCCGACCTGCAACACTTCGGCGGCTGCGCGGCCCTCGGGATAGGGAAGATCCGAATCGACCACCAGCGCGCGGCGCAGCGGCACCGAGAAGAGAACGCCCAAGATCCCGCCGAGCATCGTGATCGCGGTGGTCTCGAGCATCGGGAAGCCCTGCCAGTAACCGACCATGACGAGCCCCGGTAGCACGAAGATAATCGCCGCCAGCGTGCCCGCGGCGCTCGCGATCGTCTGGACGATATTATTCTCGAGGATCGTCGACCCGGCCATATAGCGCAGCAGCGCCATCGAAATCACCGCCGCGGGGATCGAGGTCGCAAAGGTCAGCCCGACCTTCAGCCCCAGATAGACGTTCGCCGCGGTGAACATCAGCGTCAAAATGCCGCCGAGCAGGATCGCGCGGATCGTTAGTTCGCGCCCGCGTGCAGCCGGTGTCGTGATTTCGGTCATAAGCGTCTCCCGGCTCGCCATGTCGCGGCACGCCGGGCCCAGCGCAAGTCGAAAAGGGATGCAAGCCAAAAGGCGACGAACCGAAGCCGATTTGACGCATCGATCCAATATGCGACGCGACATCAATGCCATATCGACCGCATGATGAGTATCGATCTTTCGGACCTTACCCCGCCGCCCCCTCGCGGCAACGCAGCAACTTCGTCGCGCGGGGCTCCTTGCGCCGGCCTTTTTGGCTGGCGCAAGGATGCGGCGCCGCAGTCTGCTCCCAAATCGGATCCGAAAACGCCGGCTCGCGATTAGCCTGCGGGCTGATCGCCGAGGAGCGCGCCAAATGCGCGCACCGCCGCCCCCGGTCCTTCGGTATGCGCCCAAACGCCTCCCGACACCGCAAGGAAGTCGGCCCCAGCCTCGATCAACACCTGCGCATTGTCGACCGTGATCCCACCGATCGCGACGCACGGTAGTTCGAACATGCCCTGCCACCATTCGAGGATTTCGGGATCGGCGTGATGCTCGACCGTCTTGGTCGTCGTCGGGAAGAACGCTCCGAAGGCGACATAGTCGGCGCCCGCCTCGCCCGCTTCCATCGCGAGGTGGCGGCTCGCATGACAGGTCACCCCGATCTGCGCCTGCGGACCCAATATCTTGCGCGCTTCCCTGGGATCGCCATCGTCCTGCCCGAGATGGACGCCGTCGGCGTCGAGCCGCTTGGTCAGTGCGACATCGTCATTGACGATAAACGCCACGTCGTGCGCCGCGCAAATCGCCTGCAGCGGCTCTGCAAGCCGGGCCGCCTCATGCTGATCGATATTCTTGACGCGAAACTGAAACGCCGCAACCGGCCCGGCGCCCAGCGCTTCGGTTAGACGGTCGGGAAAATCTCCGCCGACGTCGAGCGGCGAAATGAGATAGAGTTGGCAGGTCGGTGCTTTCATGGCGCGTTCATAGCGGCGAGGTCACAGACGGGCAAATGCAGAACATATACCGCCTCGCGATCGTCGCCCTCCCCGCCGCCCTCGCCCTTTCCGCCTGTGCCACGACGCGCGGCGCGCCGCTTCCCGACGGCAGCGACGTCGCGATCGGTCAGAAAGCCTATGTCGACGGTCCGCTCGTCCAACCGGTCGAAGTGCTCGAAGACAGCCGCTGCCCGATGAACGCGCGCTGCGTGTGGGCGGGCCGCGTGCGGGTGAAGATGGTCTGGATTCGCGGCAATGGCGAGAAGCAGCCGTTCGAAGTCACGCTGGGCGAATCGACGCCGATCGCCGACGGCGCCATTACGCTCGAATCGGTGCGTCCCGAAAAGATGACCAATCTGACGATCAAGCCGTCGGACTATCGCTTCTCGTTCCGCTTCGCGGGCGGGCTTTAATTTCTTTGTCATCGCGAGCGGCGCAGCCGCGCGGCAATCCAGAGTCACGTAAACCGCTCTGGATTGCTTCGCTTCGCTCGCAATGACGAGAGAAAGAGGGCTCAGCGCACGCGCGCGAGAACGAACCCATCCCATTTCTTCGCGCCGACGGTCTGGACCGCAGTCGAATCGAGGCGGGGGTCGGCGCTGAGCATATCGAACAGCGCGCGCGTGCCGACGATGCGCTCGTCGTCGCTGTCCGCGTCGAGCACCCCGCCTTCGCGCACGACATTGTCGACGATGATCGTGGTGCCGGGGTGGCCGAGCCGGATCGCTTCGTCGACATAATGGGCGTTACTCTGCTTGTCGGCGTCGATGAAGACGAAGTCGAACGGCGCCTCGTCGGTCATCGCCGCCAGGCTGTCCACGGCCGGACCGACGCGAATATCGACCGTGTTCGATACACCGGCGCGCTCAAGATTTTCCCGCGCCACGCGGGCATGATGCGCCTCAAGCTCAAGCGTCACCAACTCGCCACCGTCGGGCAGTGCGCGCGCAAGCCAGATCGTCGAATAACCGCCGAGCGTTCCGATCTCGAGGATGCGCTTCGCCCCGGCCATCTGCGCGAGCAGGAACAGCATCTTGCCCTGCGCCGCCGACACGTCGATTGGCGGCAGGCCTTGTGCGGCATTGTTGGCGAGGGTGGTGGCAAGCGCGTCATCGTCGCCAAGCAATTTGGCGGCGATATAATCGTCGACGGCTTGCCACCGCTCTCCCATCACTTCAGGCCACGGAGGCCGCGTGAATTTCCTTGATCGCGCCGCCGAGCGACGCGTTGAATTCCTCGTCGCTCATCTGGTGGCGCAGGTCCTCGAGCAAAGCGCGGCTGAAGCTCGCGATGATGCCCGGGTTCTTTGCCAGTTCGGTGCAGGCTTCCGGGCGCGCGAAGCCGCCTGACAGCGCAACGACCCGCAGCACCTTGGGATGATCGACGAGCGACTGGAACAGCCCGGCTTCGGCCGGCAACGACAGCTTGAGCATGACGGGCGCACCCTCCCAGCTATCCAGCGCCGTGGTGATTTCCTGAAGCAGCAACCGGTCGGCGCCGTCGCGCTCGGCGCTCTTGATATTCACTTCGGGCTCGATGATCGGCATCAAACCATGCGCCGCGATGCGCTTGGCTTCGGCAAACTGCTGCTCGACGATCGCATTCACGCCCACCGGATTGGCGAGATTGACTACGCTGCGCATCTTGGTGCCGAATACGCCCTTGGCGACCGCGCGTTCGCAGAGGTCGTCGAGGCCCGGATTTGCCTTCATCAGCTGAACGCCATCGATCTCATCCTCAAGCCCCTTGTCGACCTTTAGGAACGGCACCACGCCGCGCTCCCAGAGCAGCGCCGGAACGGGCTTGCCGCCCGCGTCACCGTCCATCGTTCGCTCGAACAGGATCGCGCCGATCACCTTGTCACCATTAAAACAAGGCGCGGTGACGATGCGGCTTCGCATGTCGTGGATCAGCGCGAACATTTCCTCGTCGTTAGAGAAAGCGTCCGCTTCAATACCATAGCCCTTCAACGCCTTGGGCGTCGAACCGCCGCTCTGATCGAGGGCGGCGATGAAGCCCTGCCCCGATTTGATCTGGTCGAGCATGGCGGCATGGACGGTGGTCATGGGATCTCCGGTTGTTTGCATACGTATGTGGCGCTGCGCATAGCTGCCCCGCCGTCGCGATGCAATGCGGTGGAAAAGCTTAAGCCTTCAGCGCGTCGACGCCCGGCAACGCTTTGCCTTCCATCCATTCGAGGAAGGCACCGCCGGCGGTCGAAACGAAGGTAAAATCGCCGGCGACGCCGGCATGGTTGAGCGCCGCAACGGTATCGCCGCCGCCCGCGACCGAGACCAGCGAGCCCTCGCGGGTCAGCGCCGCAGCGGTCTTCGCGAGCGCGACAGTCGCGGTGTCGAACGGCGGCGTCTCGAACGCGCCGAGCGGGCCGTTCCAGACGAGTGTGCGGCAATTCTTGAGCACATCGGCGAGCGCCTCTACGGCGGCAGGGCCGACGTCGAGGATCATTTCGTCCGCCGCGACTTCATGGACATTGACGGTACGCGTCGGCGGGTTCGGCGCGAACTCTTTCGACACCACGACGTCATAGGGCAGATGGATCGTGCAGCCTGCGGCGTCGGCCGCGTCGAAAATTGCGTTGGCGGTATCGACCAGGTCATGCTCGCACAGCGACTTGCCGACATCGACCCCGCGCGCGGCAAGAAAGGTGTTCGCCATGCCGCCGCCGATGATCAGATGATCGACCTTGCTCACCAGATGGCGCAGCACGTCGATCTTGCTCGATACCTTGGCGCCGCCGACGACCGCGGCCACCGGATGCGCCGGATTGCCGAGCGCGGCGTCGAGCGCCTTGAGTTCGGCTTCCATCGCGCGGCCTGCATAAGCCGGCAGGCGATGGGCAATGCCCTCGGTCGAACCATGCGCGCGGTGCGCCGCCGAGAAGGCGTCGTTGACGTAAATGTCTCCGATCTCGGCGAGCGCGTCGGCAAAGGCCGGATCGTTCGTTTCCTCGCCGGGATAGAAGCGCGTGTTTTCCATCACCGCGACGTCACCCGCGGCGAGCACCGCGATGCCCGCCTTCGCGCCCTCGCCCACGGCTTCGGGGATGAACATCACCGAATGGCCGAGGACGTCTTCGACGCCGCCCATCACGAGGCTGAGCGACTGGGTCGGGTTCTTCGCACCCTTCGGACGCCCGAAATGCGCGAGGAGCAGGACGATCGCGCCCTTGTCCGACAGTTCGCGGACCGTCGGCATTGCTGCCTGGATCCGCGTCGCGTCGCTGACCGCGCCTTCAAACAACGGGACGTTGAGGTCGACGCGTACGAGAACGCGCTTGCCGGTGACGTCACCGATATCGTCGAGGGTCTTGAACGCGGTCATCGACGTGTCCTTTTTGGATCAGAGGAATTTGGCGATTACGCCCGCGGTGTCGATCATGCGGTTCGAGAAGCCCCACTCATTGTCGTACCAGCTGAGCACACGCACCAGCTTGCCATCGATCACCGAGGTTTCGAGGCTGTCAATCGTCGAGCTCGCCGCATTATGATTGAAGTCGATCGAAACCAGCGGCTCCTCGGTATAGCCGAGAACGCCCTTCAGCGGGCCTTCAGCGGCCGCCTTGAGCACCGCGTTGACTTCTTCTTTGGTTGTGTCGCGGAGCGGCGTGAAGGTCAGGTCGACGACCGATACATTCGGGGTCGGCACACGGATCGACGAACCGTCGAGCTTGCCCTTGAGTTCGGGCAAAACCAGGCCGACTGCAACGGCTGCACCGGTCGAGGTCGGGATCATCGACATCGCTGCGGCGCGGGCGCGGCGCGGATCGTCGTGGATCTGGTCGAGGATCTTCTGGTCGTTGGTGTAAGCATGGATGGTTGTCATCAGACCGCGCTCGATACCGATCGCCTCATGCAGCACCTTGGCAAAGGGCGCGAGGCAGTTGGTGGTGCACGAGGCGTTCGAGATGATCAGGTGATCGGCGGTGATCTTGTCGTCGTTGACGCCATAAACGACCGTCAGGTCGACTTCCTTGGCGGGGGCCGAGATCAGCACACGCTTGGCGCCCGCATCGAGATGCTTCTGGCCGCCGGCCTTGTTGGTGAAGAAGCCGGTGCATTCCATCACGATGTCGACGCCGTTGGCGGCATGCGGCAGCGCGGCGGGGTCGCGCTCGGCGGTCACCTGAATGCGCTTGCCGTTGATGATCAGGTCGTTGCCGTCGACTTCGACGGAGCCGTTGAAGGCGCCGTGGACCGAGTCATGGCGGAGCAGGCGGGCATTCGCCTTGGCATCGCCCAGATCGTTGATCGACACCAGCTCGAGATCGTGATCGCTACGCTCCAGAATCGCGCGCGCCACATTGCGGCCGATGCGTCCGAAACCGTTGATTGCAACCTTCACTGCCATGTCGAAAAATCCTTTCTGCGTGGGATAAGCCGGTGCTTAGTTGCCGAGCTTTGTCAGTATCTGGGGGGTGATAGCATCGGCGGTAAGGCCGAAATGCTTGAATAGGTCTTCGATCGGCGCCGAGGCGCCGAAGCTGTCGATGCCGAAGCGCAGACCATGGCGGCCGGTGTAGCGTTCCCAGCCGAACGTCGTGCCCGCCTCGATCGACACGATCAGCGCGTCGTCGGGCAGGATATCGGCCTGATAAGCGGCCGTCTGTTCGTCGAAGAGTTCGGTCGACACCATCGAGACAACGTCGGCGCCGTGGCCCGCGGCCTCGAGCTTCTCGGCGATTTCGATCGCAAGCGACACTTCCGAACCCGTCGCGACCAGCACGACCTTGCGCGCCGCCGATGCATCGCGAAGACGGTAACCGCCTTTCAGGCAAAGATTTTCGCTGACGTCATGGCGCAGCGGCGGGAGGTTCTGACGCGTCAGCGCGAGCAGCGACGGCCGGCTTTCCTGCGCGAGCGCAAGCGCCCAGCATTCGGCGGTTTCGACCGCATCGGCGGGACGCAGGACGAGCAGGTTGGGCATCGCGCGCAGCGATTGCAGATGTTCGATCGGCTGGTGCGTCGGGCCGTCTTCGCCAAGCCCGATGCTGTCATGCGTCATCACATAGACGACGCGCTGCTGCTGAAGCGCCGACAGGCGGATCGCAGCGCGGCAATAATCGGCGAACACCAGGAACGTGCCGCCGTAAGGCACCACGCCGCCGTGCAGCGCCATGCCGTTCATCGCGGCGGCCATGCCGAATTCGCGGATGCCGTAATAGATGTAACGGCCCGAATAATCATTCTTCGTCAGCGGCTTGGTCGACGAAGTTTTGGTATTGTTCGAACCGGTCAGGTCGGCGCTGCCGCCGACAAGCGCCGCGATATCGGCGGTCAGTGCGCCGAGCGTGTTCTCCGAAGCCTTGCGCGTCGCAACCTTCGGCGGTTCGGCGACGAGGCCTTCGAGATAGACTTTGAAGGCATCGCCCGGAACGATCTTGCCGCTCAGGCGATCAAAAAATTCTTTTTTCTTATCGCTATTTGACAGTCGATCGTTCCACTCGGCGTGAAGTTTTTTGCCCTTCGCACCGAACGCGGCCCACGCCGACGCGATATCGGCGGGAATGACGAAAGGTTCGGCGGTCCAACCCAGCTCCTTGCGTGCCGCCGCAATCTCGTCGGCGCCGAGCGGAGCCCCGTGCGTTGCCGACGTGCCCTGCTTGTTCGGCGCGCCGAAACCGATGACGGTGCGGCACGCGATCAGCGACGGACGCGGATCGGCGAGCGCGGCATCGATCGCGCGGCGGATATCGGCGGGATCGTGGCCGTCGCAGCTTTCGACATGCCAGCCGGTCGCCGTATAGCGCGCCGCGATATCCTCGCTCGTCGACAGGTCGGTCGATCCGTCGATGGTGATCTTGTTGTCGTCCCACAGCACCGTCAGTCGACCGAGCCCGAGGTGCCCCGCAAGACCGATCGCTTCGTGGTTGATGCCTTCCATCAGGCAGCCGTCGCCCGCGATCACCCAGGTGCGATGATCGACAAGATCGTCACCATAGAGCGCATTTAAATGCCGCTCGGCGATCGCCATGCCGACCGACGTCGCAAGACCCTGCCCGAGCGGTCCGGTCGTCGTCTCGACGCCTTCGAGCTCGAAATTCTCCGGGTGCCCGGCGCATGGGCTGTGCAACTGGCGGAAATTGCGAATGTCGCCGATCGTCGGGCGCGCATAGCCGGCAAGGTGCAACGTCGCATAAGCGAGCATCGAGCCATGACCCGCCGACAGGACGAATCGGTCGCGGTCGACCCATTTCGGGTCGGTGGGGTCGAACTTCAGATAGTCTGAATAGAGAACCGTTGCGACATCGGCCATGCCCATCGGCATCCCCGGATGGCCGCTGTTTGCGGCCTGTACGGCATCCATCGCAAGCGCGCGGATTGCGTTGGCGAGCTGACGTTCGGGCAGTGTCATTGGTCCCCCGGGAAATGGCTGGGCTGGAACCGGACGCATCGCCCGGTTTGATGCGGACAGCCCTTTGCGGCGCAGGGGGCAGGAGTCAACCGCCCGTCACGGAAAATCCTCGCATTTTGGACCGAGAGGGCAATTGCACCCCCTCCCCGGCACTGCTAACCCATCGGCATGGAACTCGATCTCGACGAATCCAGCCTGGCCATCGGCCGTATCGAACGCGCGCTCAGCCGAATCGAAAAGGCGCTTGCCGATCGCGCGGACCGGCCCGAATCGGCCGGCACCGCGCCCACTGCCGACCAGTCGGCACTCAAGGCCGAAGTCGCTGCAGTTATTGGCGAACTCGACCGGCTGATCGCGGAGGCTGACCGTGGCTGATGTAAAACTCACGATCGCAGGGCGCCCCTATGACGTCCACTGCGCCGACGGCGAGGAAGCACAACTGATCCAGCTTGCGTCGGTCGTCGATGAAAAGGTGCGCACGATGCCGGGCGGCACCGAAATCCGTCAGATGCTGTTCGCTGCGCTGATGCTCGCCGACGAAGTCCAGGAAGCCCGCGGCAAGGTCGAAAAGTCCGAACCGCAGTCCGATTCGCTCCGCGCCGCGATTGCACTCGCCGAGAGCCGCGAAGCTGCGGCACGCGATGAATTGCGCGCCGCGGTCGCACGCGAGCAAGCGGCGCTCAAGGAACTTGAGGCGGCGCGCCACAGCGCGCCGACGACGGCGGCATCTGCGACCCCATCGAATAACCGGGCCTTGCTGCAAATCGCCGACCGCATCGAGGCGCTCGCCGCGAAAGTCGAACAAATCCCCTGAGCGAGCGGCCCGCGCTCGCGCAAACCCCTTGAGCGGACAAGCCCGTCACCCTACATAGGACACGGCGGGTACTGCCCGGCACGAGCTTTTGCGAAAATCCCTGAGGCGATACATCATCCTAGGGGGCTGTCCCTGCCCGGACCCTGGTCCGACGTATATGGTCCCCACCTGACGTTACTGGCGTCAGAGGACTTTCCAGCAAACGACCTCGGCGGTCCCGCCAACTATCCAACCCAAGTCCCAGAGGAGGCGATGACCGACTTGTCCGCCGATCTGGTCCAGCAAAAGCAGAGGTTGCGCGAAAAGCTGCGCTTTCGCCGTAAGCATTTCGCCGCAAATCTCGACGGGATGGCGCAGATGGCGGCCTTTCGCGCGCTGCCCGCGCCGCTTTCCGACCTACTCGCCGATCATGCCGTTGTGGGCGCCTATGCCGCGTGGGGCGACGAGCCCGATATCCTGCCGATGTTCGCTGGCCTTGCGGAAGCGGGCGCGCTCGCCCTGCCCCATCACGCCGCGCGGATCGCCGATATGACCTTTCGCCATTGGAAGCCTGACGAGCCGCTGCTGAAGGGCCCCTGGGGCACGCGGCAGCCCGCCGACGATGCTCCCTTGGCAACACCTGACATTATTTTTTGCCCCCTCGTCGGGTTCGATCGCCAAGGCGGCCGGATCGGTCAGGGTGGCGGGCATTATGATCGCTATTTCGCCACGCACCCTGAAGCGCTGCGGATCGGAATCGGCTGGTCGGTACAGGAAATCGACGCCGCTCCGCGCGAATCGACCGACATCGCGCTCGACGCGATCCTGACCGAACAAGAATTCATCCTTTGTGGAGACCGTTTGTGAGCCAGCCACCCGCCGATCCCCAACCGAGTTGGCGTAAACCCGCCGGCATGTTCCTGATCCTCGCACTGATCGCGGTGTGGACGGGCATTGTCGTCAGTGTGTCACCATGGGTCGGTACATGGCCCGTGCTGGTGCAGGCGGTCTTTTATCTTGCCGCAGGGATCGTCTGGATCCTGCCATTGAAACCGCTGCTGCGCTGGATGGAATTGGGGAAATGGCGCGGCTGAAACGCCGCGCCATTTTTCCCGATTTCCAGTGATGGAAAGGTCCCAAGCTGCGGTGGCCATTCCGTCCGAAAATGGAAGGAATGGCGCGAGTGACGGGGCTCGAACCCGCGACCTCCGGCGTGACAGGCCGGCACTCTAACCAACTGAGCTACACCCGCGTGTGCTTGGGAGCCGCGCCAATATGGCGCTCGCCTCGACCTGTCAACCGTCGCTTTCCTCATGCGTGCGATTTAATCGATCACGCACCTCGTCGGTCGTCGTCAAAGTACCATGTTCGAATAGGAAACCCGCCAGATCGGGCGTTCCGGTCGACGCGAGCACCGTTTGGAGGATGAGCAGCAACGGCACCGCCAGCAACGCGCCAGGCGTCCCCCACACCCAACCCCAGAAGCTCAGCGACACAAGAATCAGCAGCGGATTGATCGTCAGCCGCTTCCCGAGCACTAGCGGGGTGATCAGATTCGCCTCGACCATATGCACGCCGATGAAGATCGTCGCGGGTAGCAAGGCGAGCCCCACGGCATCGAAGGTCATCAACCCGCCCAGCCCGAGCAGCACCGCGGCGACGATCGGTCCCAGATAGGGCACGAAATTGCAGATGCTGACGATCCCGCCCCACATGAAAGGCGACGGCATCCCCAATGCCCACAGCAGGAGCGAGACGGTCAGGCCGAGAATCGCGTTGATCATCGTGATCGTCGCCAGATAGTCGGCGGTTGCATCGACGACATTCTGGATCACCCGCGCGGTCTGCATCGCCCCGTCAAAGCTGCCGCGCCGCCGGATCGTCCCTTTGCGCAGCCGCGTCCAGCCCGACAGGAAGAAGAAGATCACAAGCACCGCAAAAAAGAGCTGGATTGCGGCGGCGGGCGCCGACGAAATGAAATAGTCGACGACCGACGTCGGTGCGGTCGCGGCCACCGCCTGCGCCGTCGCCTCGGTCCCGCTCGCAACCGACATCAATGTGCGGTCGACGAAGCGTTGCAGCGTCGAATAAAAATCGATCAGCGGCGCCAGATTGCTCTGGATGCGCGGGATCGAATCGGGAAGCCGGGCGAACCAGCCCGTGGCGGGGACGACGATGATCGCCAGAGCGGCGTTGATGATCGCTAGAAAGGTAGCCAGCGCCAGGAAAGCCGAGAGCGCCGACGGAAGGCCGCGCCGTTCGAGCCATTCGAGCAGCGGAACGAGCGCGATGGCAATGACGATCGCTGCGGTGAGCGGTAGAAAGAATTCGGCTCCCGCCTGTAACGCGAAAGGCAGACCAAGACAGAAGCTCGCACCAAAGAGCAGCGCGAGCGCGGCAAGCAGCCGGTCGCGCCGAAAATCATCGATCTCGATCTGGTGGAGCGGATTGACGCGCGGCGGACGCGTGTCCCTGCTCCCCATGTCGTCCGCCACCCCTGCTCTCCTCGTTAACCGCATCACCTTACGCGCGCTTATCTTTTCGCGCCAGCCGCCCCGTTTTGCGACGGATGGCGAGCCCATAGTGTCTCTATCTGGATCAAAATGCGTCTTTCTTCCTGCTTTTTAACCAGAAATTACCCTTTATCGGCGACTGAGGGCTCCAAGGACCAACCTATCCGGAGTCAAAGTGATGATGAAAGCGCCTGTGGGGGGCGCGAAGCATCAGCTTCTACCCTCTTGTTCCATTCTCGCGCTGCTGGCCGCGTTCGCGCTGCCGACGCAGGCCGAGGCTGCCGGCACCCGCGCCGGCTCGACCATCAGCAACACCGCTAGCGCCAGCTATGACACGGGCGGCGGCCCGACGACGATCGATTCGAACCGCGTCGACCTGCTCGTCGATGAATTGCTCGATGTCACGGTCGATTCGAGCAACCCCGCCGACGTTCCGACAACGCCGGGCGCGACGGGTCAGGTGCTGACCTTCTCGGTCACCAATAACGGCAATGGCGTCGAAGCTTTTGGCCTTACGACGGTCGCGAACGCGGGCGGCGACAATTACGACCCCGTCGTCACGCAAATCTATCTCGATAATGGCGACGGCGTTTTCGACGCGAGCACCGACACGCTCTATACCGCGGGCGCGAACGATCCCTCGCTCAACCCGGACCAAAGCATCACCGTCTTCGTTCTCGCGACGACGCCGGGAACGGTGGTCGACGGCAATCGCGGTATCGTGAGTCTTGGCGCGGCGGCCAGGACGGGTACCGGTGTGCCGGGCACCAGCTTTGCGGGCCAAGGCGAAGGCGGCGGCGATGCCGTCGTCGGCTCGACCGGTGCCGATGGCACCGATGCGGGTGCTTTTATCGTCTCGGCAGCGACCGTGACGCTTGTCAAATCGGCTGTGGTGACCAATTCGCTCGGCACTGCGGACCCGATCCCGGGTGCGACGATCTCTTACACGATCGTTGCCACCGTCGCGGGCAGCGGCTCGGTCAGCGGTCTTGCTATCACCGATAATATCCCCGCGGACACCAGCTATGTCCCCGGCTCGATCACGCTCGGCGGCAGCGCGCTGTCCGACGCGGCAGACGCCGACGCCGGCGATTACAACGGCACGCGGATCAACGTCGCGCTAGGCACCGTCGCCGGCGGCCAGACCCGCACCGTCACCTTCCGAACCACGATCCAATGATGGAGATGCGCATGCGCACCGCCCTTTTCCTTCTTCTTGCCGCGTCGATGCCGGGTCAGGCGCTCGCGGCGAACCAGGTCGCACTCGACAACAATGTGTTCGTCGAGCGCGTGTCGACCGACGCGCAAGGCAAGCAGAAGATCCTGCTCGAAGAACCGAAGGTTGTCGTTCCCGGCGACCGGCTGGTCTTCGTGCTCAACTATCGTAACGCCGGCGCGCAGCCTGCCGATAAGTTCGTGATCACCAACCCGATGCCCGCCGCGGTCCGTTTCGCGGACGCCGGCGACACCAGCCCGCTCGTTTCGGTCGATGGCGGCAAGCAGTGGGGACTGCTTTCCGACCTTTCGGTTCCGATGACCGATGGAACGCGCCGCGCGGCGCAGCCCGCCGACGTCACGCACGTCCGCTGGGCTTTCCAGAAACCGATCCCGGTCGGCGGCACGGGCAAGCTCATCTTTCGGGGAGTCGTCAAATAGCGAATGAATAAAACCGCTTAACGGTTGCCAGCGGTGGGGAAACGGCAACCAGCATAAAGCCCAGGAGCTCAGCTATGACCAGCAAGCTGACGTATATGGGTGTCATCGGTTTGGCGGCGCTTTCGAGCGCCGCCGCCACGCCGGCTTTTGCCGCCGGAACGACCGCAGGCACCACGATCACGAATACCGCGACCGTCGACTATCAGGTCGGTGGCGTCGCGCAGGGACAACAGTCGGCGTCGAACAATTTCACCGTCGACCGCAAGATCAACCTGCTTGTCGAAGAGGTGGGGACCGTCACGACCAGCGTCGTGCCCGGTCAAGCGAATGCCGTGACGACGTTCCAGCTGACCAACAGCTCGAACGAAGTGCTGGACTTCGCACTCGTCGCAACGCAGATCACGGGTGGCACCGCCGCGCACGGCGGCACCGACGCGTTCAATGCGAATAATATCCGTATCTATCGCGACAATACCGTCACGGGCACCATCGGTAGTTGGGATGTCGGCGACACGCTGCTCACCGGCTATGTCGATGAACTTGTCGTCGATACGGCGATCCGCCTGTTCGTCGTCGCGGATATTCCGACGACCGCCGCCGTCCCCGCCGTGGTCAACGGCGCCGTTGCGGGCGTGACTTTGCGGGCAACAGCGCGCGAGGGCGGGCTTGCCGGCACCCAGGGTGCGGCGATCACCGAAACCACCGGCGCGAACACCGGGGGCAAGGATACCGTCTTTGCCGATATCGCGGGCGTCGCCGGCGACATCGCGCGCGACGGTTCGCACAGCGACAATGACGATTATACGGTGCAGACGGCGACGCTTGCGGTTGCCAAAAGTAGCCGCGTCATCTCGGATCCGTTCAACAACACGACGAATCCGAAACTGATCCCCGGCGCAGTGGTCGAATATTGCATCGCTGTCGGCAACAGCGGCGGCGCGGCAGCGACCTCGGTGGCGATCAACGACGCGGTTCCCGGCCAGTTGACCTTCGTGCCGGGTTCGATCCTGCTCGGCGGCACCTACACGGGCACCGTGCCCAGCGGCACATGCGATTTCAACGGCACCGCGGGCGGCAGCTATACGGCGCCCAACGTGTCGGGGACGATCGCGTCGATCGCGGCGGGCGCCATCAGCACGCTCGTCTTCCGCGCGACCGTCAACTGATCGGATAACCGATGGAGCAGCGGGTGCGGCCCAAAAACCGTCTCCCGCTGCTCTCTTCGGGGCTATCATGGCACTCCGCACGAAATTTACCGGCCTTGTGACCGCTTTGGTCGCGGCAGTACTGCTGCCCGCGGCAACGACGGCGAATGCACAGGTGATCACGAACACGGCTTCGGCGCAGTGGACGCATGATGGACGGCCCGGTCAGGCGCTGTCGAACCGCGTCGACGTGACCGTGACCACGCGCCCGCCCGAGCGACCGACGATCACGACCTATCGGCTAACCGACGGGGGCGGCGACAAATCGGTGGCGCTCGCTCCGACGCAATGCACGCAGGCCAATGCGCGCAGCGCGACGAGCACGATCGGCCTGGGCGGTGTTTATGAAGGCATCTCGACCTCCCCGGCCTCGCTGCAAAACACCGACAATTTCCGCGCCGGCGAAGTGTTGGTCGTCGGGGCCACGCTTGCATCGGCCAATGCCGATCCGCAGGCACGTGACACCCTTGCCGTCGTCCTCGAACTCGAAAACGGCGATCGTGAAGCGATCGTCCTGACCGAGACCGCCAACAACAGCGGCGAATTCGTCGGCATCATCAACACGGTCGGCGTTCCGCCTGCCGTCATCGCGGGCGACTGCCGCCTGTCGGTCAATCCGGGCGCGCCGCTGGCGCTCCGCGTCACCGACCAGGCGGACGCCAGCCTCGTCGCCCTCGCAACGATCAATTTCCTCGTCGATCCGTTCGGGATCGTGTTCGACAGCGGCGATGGCGCCCCCGTCGCCGGAAGCCGCGTCACGATCGTCGACGCCGCTACCGGGCAGCCCGCGCAGGTGTTCGGCGACGACGGCGTCTCGGCGTACCCGTCGAGCGTCGTCACCGGCCAGCCCGTCACCGATGCCGGCGGCACGACGTACAACTTCCCGCCGGGCGACTATCGTTTTCCCTTTGTCGCCCCGGGGACCTATCGCCTGATCGTCGCGCCACCCGCGCCCTACACCGCGCCGTCGAAATCGAATGCCGCCGATCTCGCGGGCCTGCGCCGCCCCGACGACGGCCTGCCGTTCACGATCATCAGCGCCAGCTATGGCAACGCCTTCACGCTGAACAGCCCCGCGCCCGTCCGCGTCGATATTCCGGTCGACCAGCCGGGCCTGCCGCTGATCCTGCGCAAGACGACGTCGACGCAGGTCGCGGTACCCGGCGACGTCATTCAGTATCGGATCGAGGTCGCGAACCGCGACGCGCGCCGCAACACGGGCGCGGTGACCGTCCGCGACATACTGCCCACCGGCATGCGCTTGCGCGCCGATACCGTGCGCGTCGATGGCGTGCGCGTCGACGCCGTCGTCTTGGCCAATGGCCGCGAGTTCGCCGTCACGCTACCTACCATCGCCGCGTCGCGTTCGGTCCTGCTCACCTATCTGGCCGAGGTCATCGTATCGGCGCAGCCGGGCAATGCGCTCAACCGGGCAACCGCCACCGACAATCGCGGATCGACGAGCAATATCGCCGAAGCGACAATTGCAATCAAACGCGACCAGCTCGGAGACCGGATGACGATCATCGGCCGGATCGCCGACGGCGGTTGCAGCGTCGATCCGGGCAGGGCTGACGGAATCATGGGCGTCCGCGTCATGCTTCAGGACGGTAGCTACACCGTCACCGACGGGGAGGGCCGCTATCATTTCGAGGGCGTTCGCCCCGGTCTGCATGTCGTGCAAATCGACCCGTCGACCTTTCCGCTCGACCGCGAGGCGATCGATTGCGCGCGCTCGACGCAGAGTGCCGGCAGCGCGATCTCGCGCTTCGTTGAAGGCCGCGGCGGCGCCCTGAAGCGCGCCGACTTCCGCGCCGTCGCGAGCGCCCCGCGCGCCGCGCCGAACAAGGCGACCATCGAAGCGGCCAAGGTGCTCAGCGACCCAGAAGCCGCCGGCTCCGGTCGCGACTGGCTCGCGGGACAGGCGTCCGGCATCGGCTGGCTCTTCCCCGAGACCGATCACAACCCGCGCGCCAAGGCGATCCGCGCTGCGGTGAAGCACGCCGCGGGACAGACGGTGTCGCTCCGCGTCAACGGCAAGCCCGCCGACGCGCTGACCTTCGAGGGCGTGAGCAAGTCGGCCGACGGCAGCGTTGCGGTCAGCCTGTGGCGCGGGCTCGAAATTCGCGAGGGCGAAAACAGCCTGGTCGCCGAGGTGAGGGATGCGAACGGGGCTATTCTCGAAACGCTCGAACGCAACGTTCATTATTCGATCACCCCGATGCGCGCGTCGCTGATCCGCGAAAAGTCGGTACTTGTCGCCGATGGCGTCACGCGTCCGGTGATCGCGGTGCGGCTAACCGATCGCGACGGCAAGCCGATCCGCGCCGGGCTGACGGGCGATTTCAGCGTTCCCGCGCCTTATTATCCCGCGGTCGAAGCCGATGCGCAGCAGGCGCGCCAGCTCGCGGGCCTCGAACGCGCGCAGCCGGTGTGGAAGATCGATGGCGACGACGGCATCGCCTATATCGAACTCGAACCGACGACCGCGTCGGGCACGCTCGCGATGGATTTCACCTTCCGCGACGATAAGGTGACGCGCAAGCAGACGATCGAGACCTGGCTCGACCCGGGCAACCGTCCTTGGACCGTCATCGGCTTTGCAGCGGGGACGCTCGGCTACAATACGCTGGGCGACCGGATGGAGCCGGTGGCGGAAACGCTCGACGATCTCAACGCCGATGCGCGTCTCGCGCTCTATGCCAAAGGCCGCGTGCGCGGAAAATGGCTGATGACGCTGGCGTATGACAGCGACAAGGACAAAGACGACACGCGGTTCGGCGGCGTGATCGATCCGCGCGCCTATTACACTATCTATGCGGACCGCAACGAGACGCGCTACGACGCTGCCTCGGTGCGCAAGCTCTACCTCCGCCTCGAACGCCCGCAATTCTATGCGATGTTCGGCGATATCGAGACCGGGATTTCGGAACCCGAACTCGCCCGCTATCAGCGCGCGCTCAACGGCGGCAAGGCCGAGTATCGCGGCCGTAACGTCGCCGCGACCGCCTTCGTTGCCGACACGCCGTACCGTTTCCGCCGGGACGAGATTCAGGGCAACGGCCTGACGGGTCCGTACCAGCTCGGCGCCACGGACATATTGCCGAACAGCGAGCGGATCGCCATCGAGACGCGCGACCGGCTGCACAGCGAACGCCTTGTCGACAGCGTCAGCCTGTCGCGCCATGTCGACTACGACATCGACTATCTGTCGGGAACAATCCGCTTCCGCGAGCCGGTGCTCAGTCGCTCGTCGAACCTAGATCCGCAATTCATCGTCGCCGAATATGAGGTCGACGGCGTCGGCCAGCGCGTGCTCAACGCCGGCGGCCGCGTCAGCTATCAGTCGAATGACGAGAAACTGCGCGTCGGTGCGACCTTCATTCACGACGAGGACGGCAATGCCAAGACCAACCTCGGCGGGGTCGATGCGCGCTATCGCCCGACAATCGAGACCGAGGTTCGCGCCGAACTCGCGGTCAGCGATGCCAAGGCGACGAACGGCGGCACGACTGCCGACGGCACCGCCAAGGCATGGCTGATCGAGGCCGAGCATCACAGCAGCAACGCCGACTTCCTCGCCTATGTTCGCGAGCGCGAAGCGGGTTTCGGCACCGGCCAGCTCAACAGCAGCGAGAATGGCAAGCGCAAATTCGGCTTCGACGCGCGCGTGAAGGCCAGCCGCAACCTCTCGGTGACGGGTAGCGCGTGGCAGGAAGATTATCTCGACACCAATGCTCGCCGCCGTGCCGCACGCGCCCTTGTGGAGTATGACAATGGCACCAGCGTCGCGCGCGCCGGGCTGACCCACGCCGACGATCGCCTGACCGATGGGACGCGCAATCGCTCGAACATCGTCCAGCTGGGCGCGACGCAACGACTCTTCAACAAACGCCTCGAAATCGACGCGCAGACCGAGTTCGCGCTCGGGGGCAAGGACGCCAGCATCGATTTCCCGACGCGCCATCGCCTCGGCGCGCGCTATGCGATCAATCGCGACGTCAATCTGGTCGGCAGCTACGAGATCGCCGACGGCGATACGATCAAGGCGCGCACCGCGCGGCTGGGTTTCGACCTGACGCCCTGGTCGGGCGCCCGCCTGCTCGCGACCGCGAACCAGCAGGAAATCGGCGAGTACGGCCCGCGCAGCTTTGCCGCTTATGGCCTGTCGCAATCGCTGAAGCTCGGCGAACGCTGGTCGGCCGACGTGTCGGTCGATGGCAATCGCACAATCGGCGGCATCAGCGCCCGCGACATACTCAATGTCGACCACCCGGTCGCCTCGAGCGGTTTCCTCGGCGGCAATGGCACGCTCACCGAAGATTTCCTCGCGATCAGCACCGGCGCGACCTATCGCGCCGACCGCTGGACGCTCACGGGCCGCGCCGAATATCGCGATGGCGAAATCGCCAATCGCTATGGCTTGACGCTCGGCGGTCTTCGCCAACTCGGCGAAGGCCGCGCACTCGGCGCGCTCTTCACTTACGCCAATGCGAGCGGCGCCGGCACGACGCCGACAACGGAGGTGATCCAGTTCGAAATGAGCTGGGCGCATCGCCCTGCGGATTCGCAGATTTCGTGGCTGAACAAGAGCGAGTTCCGTTCGGATAAGGTCCGGGACGCGGTCGCCGGTCAGGCTGGCCCGATCGGCGGCGCGCTGACGATCGACGGCGATGCGACGAGCCGCCGCCTGCTCAACAGCCTGTCGGTCAACTGGACGCCGCTCGGCGAGCGCGACTTCGGTGAGGGATGGTACGAACGCGCCGAGATCGGCATCTTCTGGGGAACGCGCTACAATTTCGATCGCTTCGGCGCCGATGATGTGAAGGGCTGGTCAAACCTGATCGGCGCCGATGTCCGCTTCAACCTTGGCGAGCATGTCGATGTCGGCGCGTCGGGCACTGTGCGCGTCGGGACCGACGCCGATACCGTAAGCTGGGCGGGCGGCCCGACGGTGACGCTGGCGCCGATGAAAAACGCGAACATCACTTTCGGCTACAATTTCGCGGGCTTCCACGACCGCGATTTCGAAGATGCCCGCTTCTCGCGCTCCGGCGCCTATGTGACCTTCAGGCTGAAGTTCGACCAGACCAGTTTCGCGGGGCTGGGCCTGTAAGCCGACCTAGATTTCCGTTCGTGTCGAGCGAAGTCGAGACACGCCGAGTTCGCGCGTACCTTCACGTGTCTCGACTTCGCTCGACACAAACGGATGTTAGGTCAGCTTCAATCAGCAAACAACAGCACTGGCGTCTCCACCAGTTTTTTCAGCGCCTGCACATAGCTTGCGGCATCAAAGCCATCGACGACGCGATGGTCGCAGCTGATCGACAGGTTCATCAGCTTCGCGCGGCGAATCTCGTCGCCGTCGAAGACCGGACGTTCGACGATCTTGTTCGGACCGATGATCGCGACCTCGGGACGGTTGATCACCGGGGTGGTCGCAATGCCGCCGAGCGGGCCCAATGAGGTGACGGTCAGCGTGCCGCCGGTCAGTTCTTCGACCTTTGCCTTGCCGGTGCGCGCGGCTTCGGCAAGACGCGTGATCTCGCTGGCCAACTGCCACACATTCTTGTCCTGCGCATCGCGGATCACGGGCACCATCAGCCCTGCATCGGTCTGCGTCGCCATGCCGAGATGCACTGAACCGTAGCGCGTCACCACGCCGCCCTCGTCGTCGTAGCGGGCGTTGATCATCGGGAACTGCGGGATTGTCCGGCAGATCGCGACGATCAGGAAGGGCAGCATCGTCAGCTTCGGACGGCCGCCACGATTGGCGTTGAGGTCGGCGCGCATCTCTTCGAGCGCGGTGACGTCCATTTCCTCGACATAGGTGAAGTGCGGGATCGCGCGCTTCGACGCCGCCATATTCTCGGCGATCTTGCGGCGCATGCCGATGACCTTGATCGGCTCGTCGGCGCGGGCGCGGCTGGCGCCGGGCGCGTGATAACCCTGCCCGCCGCTGTAGCGCAGGAAGGCGTCGAGGTCGGCGTGACGGATGCGGTCGCCCTCGGCCTGCACCTGCGAAAGGTCGACGCCGAGATCCTTGGCGCGGCCGCGGACGGCGGGCGACGCGAGGACCTGACGGTCATGCGCGGGCGCGGCCACCGAGGCTGGAGCGGGAGCCGGTGCGGGTGCCGCAACAGGTGCGGGAGCCGGCGCGACCTCGGCGACCGAGACCTCCTCGGCGCCTGGCGTTTCCGCCACAATTTCTTCTTCGACCGGCGTGTCGACAGGCGGGGCTTCGACTTCGCCGTCCCCGTCGCCATCGGTCTCGATCACCGCGAGCGTCGATCCGATCGGGATCAGGTCGCCGACCTCGCCCGCCAGTTCGACGACGATCCCCGACACGGGCGATTCCATTTCGACGGTCGCCTTGTCGGTCATCATGTCGGCAAGCTGCGCGTCTTCCTCGACGCGCTCGCCGATCTTGACATGCCAAGCGACGATTTCGGCCTCGGCAATGCCTTCGCCGATGTCGGGCAGACGGAATGAATAACGGGCCATGGCGTCAGTCCTTCAAAATCTTGGTCAGCGCGGTCGCGATGCGCACCGGGCCGGGGAAATAGGCCCATTCGAGGCTATGCGGATAAGGCGTGTCGAAGCCGGTGACGCGTTCGACCGGAGCCTCGAGATGATAGAAGCAGCGTTCCTGCACCAGCGCCGCGAGTTCGGCGCCGAAGCCCGATGTGCGCGTCGCTTCGTGGATGATCAGGCAGCGGCCGGTCTTTTTCACCGACGTCTCGATCGCCTCGATGTCGAGCGGCAGCAAAGTGCGCAGGTCGATGATCTCGGCGTCGATGCCCATTTCCTCGACGATCGTCTTGGTGACATGCACCATGGTGCCATAGGCGAGGATCGTGAGCGCCTCGCCAGACCGCACCGTCGCGGCCTTGCCGAGTTCGATGCGGTAGTGACCTTCGGGCACCGCGCTCGCGTCATGCTTCGACCAGGGTTCGACCGGGCGGTCGTAATAGCCGCTGAAAGGGCCGTTGTAGATGCGCTTGGGCTCGAGAAAGACGACGGGATCATTATCCTCGATCGCCGCAATCAGCAGGCCCTTGGCATCATAGGGGTTGGACGGGATCACCGTCTTCACGCCGCAGATGTGCGTCATGATGCTTTCGGGCGACTGGCTGTGCGTCTGGCCGCCGAAAATGCCGCCACCGAAGGGCGTGCGCACCGTCATCGGGCAAATGAAGTCAGCCGCCGAACGATAGCGCAGGCGCGCCGCTTCGCTGACGAGTTGGTCGAGCCCCGGATAGATATAGTCGGCGAACTGGATTTCGGGGACCGGGCGCAGGCCATAGGCACCCATGCCGACCGCGACACCGATGATGCCGCATTCGTTGATCGGCGTGTCGAACACGCGCGTCTTGCCATGCTTTTTCTGGAGGCCCGCCGTTGCGCGGAATACGCCACCGAAAAAGCCGACATCTTCGCCCATCACGACGGTGTTGGGATCGCGTTCGAGCATGACGTCCATGGCGCTGTTGATCGCCTCGATCATGTTCATGGTCTTGGTACCGGTTTGCGGATCGGCGCTCATCATTCGGGCTTCCAATTAGGGCCAAACTTGGCCTCTTGCTCGGCGAGCATTTGCGCGCATTGTTCCTTGAGGTGCCACGGCAGCTCTTCGAACACATCGTCGAACATCGTCTCGAACGGCTGGTGCATGCCATGACCCAAAATGCCGAGCTTTTCGGACTGTTTCTGGGTCGTCTTGACCAGCTCGTCGAGTTCCTTGGTCTGCGCCTCGTGACGTTCGGCATCCCATTCACCGAGCGTTTCGAGATGCTGGCGCAGGCGCGCGATCGGGTCGCCGAGCGGCCAGGCGGTCGCCTCATCGGCGGGCCGGTAAGCGCTCGGGTCATCCGAGGTACTGTGCCCTTCGCTGCGATAGGTGAAATGCTCGATCAGCGTCGGGCCATTGTTCGTCCGCGCGCGATCAGCGGCCCACTGCGTCGCGGCATACACCGCGAGCGGGTCGTTGCCGTCGATGCGCAGACCGGCGATGCCGTAACCCACCGCGCGCGCCGCGAAGGTCGTGCGCTCGCCACCGGCAAAGCCCGAGAAGCTGGAGATCGCCCACTGGTTGTTCACGACGTTGAAGATTACCGGCGCGTTGTAAACGGTCGCAAAGGTCAGCGCCGAGTGGAAGTCGCCCTCGGCCGACGATCCCTCGCCGCACCAGACGGT
This sequence comes from Sphingopyxis fribergensis, assembly GCF_000803645.1. NCBI lineage: Bacteria > Pseudomonadati > Pseudomonadota > Alphaproteobacteria > Sphingomonadales > Sphingopyxidaceae > Sphingopyxis > Sphingopyxis fribergensis. The sequence continues at coordinate 1,762,173 of NZ_CP009122.1, read as the reverse complement.
TGCGATGCGGCTGTCGCCCTTCGAAGCCGAGGCCATCGCCCAGCCCACCGCCTGCGGATATTGCGTCGCGAGATTGCCCGACACGCTGAAAAACCCATGCTCGGGCGCCGAATACATGATCGGCAGCTGGCGACCCATCAGGTGATCGCCGCGGTTCGAGTAAATCTGGTTCATCATCTGGATCAGCGGATAGTCGCGCGCGATCAGGATGCCCTGCTGGCGATAGCTTGGGAAACACATGTCGCCGCGGTCGAGCGCCATGGTCGAGGCGACCGACGTGGCTTCTTCGCCCGTGCACTTCATATAGAAGCTGGTCTTGCCCTGCCGCTGAGCGCGAAACATGCGATCGTCGAACGCGCGGACGAGCATCATATAGCGGAGCATGACGCGTAGCCGCTCGGGCGTCAGTTTCGGATCCCACTGCCCCTTCGCCACCCCGTCGAAATCGAGCACGCGAACGAGACCATAGCTCAGCTCGCGCATCGCATCGGGCTTGGTCGCTTCGCTCGGGCGCAGGGTCGCTTCGACCGCGGGAACGTCGATATCGCCAAAGTCCGGGGTATCGCCGGGGCGATAGCGCGGTTCGGGGATATGAAGCGACAGCGGCGGCAAATTGCTCGCTGGGCGCCCCGCCTCCTTTTGGGGGGTCGTCTCAGGCATATCTTCTTCCCTTTGCAGGCGCGAATCGGCGCCTAGTTATATTTCAACGTGGCGACATATTATTACGGTCGCCATACGAATGCAACGGCGGCGCTCACACCGCGACAGGCGCCGAAATATGCGCTTGCGGCGCATATTCCTCGACTGCGAAATCCTCGAACCGATAGTCAAAAATGCTCGAAGGGCGGCGAAGGATGCGCAGCTTCGGCGCCCCGCCCGGAACGCGCGCAAGCTGCTGCTCGACCAGCTCTTGATGGTTCAGATAAAGATGTACGTCGCCGCCGGTCCACACGAGCTCATGGGCATGCAGCCCCGCCTGCTCTGCGACCATTCGCGTCAGCAACGCCGCTTCGAAGACGTTGAAGGCGAAGCCCAGGCCCAGATCACACGACCGCTGGAACAGCAGGCACGACAGGCCGCCATCGCTGCGGACATGGAATTGATAGGTCATGTGGCACGGCGGCAGCGCCATGCGGTCGAGATCGGCGACATTCCAGCCGGTAAAGATGTGCCGCCGCGAACCGGGATTATTCTTCAGCGAATCGATCAGCGCCGCAATCTGGTTGTGCCCTTGGCTTGCGCGGCGGAAGAGCCCCTCGCCTGCCGCCTCATACCGCGGCCAGTTCACCCATTGATGGCCGTAGACAGGACCAAGATCACCCCATTTAGCGGCGAAATCATCATCCGCGACGATCCGCGCCTCGAAATCCTCGGCGCTGATCTGGTCTCCAGTCTCACGGCGATATTTGTCGAGCGGCCAGTCGGTCCAAATCTTCACGCCCTGCGAAACGAGCGACCGGATATTGGTGTCGCCGGTCAAGAACCACAGCAATTCGCGCAGCCCCGTTTTCCAATAGACGCGCTTGGTGGTGAGCAGCGGGATCGCATCGTCCTTCAGCGAGAATCGCATCGTCTCGCCGAACAGCGACCGCGTCCCCACGCCGGTGCGATCGACACGCTCGTCACCCTCGACCCAAATGCGGCGCATCAGGTCGAGATATTGAAGTTCATAATGGATGAAATCAGGCAAGACTCGGCTCCCGGCTTTGTCTCTTCGTGCTAGGCCCCGCGTCGCGAGCGGACAAGGGACCAACAGGTGTGACGTCACAATGCCTCCGATGCGGGGCAGTCGGGCATTGGGAATCACGCGTGCCTAGCGCATGAGGACGCTGATGACCCTGTACGAACCTGTCGGCAAAATGCCGGAGCCGGAAGCCTCGGCTGGATTCGTGCCGTCGCACTCGGAGAATGCGGTGGCGCAGCAATTGCTGCGCCCGCTGTTCGACGCCGACTGCGAAACCATGCTCATCGCCGGATTCGATGCGTTCGATCGCCTCGTCCGGCTGGAACGCATCGACGGCGATTCCACCGGCCGCTGCATTATCCCGCCGCGATGCTGGCGCGCCTTGCTCGACCGCGGAATTGCGACCGTCGTTATGGCGCACAACCACCCGTCCGGTGCCGCCTGGCCGAGCGACGCCGACATCGACGCGACGCATCAAGCCGCGCTGTTGCTGCGCGCCTTGGGCATCGATCTCGTCGATCATCTGATTTTCGTTGCGGACGGCCATTTCAGTTTTCGAACTGCCGAAATGCTGTAGGGTGGGCAATCATCTTCAATGTGCCGATTGGCGCTTGAAGTTCACAGATTGCGCGTCTAGAGGACCGCCCTGCCTTCGCGGCGACCCCGGTCGGCGCGCAGATCGGTCGGGGAGTAGCTCAGCCTGGTAGAGCACTGTCTTCGGGAGGCAGGGGCCGGAGGTTCGAATCCTCTCTCCCCGACCAATTTCCTGCATATTGCAGATTCTGTACCGTCGCTTCTTGTAAGTCGGCGCACAACATCCTAAATCCATCTTACGCCGCCATGGTTTTCCCCCTTTCCATCGCGGCGAGTGTCCCGTCTTCATCGACGCGGACGCGTCCTCCCTGGACCCTGGCCACCTCGTACTTCGGTACGAGGTGGTTTTTTATTCAGCGGCTTGCGGGAATATTTCGGCTTCGGGCCGCATCTGCCCCAAATCGCTGACAAGTTCAGAAAACCAGCGCGCCAGCCAAGCAACACGCGCCGAATCCGGCGATCGGTCGGGAGTCAGATAGAGGCTGCGGTCGATTTCGATCTGAACGGCATGGATGCCCTCACCGGGACGGCCGTGCGTACGGATGATGTGCCCACCGGCGTAAGGCTGATTGCGCGTCACGACTTCACCTAAGCGAACCGAAGATGCCATAGCCCGATCGACCAGCCAATCGCCCGCGGTTTCGCCAAAACGATCGCCGACGATGATTCGCGCGCCATACCCCGGCTGGCCCGGCGGAATCGACGGCATCGAATGAAGATCGATTAAAATCGCATGGCCAAATCGATGGCGCACCGCGGTCAACGCATTCGCGAGGGCCGCGTGATACGGCCGATGGAAGGATTCGAGGCGCCACTCCAGCCCCTCCCTGTCGATCGGACGCTTCCAAAGCGGCCCGCAGTCGGCAAGCCGCGTCGGCACCACGCCAAGCCCCGCCCGTTCCTTCCGTCCCGGCGCAGAAAATTGCGCCCGGAGCGGCATCGCCACCTCGCCCGGCGCCATCTGCCCTTCGCCGCGATTGAGGTCGGCAACGGCGCGCGCCCACAGCGCATGAACGACCGTTGCGCCCGCGTCGGCGGCGCCGGCCGCAATCAGGTCGCACCAACTGTCTTCGAGTCGTTCGAGGTTCTGGCGGTTGACCCGCGCTGCTGCCAATATCTCGGGCGGGTAGATGCGCCCCGCGTGCGGCACCGACACGACGACGGGCCCACTCGCCGCGGGCCGGTTGACAGCGATGGCAGCAGGCGGGATGGTGCGGGACGGCATAAGCGATGGTTGGCAAAAAAGGCGCGACGAATCCAGCGCCGCGCGTCAATTTGTTAAATCTCTGACGCTATGCAGGGGTTCGAAGAGGGTGCAGCCGACCGGAACCGGCCGCACCGACGACCAGGGAACAGATTTCAGCATGATTCGTATTTTGCTCGCGGAAGATGACGACGTGATGCGCGAGTATCTGGCGCGGGCGCTGACCAGCGCAGGTTATCACGTCACCGCGGTCGATCGCGGCACCGCCGCCGTCCCCTATATTGATTCGGGAACCTTCGACCTTTTGCTGTCCGATATCGTTATGCCCGAAATGGACGGGATCGAACTCGCCCAGCATACCGCGAAGGTCGCGCCGCAGACGCAGGTGATGTTCATCACCGGTTTCGCCGCGGTGTCCCTCCGCGCCGAGGAAAATGTACCGCAGGCAAAGCTGCTGTCGAAACCCTTTCACCTCAAGGATCTGGTGCGCGAAGTCGACAATATGTTCGGTCGCAGCGACCGGTCGAGCCAACAATAACGACGTCGCCTTGCGCGAAGGGCTTGCCAAGCGCTGCAGGGCCTATTAGGGGGCGCGTCACCCCAAGGGATGGGCGTGTAGCTCAGTGGTAGAGCACTGTGTTGACATCGCAGGGGTCGCAAGTTCAATCCTTGCCACGCCCACCATTAAAAACGCCGCCTCCCCAACGGGTTGGCGGCGTTTTTGCTTTCAGGCCATTCCCTTCTGGAGATCGCCGCGCGAGGCGTCGCCGACCTGGCTTCCGCCATCGCAGTCGAGGATCGTGCCGGTAATGTAGCCCGCGGCCGGCGAGCAGAGGAACACCGCCGATTCGGCGACCTCCTCGACCTCGCCCCAGCGCTTCATCGCGATGCGGTCGAAATGCGATTGGCGGGTTTCGGCGTCGGGCGCGAGGCGTGCCATGCCTTCGGTCCCGGCGATCGGCCCCGGCGAAATGCCGTTCACCCGCACTTCGGGACCCCATTCGAGCGCCAGCACGCGAATTAACTGGTTGATCCCCGCCTTGGCGGCGCAGGCGTGCGCTTGCAGCGCCGACGCATTGACCGCCTGCCCAGCGGTGATCGCGATCAGCGACGCGCCCGGACGGCCCAGCAGGTCGTGACAGCCGCGGAAGACGTTGAAGGTGCCGTTGAGGTCGATATCGACGACGGTGCGAAACGCGTTGGCCGACATGCCGAGCGCCGGGGCGAGGAAATTACCGGCCGCACCCGAAATGACGATATCCATCGGCCCCAGCTGGCTCGCCACCTGCTCCATCACGCCGCGGATCGCCGCATAGTCGCGGACATCGCCCGACAGGCCGAGCGCGCCACGACCGATCTCCGCCGCCGCACGCGCTGCCTTATCGGGATCGCGGCCCGCCACCGCGACCTTCGCGCCCAGTTCGGCGAAACGCTTGGCGATGCCCAGGTTGATACCGCTCGTACCGCCGGCGACGAAGGCCGTCTTCCCGGCCAGCAGATTATCGCGGAATGTCGTCATGCCTCATCTCCCTTGCTCCACACTGACAGCGATCCGGGGTTGACGGATCGAAACCAGTCGCCTTTTGAAACTGGAACAGACAGCAAGGATGATCCGATGGCAAGTGCCGGCCCCACCTCGAACAGCTTCATCTCGCAGCGGCTGAAGCTGCATTATGTCGACTGGGGCAATCGCGGCGCTCCGCCTTTGCTGCTCGTCCACGGCGGCCGCGACCATTGTCGCAACTGGGACTGGGTCGCCGAAAAGCTGCGCGACCGTTTTCACATCATCGCGCCCGATCTGCGCGGCCATGGCGACAGTGCATGGTCGCCCGACGGCAATTACGCGATGGATGCCTTCGTGTACGATCTCGCGCAGTTGATTCATCAGATCGACTTGGGGCCCGTCACGATCGTCGCGCATTCGATGGGCGGCAATATCGCGCTCCGCTATACCGGCCTCTATCCCGACAATGTGCGCAAGCTCGTCGCGATCGAGGGGCTAGGCCCCTCGCCCAAGGTGATCGCCGAGCGCGCGCAGACGGGTTATGCCGAACGCTTCCGCAAATGGATCGACGACAAGCGCCAGGCGGCCGGGCGCACGCCGCGCCGCTATGCGACGCTCGACGATGCGCTGGCGCGCATGATGGGCGAGAACAGCTATCTGACCGAACACCAGGCGCGTCACCTCACGATCAACGGCATCAGCCGGAACGAGGATGGCACGTGGAGCTGGAAGTTCGACAATTACCTCAACGTCTGGCCCGCCTTCGATATGCCGCAGGACGATATCGCGGCCTTATGGGGCGCGATCACCTGCCCCACTTTGCTTCTCTATGGCGCGAACAGCTGGGCATCGAATCCCGAGAAGGATGGCCGGCTCGAACATTTCAACACCGCCAACGTGATCGAATTCGAAAATGCCGGTCACTGGCTGCACCATGACCAGTTCGACCGGTTCATGTCCACGCTAGACGAATTCCTCTAAACGGGTGGCCGGCGCGCAGCGGCGCGCGATAAGAGGCGGCACAATGGCCTATACGGGGCAGGTTTCGGGGCGACAGCGCGCGATATCCGGAGGCGGGGCGCTGATCGCGGTCCTTGCGGTCGGGCTTGGCCTCGCCAGTGGTCTCGATCTCGAGGTCGTCCGCAAGGCGAGCGAAGCGATCACCGCGATCGCTATTCCCGCACCCCCGCCGCCGCGCGAACCGGTTGTCCCACCCAACGCGCCGAGCGAAAGGGCCAGCGGCAGCGCCTCGGCAGCGAACAAGCACGCCAAGGCGGCGCCGGTCTTCGCACCGAAAGCGAAGCTGCCCCCGGTTGTGGCGCCAATCGTCGCCGCGCCGCGTCCGGGCGCCGGCAACGACGCATCGGCAGGTGCGACGCCGACCCGCGGCGCCGGTTCAGGGGCGGGTGGCCGCGGCGATGGCACGGGCGCGGGCGGATCGGGACGCGGCACCGGTGGCGGCAGCAAGGCCGTGTGGCGCAGCGGCACGATCCACGACCGCGACTATCCCCGCGAAGCGAGCCGCGCCAAGGCAGGCGGTGAAGTCGAGGTCCGCTTCACCATCGAGGCGAGCGGCCGCGCCAGCGGATGCCGCGTGACGCGATCGAGCGGTGACACCTCGCTCGACGAGACGACGTGCCGCCTGATCGAGGAACGCTTCCGCTTCAAGCCCGCAACCAACGCCGCCGGAGACGATATCCCCAGCCAATATGGCTGGCGGCAAAGCTGGTGGTTCGAACGGCGGCGCTAGCGAGTTTCGTCCGCTTCACAAAGCAAGTACCAACCGCGACAAACATGCGACTAATTCTCAATAGACGTTGACTTTGCAATCGACTCTCAATAGCGGCGCCCCGAACCAATCATAAAACAGGGGGTTTACCGTGAAGCCATCGACATCCGCCTCGTTCCTCGCACTCTCCTGCGTCGGCAGCCTGATCAGCGCGCCGGCGCTCGCCACCGAGGCAGATGCGGCACAGGACGCACCCGGCGGCCGCAACGACATCATCGTCAGCGGCACGCTCGCGACCGAGGTGGAATCGCCCAAGTCGACCGCACCCATCGTCGACACGCCGCAAACCGTAACGGTCGTGTCGCAGGAACAAATCCGTCAGCAGAATCTGCTCACGCTGCGCGACGCGCTCACGACTATCCCCGGCATCACGTTCGGCGCGGGCGAAGGCGGCGGCGGTTATGGCGACTCGATCAACCTGCGCGGTTACTCGGCGAACAATGACCTGACGGTCGACGGTGTCCGCGACAGCGCGCAATACAGCCGCACCGACCCCTTCAACCTGCAGCAGATCGAAGTCTATAATGGCGCCAACTCGGTGTTCAACGGATCGGGCAGCGTCGGCGGCACGATCAACCTCGTCAGCAAGATCCCCTTTGCGCGCGACGCGACGACGGTGCAGGCTGCGGTCGGCACCGATAATTATTACCGCGCCGCCGTCGACAGCAATTGGCGCGTCAGCGACCTGATCGCGGTGCGCATCAACGCCATGTATCATGAGAATGACGTACCGGGCCGCGACGTCGAATCCTATCAGCGCTGGGGCGTCGCGCCGTCGATCACGATCGGCGTCGAAAGCGACACCAGCCTGACGCTCGCCTATATCCATCAGGACGACGACAACACGCCAATCTATGGCGTGCCCTTTTTCCTGAGCGGGGTGAACAATGGTCCGCTCGCGGGCGTCGACGACAGCGACTATTTCGGCATCGTCAATCTCGACGAACAGAAGACGAAGGTCGACCGCCTGACCGCGACCTTCCGCCACGCGTTCAGCGACAATGTCTCGATCCGCAACCTGACCCGCTGGCAGCGCGTCCACCAGTATAGCCAGACGAGCGCGCCGCAGGGCGTCTTCTGCCTCGCCAGCGGCCTCCAGCCGATCGGAGGCAGTGCCAATGCGACCGTGGGCAGCGCCTGCCCGGCTGGCCAGAACGCCCCCGGCTTCTATTATCCCGCCGGCCCGCGCGGGCTGGTCCGCGATCAGGTCAACGACCTGATCCACAACCAGACCGACCTTACCGTCGCCAGCGGCGCCAAAGGCGGCCTGTTCAACACGCTGGTGATCGGCGCATCGTACACGCAGGAAGATTATTCGATCGAGAATGCGCAGCTGCTGCGCAATGCAGGCGGCACGCTGCCCAACCCGGTGCAGCCGCCGATCAGCCTGTCGAACCCGAACACGGTGTGGAACGGTCCGGTCAATTATGTCCGCACGGGGAACAGCTATGGCGACACGCGTAACCTCGCGGTCTATGCCTTCGACACGCTCGAAATCTCGCCGATGTTCGAACTGAACGCGGGGGTTCGTTATGAAAGCGTGCGGACCGTCTTCCGCGCCGACACGGTGACGACGCCTGCGACGGGCGCGGTGTACGTCCGCGGCGCCGAACAGATCAGCGACGAAAATCTCTTCTCCTATCGCCTTGGCGCGGTGTTCCACCCGATCGAGAATGTCAGCCTCTATGCCGCCTATGGCAATGCCAAGACCCCGACCTCGGCGACCGTTCGCGCGGGCTGCGGCCTGCCGGCGGCGCCGGGCGCCGCCGATCCGTGTGCGGTCGCGCCCGAGAAGGCGCGCACCTATGAAATCGGGGCCAAGGCCGAGCTGTTCGACAAGAAGATGCTGCTGACCGCCGCCCTGTTCCGCAACGAACGCACCAATTTCCGTACGCCGTCGAACGATCCGGCGCAGCCCAACTCGTTACAGGTGCTCGATGGCCAGTCGCGCGTCGATGGTGTGGCCCTCGGCGTCAGCGGCAATGTGACCCCCGAATGGGCGATCTTTGCGAACTACACTTATCTCGACAGCGAAGTGCGGCAGAGTGTTTCGGACTATTGTCTCGCCAACCCCGATCCGCAGCCGCTCACGGTTCCGGCGCGTCCGGCTTGCGCCAACACGGCCGCGCTCCGCGATCCGCAGGCTGGCGACCGCCTGATCCAGACGCCGAAGCATTCGGGCAGCCTGTTCACCACCTATGTCTTCCCGTTCGGGCTGCAGATCGGTTATGGCCTGACCTATCAGGGCAGATTTGCGACCAACCAGCGCAATGTCGCGCAGCGGACGCAGTTCATGGTCGACGATTACCTGATCCACCGCGCCTTTGTGTCGTATGACTTCAAGAACGGTCTGGTGGCGCAGCTCAACGTCAGCAACTTCACGAACGAGGATTATTACACCGGCGTCCGCAACAATGTCGGAGCGGGCGTCGTTGCGCCGAATGGTAGCCCAACGCCCGGCGCGATCACCGGCGGCGCCGCATCGGGCGGCTGGGCGAACCCGGGCGACTCCCGCTCGGCCGTGTTCAGCCTCTTCTACAACTTCTGATCCCGGTGGGCGGGCGCGGCGATTGCTGCGTCCGCCCTTTTCGGACTAGAAGCAACGCCATGATCCGCATCATTCCCGACGTGCTCGACGCCGATGGCGTCGCCAAGCTCCGCTCGATCCTCGACGCCGCCGACTGGGTCGACGGCAACGAAACATCGGGTCCGCAGGCCGCGCTCGCAAAGCGCAACCAGCAGCTTCCCGAATTGGGCGAAGCCGCCGCGGAGGCGGGCCGTTTCGTTCTCGATGCGCTCGGCCGCAGCCCGCTGTTCATCGCTGCGGCGCTGCCGCTCAAAATATATCCGCCCTATTTCAACCGCTATGCCGGCGGCGAGAGTTTCGGCGACCATATCGACAATGCGATCCGCATGCGCCGCGGCAGCGAGTTCCGGATGCGGAGCGACTTGTCCGCGACACTTTTCCTCGCCGATCCCGATAGCTATGAGGGTGGCGGGCTGGTCGTCGAAGGTTTTTCCGACGCGCCGGGGATCAAATTACCTGCGGGCCATATGGTCCTCTACCCCGCGACCACCGTCCACCGCGTCGAGCCGGTCACGTCGGGCACGCGCGTCGCGAGCTTCTTCTGGATTCAGTCGATGGTCCGCGACCAGGGCCAGCGCAACCTGCTGTTCGACCTCGATATGGGGGTACAGGGCGCGGCGACGGCGCTGGGCCAGGGCGACGCGACGGTCGTGCGCCTGACCGGCGTGTATCACAATCTGCTGCGGCGCTGGGCCGACAGCTAATCCTGCATCGCGCGCCAGGCGCGTGAGAGATATTCGCGGTCGCCCGCGATCACGCACGCGACCAAATTCTGCTCATCGGCTATTGCGATGCCCGCTTGCGGACCGAGGACGGTAAGCGCGGTCGCCCAGCCATCGGCCATCATGCAACTGCGATGAAGCACGGTGACCGAAGAAACATTGTTGACGATCGGCTGGCCGGTTTGCGGATCGAAGCTGTGCGAATAATAACGATCGTCGACGGTGACTCCGCGGCGATAATTGCCCGATGTCGCCGCGGACAGATCGTGCAGCGCGATCCGCCATGGCGGAATCGACGATGTCGGCGGCATCTCGACATCGACCCACCAAGGCTGGCCGTCGGGCCGAATCCCCTCGCCGCGAAGCTCGCCGCCAACTTCGAGCAGAAAGTGCCGCACGCCGATGTCGAGCAGCCATTCGGCCGCAAGATCGACGCCATAGCCTTTGGCAATACCCGATAAATCCAGCGCCGCGCCCTCGCTGCGCCGGATGCGCCGCGTTGCCGAATCGAAATCAATGGTGCGGTCGGCGCAAAGCCCGGCAGCGTCCGGCGCCTGCCCGGCGCGACCGGCGCTGCCGAAACCCCAGGCTTCGGTGAAGTTGCCGAGACCGGGGTCAAAGGCCCCGCCGCTGGCGCGCGCGATGTCGAGCGCGGCCTCTATCACATGTGCAAATTCGGCCGGGACGTCGCACCATGTGCCGGGCGCGGCATGGTTGAAGCGCGCAAGGTCGGATTCCCTCTTCCACTGGCTCATCTGTGCGACGACAAGGTCGAGCGCCGCCTGCACGCCGTGCAAGGTCGCCACGGGCGGCGCGACCGCCTGCAGCGACCAGCTTGTCCCCATCGTTTCGCCCGCGAAAATTTCGGTTGCAGCCCCCGCGTCGCGCCCGGCGAAAGCCGCGGGCGTCAAGGCGCGGGGGATGAGGATGCGATCGGTCAGGGCGCCAGCACCTCGAGCGTCGTGACATAGCTGGCGCGGCGCGCGATGACCGTCGGAGCGCCTTCGGGCTGCTCGGCCTGCGGCGTCGTGACGTTCAGCCAGTAAAGGCCGGGTCCGGGCCATGTCAGCTCGACCTTGCCGTCGGCGCCGGTCTTGAGGTCGACCTGGCCCAACTGGTCGCGATAGCGGATGCCGCCGGGGATCAGCGTGACTGGCAGGCCCGCGGCGGGTTTGCCGTCGAGAAGAAACTGGAAGGTCGCAGTTTCGCCCGAAATCAAATCGTTGGGGTGCGTCACTGGCACGATTTCGATACCCTTCCCCGTCGGCTTGAACAAGGTTGTCGTTGGTTCGCCGACCGTCACGAAAATCTCGTTGCGGTTGTTCGCCTCGGCGGTCTTCACATTGGTGGCACCGGTGGGCACGCGCTCGGCGAGGTTGGCGGCGGTGGTGCCGCGCGGCAGGCGCTCGGTCTTGCCGTTCAGATCATAGCTGCCCATCAGCATGTCGGCGACCGAGGCGATCCGCCATGTGCCCTTCTGCGTCAAATGGACGTCGAACGTACTGCGGTAGCGCCCGGTCGACTTATTCTCGATCGCCGCTTCGCTGCCGTCGGGCGCCCACGCCTTCATCGCGTCGAGGCGCAGCGGCTGATGTTCGAAATAGAAAAGATCGTTCGATACCGCCGCGTCGACCGTGACCCACACATCGTCGCCCGACAGCACGGTCGCCGACGGCATCATCCACTGGCGATGCGCGGAGGCCGGAACGGCAACCAGCGCCGCAAGCGCGGCCGTCGCGGCGAAACCCCAAATTCGCTTCTTCATATCTCTGTTCCTCTCAATCTTCAGCGGAAGGCGACCGAAACGGCGCCCAGTTCAGTCGTTCCGGCAGCGCGGCCGCCCGCCCCGGCCTTTGCGGGCCAGGTGAAGGGGATGCGCAGAAGTTCGCGGCCGCCGACCTCGCGCGCCGCCTCGATCACCAGCGTATATTGGCCGGGTGCGGCCGCGCCGAGTTGCGCGCGCGAGAAGGAGATTTTGTGCGCGCCCGGAGCGCGGGTGGCGCCGGTGACGCCGTTCGCCGGGAAGGCCATCGAGCGGCCCGCGGCGCGCCACCACTGGCGGACGTCGCGGAGCCACTTCGTGCCCTCATTCGCCTTCATGTCATAATCGTACCAGACCGCGACGGTTTTTGCCTTCGCTCCTGCCTTCTCGACCCAGATCGCGACATAAGGCTTGTGATATTCGGCGACCTTAAGCCGCGGGATATTGATCGTCACGTCCATCGTGCCCGGATCGGCGGCGAACGCAGGGACGGCGAAGGTCGCGCCGAGGCCAATCGTCCCAATAACGCATGCCGTGGTGGAAAGCTGCATTGACGGGTCTCCCTAATGAATGAAAATGACGGCGATGGCGGCGGGAAACGCGAGCCCCATACCAACGAGCGGCCAGGTGCTTTTCCGCTTCGCCGAATGCAGCCAGAGCAGGACCAGGCCGGTGATGGCGAAGATCAGACAGGCGAAGGCGAAGATGTCGATGAACAGGCTCCACTCGGTGCCCGAATTGCGCCCTTTATGAAGATCGTTGAGGTAGGAGATCCAGCCGCGGCTGGTGACCTCGCTAGACGCTTCGCCGGTCGCGAGATCGATCGCGACCCACGCGTCGCCGCCGGGACGGGGCGCGGGCAGATAGACCTCGCCCGCCGACCACTCGGCTTCGCCCGATGCCTTGACCGGAAAGCTGTCCTCGACCCATCGGGCGACGTCGGCGGGTAGCGGCGCCTTTTCGGCGGCGGGCGTTGCCGATTTCAGCCGCGTAAGCAGCGCGGGCGGCATTTGCGCCGCCTTTTCGGCGACGACTGGCGACCCCTCGATATCGGCGGCGTGGTTGAGCGTGAAGCCGGTGATCGCGAACAACAGCAGACCAATCAGGCTGATAGCCGAACTCATCCAGTGCCACATATGGAGCTGTTTCAGCCAAAAGGCTTTCCGGCTCTTTGTCGCCGGTCGCGGGGGTGTCGGTGCATGCATCCGGGAATTCTACCTAAAGGATGCACGGCCATTATCGAGAGTGATTCGCAATTACAATATGATTCGACTTCTGGCCGGTGAAGCGGTGGAGCCCCTGCCCCCGGCCGGACGAACCCTCAGTTTTCGCGCCCCGCCATCCACAACGTTTGAGTGAGGGGTTCGATAAGATATGAAAGCGCCGTCCGCTTTCGCAGCGGGATCATGATATCGACGGGCAGACCAGCGCGAAGCCCGCCGTCCTGACGAACCTGCTTGAGCTTTGCGAGTTCGCTGGGCGGCACGACCAACTCGATCTTGAAATAGCGTATCCCCGAACGCTCGTCCTCGAAACTATCTGCCGAAATCTTGGAAATTTGACCGACGAGGATCGGCAGGTTGCGTTCCTGCAACGCGGTAAAGCGAATCTGGGTCTTCATCCCCGGCGCCAGATCGTCTGCGTCGGTTGGCGAGGCCTTGCCATCGATGACCAGGGCACGGTCTTGCGGAACGATCTCCATCAGCGTGTCGCCCGCCGCAACGACGCCGCCGACCGTGAAAACCTTCAGCCCGACCACCCGACCCTCGGCCGGCGCACGTACCGTCGATCGGGCAAGCTGTTCGCGCACGGCAATCAGCTTGGGCTGAAGCTCATCGAGACGAACTTGCGCCTCCTGCTTCTGCGCCGCCACCTCCTCGAGCATCTGCTTGTCGATGCCGACCATTTGCATCTGCGCCTCGCCGATCGCTTCGGAAGACCTTGCGATGTCGGCGCGATACGCACCGTAGGAGCCGTCGAGTTCCGCCGCGGACCGCTCCATGCTGCGGACCCGGTTGATCGATACGAAGCCTTTCGGAAGCAGCGTGCGAAGTCCCTGCAGCTCGTCTCCGATCAACTGCTGCTGCACCTTGTTGGAATTCATCTGATAGCTGTATCCGTTGATCTGTTCGGAATGCTGGCGCATTCGCTGGCGCAACACGTTGCGCTGCGTGTGCACGGAATTACGCCGCGCTTCGAACAGCTGGCGCTGGCCGCGCAAGGCTTCAACGGCCAACTCCCGGTTTTCGGGCGCCAGCAATGTAAATTCCGCCGGCTCGGCGACGCTTCGCAGGCCGCCAAGTTCGGCGACCAGACGCGCGCGCTGCGCCAGCAGAGCAATGACTTCGCCGGTCAGTCCGCGTTCGGCCGCAACCAGTTCCGATGCCGAGATCGTGAGCAGCTGCTCCCCCTTCTTGACCGTTTGTCCTTCGACAACATGGAGTTCGGTAACGATGCCCCCTTCGCGGTGCTGGACCGCCTGACGGCTACCCGACACAGCGATCACCCCCGGCGCATAGGCCCCGGCATCAAGTGGCGTCAGTGACGCCCATCCGAGCATGCCCACGAAAAAGAAGGCCACGATGAGCCCCCCAATGCGCAGTTCGCGATGCGGACGGTCCACGGAATCGTGGCCCGAAGGACGATCGCCGCCGATCGGCGGTTTCCAGGTCATATCGGTCATGGCCGCGCTCCTTCATGGATGGGAACGACATTCTTCTTTGCCGCAGAATTTTGCAGCGCCTGGAGGATTTCGTCGCGTGGCCCCACCCCCACGATCGCGCCGTCGGCAAGAATCGCCAGCTTGTCGGCGCTCGCCAGCACCGCCGCACGATGCGCGACGATCATGATCGCCGCGCCTTGCAGTTTCGCGGCACCTATGGCCCTCGACAAAGCCTCCTCGCCATCGCTGTCGAGCGCCGAGTTCGGCTCGTCGAGAACCAGGATGCGCGGGCTGCCATAGAGCGCCCGCGCAAGCGCGACGCGTTGTGCCTGCCCTGCCGACAATTTGTGGCCATTGCCTTCGATACAGGTGTCGTATCCGCCGGGCAGATGCAGGATCAGTTCATGGACCCCCGCCAGGCGCGCGGCGATCACGACCTGCTCGTCAACCTCCGCCTGCGGAACGCCGCGAGCGGCCCCGAAACGCGAAACATTTTCGCTGATCGTTCCAGGCAGCAGGCCGCAATCCTGAGGGAGATAGCCGATATGCCGCGCAAGCTCTTCGGGATCCCAATCGGCCATGCTGGCGCCATCGACCCGGATTTCGCCGAGGTCGGGCGTCAGCGCGCCCGCGACGACGCGCGCGAGCGTCGTCTTGCCTGCTCCGGACGGGCCGACAACGCCCAGCACCTCGCCGGGTGCAAGCTTCAAGAATATATTCTTGAGCAGGATCGCGCTGCCTTCGGCATTGCGGACGACAACCCCCTGGAGGTCCACCTGCCCCTGCGGGTCGGGCAAAGTCGTGCGCACAACCGGACCCGATGCTTGCTCGAACAACGTACCGAGTGTGCGAAGCGCCTGACGCGACTGGACGATGTTGGGCCAGAGACCGACGAGTTGCTCGATCGGCTGAAGAGCGCGGCTCAGCAAGACCGAAGCGGCGATGATCGCACCGACTGAAATCTGGCCGTTGATGGCGAGCCAGGCACCGACGCCCAGCGCGAAGGATTGCATGAACATTCGTACGAATTTGACGAGCCCATTATACCGGCTGCCCGAGAACTGAAGATCGGCGACGGCGTTCAGTCCGACGCTACGCTGCTGTATATGGCGTGAGACCAGCGCGCGCCGCATCCCGAGCGCCCGCACAATCTCTGCCTTGCGTAGCATCGCCTCATGCGATTCATAAGCTGCCGCGTTGGCCTGATGCGCCTCCTCGGCCTTGGCCTTGCTGCGCCTTTCATTGGCGATCGCGAGCGTGACCAGCACGCTCCCCGCCGCCAGCACCAGCAATCCCAAAATCGGGTGAATGAGGAAGGCCACCAAAAGATACAGCGGCGTCCACGGGACGTCGAACAAGGCCGTGGCCGCCTGTCCCGCAAGCGACTGCCGCAGCAGATCGAATTCCCGCATCGCCTGTTGGGTCGAAGGGTCGCCGGGCCGTGCGCGGGATCGAGCAAGCAGCCGGTCCAGTATCTCACCCGAAAGCAACCGGTCGAGGCGTAGCGATGCGCGGGTCATTAGCCGGACACGGATCGCATCGAGCGCCGACAGCGTCGCGATCGCGACGCCGACGACGACGGTGATGAAGATCAGCGTCAGTACGCCATTGGTCGGCACAACCCGGTCGTAGACCTGCATCATGTAGATGGTTGGTGCGAGATAGAGAATGTTGATCAGCGCACTGAATGTTGCTGCGAGGATGAAGTGGGTCCGACAGGCGCGGACGGCTTCTGACAATGCCGGTGGAACGGTCATCCAGAACAGGCGCATGCAAATCCTCCCTGATTGTCGAAAAAGTGGCGCCGGGCCGGGGGGGAGGTCCCGGCGCCAAGCTCGTTATGCAAACGGATAGTCCCCGTCGAAATAGTGGCGGACGTGGCGCCCGTTCACTTCCATCCAGTCGTCGATCAGCGCCCGGATCATCTGGAATGGATTGTCCTGCTGATGGGCGGAACCGCCGTTGCCATTCCCGTTGGAGGAATTGATGACGTCCTGGGGCCGGGCGCCACCGACAAACTGATCCGCGCCGCCGCCCGTATTGAATACGAGCCGATGGTCGGAGGTCAGTCCGGATATATCGACGGTGTCGGCGCCCCGGCCACCATTGACGGTGATGGTATTGAAATTGAGGCTCGTCGGATTGAAATCGCCGATCACGGAGACCGTATCGCCACCTCCAAGCCCTCCCGTACCGCCCGGCAGGACGCCTCCCGGCGACGTCACGTTGACCGCGTTGATATTGATCTCTTCGATGTTGTCGAGTTCAGCAACGATCGCGGCATTGTTGGTGCCGTTGCGGGTGATGACGATCTCGGTGGTCGCATTGAGACCAGTGATGCCTGCCGCCTCGGCCGCGGCGCGGGCATAGATGCGAAAGGTTTCCGCGCCCCCCACGCCAACCAGCACATAGGTGTCGTTACCGGCGCCGCCATCGACCAGATCCCTGCCACCGGTGGATCCGGTCTGGGTTATCGTATCGTTCCCGTCGCCACCATTGATGATGTCGTTTCCGGCGCCGCCGTTGATCGTGTCGTTGCCGCCAAAGCCGAACACCGCCTGCGAACCTGCGGCACCGTTAGCGCCGTTGACGTTGTTGTTGTTGCCGGCGCCTCCGGTGACAACCGCATAGTTGGCGCCATTGAACCGGAGTGTTTCGACATTGCTCACGGTATCGACACCCTCGGCGCCGACGTTGTCGGTGACGACAAAAGACGTTCCGCTGGTCGTGATGCTGTAGTTTCCGACCGCTCCGGCAAAGACCGCGACGTCGTCGCCGCCATTACCGTCGATCGTGTCATTGCCCGCGCCGCCGGTCAGCGTGTCGTTGCCAGCCCCGCCACTCATCGTGTCGACACCCTGACCGCCGGTGACGGTGTCATTACCGCCGCCGCCGTTCAGCACGTCGTTGCCCTGACCGCCGTTGACGGTGTCATTGCCGCCTTCGCCGTTCAGCAGGTCGTTACCGTCGTTGCCGTTCAGCGTGTCGTTGCCGCCGCCACCGTCGCCGATATCGTCGCCCGCGGTGCCCGCGAGCGTGTTGTTATTGCCATTGCCGTCCCAGTCGACCCCGGTCGGTCCGGTCGCGGCGGATATGACCTGTTCGGCCGTACCGCCGCCATCGGTGAAGCTCACCACGACGCGCAACTGAAGCCCGGCCTGGGCGCCAAACGTCGTGCCGCCTGGATTGTTGGGCGTGAAGGTCGCGTTGGTCGCGCCGGCAATATTGGCCCAGGCCACGCCATTGGCCGACTGTTGCCACTGATAGCCGAATGTTCCGAGCCCATTTCCGTCAGCGATTGTCGCGGTATTCACCGTCAGCAACTGGCCTTCGGTCGGCGTCAGATCGCTGATGACGGCTTGGCCCGTCACCGGCTGATTGACGCCGATCTCGATATCCGAGAACCGCATGCGTTCGATGTTGCGCAGATTGTCGGTGCCGTCGACCTGCGTGCCGCGCGCATGCGCCACGCTGATCGTCCCATTGGCATTATAGGTGATATCGTAATTGGCCCGAAGGTCGGAGAACACCGCGATATCCGTGTCGCCCGCCGTCAAGTCAGTCAGGATTTCGCGGACGATCACAAGTTGACCCGGATTATATGTCCGGTTGAACATCTGCGTCACCAATTGCGTCATGCTGTCGGCGGTCGCGATTTCCGCACCAGTACCGCCGTTGGGACCGACGTTTTCGCGAACGCTGATCCGCACGTTCAGCCATTTGTCGCCGTCGATGATGTCGTCGCCGGCATTGCCCCGGATCACGTCGCTGCCGTCGCCGCCAAGAATGATGTCGCCGGCGTCATACAAGGTAACGCCTGTCCCGAGCACGTCCTGGAGCCCGGCGATGCGGGCGATGCCAGCGGCGTCGAGTCTGCTGCCAGTATAGCCTTCGCTTCCCCCTTGGTCGAAGGGCGCGCGCTCTGCCGCGATGACATTCGATCCCGACAGGATATCGTTGAACCGCGACCCCGACAGCCCCTCGATGCTTTCATACGCGTCTAGCGTCGCATTTTGCGGAGGCGTGGGATTCTCGTCGAATACGATCCCGCGAGTTAGGTCGGCGTCGGTGGCCGCGTTATTATCCTTGTAGATCGCCCAGTCCCAACCCGACATGCCAGCCATTTTGGCGCGACCGGGGCTGCCGACCATGATGTCGTCGCCGCCTTCGCCGATGAACTCGTCGAAGCCGCCGAGGCCGAAGAACACGTCATGGCCGACGACACCGTCCTGCGCGAAAATTTCGTCGAAATTGTCGCCGGGGGCGCCGTCGAACGTGCCATGCTCGATCCAGTCGTCACCCTCGTTGCCGAGGATGCGTTCGGCGGTGATGTTGCCGAGGATGAAGTCATTGCCTTCGCCCGCGAACACTTCGGTGCCCGCGTCATTGCCCAGAACGATGAAGTCCTGGCCGCGGCCGCCCATCACGAGATCGAGGCCGGGGCCGGTATTGACCACATCATGCCCGTCTTCGAGCTTGATATTGTCGTCGCCGCCCAGGTCGCGAACGACGTCGTCGCCCGCACCGGCATTGATGATGTCGTTGCCGGCGCCGCCTTCGAGCGTATCGTTGCCGCCATCGCCGAAGATCGTGTCGTCGCCCTCGCTTGCGATGATAATGTCGGCGCCGTCGGTGCCGCCAAGAACCACATGATCGCCGCCGGTGTAGCGGAGATAATTTGTGTCGGGACCGACTGTGCCGGGGTTATTGCGGACAACGAGCGGAGTCAGGATGCCGCCGCCCGTAGGGTCGTCGCTCTCAAGGTCGCCGTCGCCATCCAGGTCATTGAACTGCTTAGTGCGATCGACCTCTAGCAGCAGGCCGGGGGTCGAGAAGACGTCCGAAGGCAGATGCGTCGCGTTGGTATGCCGCATGATCATGCTGGCGAACGAATTGCCCTCCATCTCGCTGAACAGGTGCAAGCCGTCGAGACGCTGGAGATAGTAGAAGCGATCGGCGTTCTGAAGCTGTTCCATCTGCACTTCGAAGACAAAGTTGAAGGTCGAGCCGAGCATGCCGCCGAAGGGCAGTATCTTTTCGGCAAGGCCGCCGATCCAAAGGTCGATATCGTCGAGGCCGGTCGTGGTCACGCCGTTCGGACCGCTGCTCCAGTCGACATTATCCAGCGGATCATCGGGATCGCCAATGAAGAGCTCGCCGTTGAGGAAGGCGGTGGCATCCGCCGGCGCGACAATCGTGCGGGCTTCGTTCGCAGGCGTATTGGGATCGTCGAGAATGCTTTGGTCGACGCCGAAGATGATCGCCATCGCCGCGGCACGCTTGCCCTCTACGGTCGTTTCGCCCGTAATAAGCTCATGCGTGCCATAAGCCGCGATGAAATTGATGATCGACGCCTCGTTTTTGAGGTTGCCGGCAAAATCGACCCAGCTTTCATAGGGTTTCAGCCGCGCGTCATTGTTCGTCACTTCATAGAATTCGCGGCGCGCGGCATTCAGCGAAGGAACGCCGGTGTCGCGGCCGCGGGCGAGGTTGATCGTCGCCAGATCGAGCGGCAGGCCGAGCAGATTGTTGCGCAGCGCGCTGGTGACGAATTCGTCGATCTCGTTGCCGACCTGACGCGTCATGCCGCGGACGATGTCGCCTGCTGCAAGGCCGTCTTCGATCACACCGCCAGCCCCGTTGAACGCCGTCGGGTTCAGGAAGCCATCGATCAGGCTGATATCGTCGGGCGTGAAGGTCGGCCCGAACCGCGATATATCTTCGGTCAGCATCGAGTGGCCGAAGCGATAAACGACGTGCGCGAATTCGGCGACGATGTCCGGATTGATCGTCGTATCGAACCCGTCGGGCACGATGAAGATGTCGACCTGCGGCTGGATCTTGCGCGCGAATTCCTCGAACACCAGGTGCTGATACTGCATTTCGGTGCCGAATTTGGCAGCCTGGAACAGGCGCTCGCCGTCCCACACAAGATCCTCGACCTCTGCCGGGGTCGGGAGCGATGCGACGTCGTCGACGAGCCATTCGTTCAGGAACGCCAGGTCGCCCGAGGCCAGGACGACCTCCTTGGTATGTTCGACCAGGCGGTTATGCTCCGCATGAAACACATGGTGAACCGCGGTCAGACCGATATTCTCGTTCACGCGGCCGTCGCCCGCCATGAAATGCGCGTCGAGCAGCTCGTTGTCGTAAACCAGCGGATTGTTGCCCGGGTTGTCGAGCCCGATCGTAATATCGCCATCCTCGATGCCGTTCGGCACCGCGTTGTGGGCGATGTCGGCCAGGAACGCGCTGTTCGTCCGAATCGCGGTGGCCAGGCCAACCGGCGCGTCCGGCGTGCCCGAAATCACGACGTCGTCGGCCGTGTTGGGAATCCCGTCGAGGCCAACGCCGGTGATGACCTGTGCATAGCCCGCGGCGTTGGGAATGAAATTGCCATAGGCATCGGTCCGTAGCAACGGCACTTTACCCACGTCCTGATCGGTCAGCTGGATGCCCAGCATCAGCGCCTGCGCCTTGACCTCGCCCCATGTCGCCATGCCGCCGGGCGATCCGCCCGCGCCCTCGATCAGCTTGCCCGTAGCAACCGGGTGCCCGTCAGCGTTCAGCGCATATTGACGTAGAAACACCTGATGCGAGGCGTGCGACGTATAGGTCTGATTCTGATCGACATAGGGAGACGTCGTATTGATCGGCCGGACATCGTCGGCGGTGCCCATGATGCCGTCCGTGCCGGCCGAAACCGTCGCGCGGGTCAGCACCATGAAGTTGGTGTGACTTCCCTCGACATAGAGCGGATCGTCGGGCTGGAGCGGAATGAAGACCGTGCCGCTGCCGCCCTTGTTGATGAGATCGAGACCGTGGTCGAAGAACTGACCGAACAGGGTGAACCACGAGTTGAACGAGGCCGACAAGCCCCCGTCGGGCGAAATATTGGGCAAATGGACATTGTCGCCGTCCATCTCGAGGCCAAAGGGCACGAGTGCCGCGTCTCGGACGACGCGCGCGGCTTCCAGATCGGCCACGGTAACATCATGCGCGGCCGTCGCGGCAGCCAGCGCGGCCTGCGCGGCCAACTCGGCCGGCGTATCGCCGGGCAATCCGTCATTGGCTACGGTTGCGGCAGTCTGCGCGTTCTGCAACACGACGCGCGCCTGATATTCCGCGTCCGAAGCGGGTTTGAAGGCTTGATAGATTGCCGTGACGAGCGGAAGATCGGCCAAGGCATCATCGCTGCCCGCGCGGGCAAGGCCTTCCAAAATCGCGGCAGGGTTGCCCAGCGTCTGATCGACCAGCAGGTTGGAGATGGTCCGCAGGCTGCTGTCGAAAACGAGCGAGTTCGGATCATCGGACGGATTATAGTTGGGCGATGTCGGCATCGCCGGAGCCGGACCCGGGCCATCGGGGTCGAACGGCGTGCCATCGGCCGGCCGGTAGACGGGATCGAGCAGCGTCGGGAAAGGCTGGTTCGCCGCGCCCCATTGTTCCTGGCCTGGGAGCAAATGGTTGTAACTGCCGTCGACGGTGCGCAGGCCGAATGAAAGATTATACGCGGGGACAAGCCCACCCGGGCCGTAGAGCGGCTGACCGGCGGCATGGGCTTCGGCAATCTTGATCTGGTCCAGAATGAACTCAAGATCGCTGCGGATATACGTGACCATGTTTACCTCCCTGCAGTAAATCCGCGTTCACCGCTCAACGGTCGGCTCGGTTTCGACTCGCATTACGCAGCCGATATACGGATTATGTGATTGTAAATTATGGCCCATAAAGCGACGTCGTCGAGTTGGACTGGCGATCTATTACGTTACCGCCTTTCTATACTCACGCGGTGTATAACCTTGTCACATTCGATATAGTCCTTTTTGCATAGAGATCGACTGCGCGAGGGGGACGCTTGACGGCCCGCGCAAGTCGGGCACAGGAAAAACGGAAAAGGAGGTTTGTTTCCGGTCAGCCGGAAGACAGCGAATGAAGTCCGCCTCAGCGCCTGAACGAGATCTGCGACAATCCGCTGAAATTGCGGTGCGACATCGGCCTTCCGCGCGTCTCTTCGAGAAGGCCGGGCAGATATGTTTCGGTCGGGCGGTCATTAAACGCCCGCGCCTGCATCACCGCGACGGCGCTGACCCGGTTGTGGACACCCAGCATGCGAAATGCCGCGGCGATGTGAACCTTGACCGTGCCTTCTGCGATGCAAAGAAGCCGGGCGATTTCCTTGTTCGAACGCCCCGCGGCAAGGAGGTTCAGCACCTCGAATTGGCGCCCTGTCAAAGCTGTCCCAGGCACGCCGCCGTCCTCGTCCGCGAGACTCGCCATCCGCAAGTTCAGATCGGAAAGGAACGGAGGGACGTATATCTGGCCCGCCAGCACCTTTCGCAAGGCGTCGGCCATCTCATGGACCGGAAGATCTTTTGGAATATAGCCGTGAACACCGGCGCCAAGCGCGTCGAGCACCATCTCGCGATCCCGGGACGCGGTCACGACCACCACGCGCACGTCGGCAAATTTGACGCGTAGATCGCGCAATCCTTCGCGCTTGCGCATTCCTGGCAGGCCAAGATCAATCGTCACAAAGTCGATTGACCGCCGCGCCGTCAATCTCGCCATCACGGTGGGAAAGTCCCAAGCTTCGATCAGGTTGGATAGACCAAGATTTCGCGCGAAAAGTGTGGTCAGCCCTTCGCGACAAAGCGGATGGCTGTCCGCAACCAGAATTTCACCTGCTGCTACCGTCACGGAATTGCCCCCCACGGGTACTTGCCTAGGCACGCGCCGACAAAAATACTCCCGCCTGACCCCCTTCCTGCCGCCGCGACCCGAGCGGGAAGGCACTCCTTTTAGTTATGAAACGAATCGGTCGGGTTCAGCTTATGAGCCTAACCTGACGCCAACCTGACGATTAACTTCGCTCGCTATCCGATTGTTCAACATGTTTCGCCGCATCTTGAAATAGCAGACAAATTTCTTTCCTATGGGGGTTTGTAACCAATTGGGCGTGGTGGATTTCGACAATCCGCGCCACTATCGCCAGGCCGAGCCCTGCCCCGGCCCCGCTGGCGTGATCGGCGCGGACAAACCGCTGACTGAGTGCTGCAAGCTCGACCGCCGATAAACCCGCCCCGCCGTCCCTGACACAAATGCGGACATCGGGGCCGACCGCGATCACCACCGTTCCGCCCTCGGGCGTAACGCGGAGGGCATTTTCCGCCAGATTCGAAACCGCTGCGGTCAGCATTTCCCTGATTCCGGAAACCGCGGGTTCGCCTTCGACAACCAACTCAACATGCCTGCCCTGTTCCGCCGCCAGCGGCGCGAAGCGGTTGGCCACATCCATCGCAACGTCCAAAAGGCAAACCCGGTCGCGCGCCACCGGTGACGCCATATCGGCCTCCACCTGCGCCATCATCATGATCTGACCAACAAGCCGCTTCATCGCGGCGACATCCTTCTTGAGCCGGAGAGCATCGGGAGACCCCAGCCGGTCCAGTTCGATCATCAGGATCGCCAGCGGCGTGCGGAGTTCGTGGGCGACATTGGCGGCGAAGGCTTCGCGCTGCCCCGCCACTCCGTCGAGACGCGCCAGCAGGTCGTTGAGCGCGCGTGCAAAAGGCTGCGTTTCGAGTGGGAATTCCTCCAGATCGACGCGGAAGCCCCGTTCGGTGCCTACGACCGAATCCATCCGGGCGGCGGCGGCGCCAAGCGGAGCGAGAGACGTACGAATAACCCACCGGGCAGCGAAAAACATCGGCACCATGAGCAGGAGGAGCGGCAGGACGACATGCTCGGCGATCTCGAGCCATTCGCCCCGCCAGCCGTCGGCCGCTGATTGTTGCTCGAGCATCATTTCGACGTCGAAGCTGACAAAGATAATGAGCGCGAGACCACCGAACGCTCCCGTCCATGCCAGCCCTCGCGTCAGGCGACGGGACACGGAATGCGGCGCTCTAATCCTCGTAATCCCTGAGCAAATAGCCCATCCCGCGAACGGTTATAAGTCTGTCGGGATAATCGGCCTCGCTAAGCTTGTGCCGAAGCCGGGATACAATGGCCTCCACCGCGTTGGGCGTAACCGGCTCGTCGAACCGATACAGCGCTTCCTCTATGCTAGATCGGCGGACGACTGCCCCGGCGCGGCGGATCAGCAACTCCAGCAAATCGGCTTCGCGTCGGGTCAGTTCGATAGCATGGTTGCCGCTCCGCGCGGTTCTTGCCGCGACGTCGAACGCCAGCTTGCCCGCCCGGATGACCGGCAGACTGCGCGCTCCAGGCCGGCGCAGGAGCGCGCGAAGGCGCGCGGCGAGTTCTTCGATTTCGACCGGCTTGACGAGATAGTCGTCCGCCCCTGCATCGAGCCCGGCGACGCGGTCGCCCATACCGTCGCGCGCTGTCAGGATCAGGATCGGCGGCAGCGGCTGCCCCGGCCGTTCGCGGCGCAGCCATTCGAGCCCGTCACCATCGGGAAGCCCCAGATCCAGGATAACCGCATCATAAGCCACGCTGATAAGCGCCGCCTCGGCATCGTCGATGCTCTCGACCCCGTCACCACTGAAACCATGCTGGGCTATGCCGTGCGAAATGAGCTCCGCCAAACGGCTATTGTCCTCTATGATCAGGACGCGCATGTCGCACCAATTGACAGCATAGCCCCCACGGTCATCGCCCGCACGATCCGCTAAGATCACCCCTGCATCTTAACGGGCCCATTCGCCGGGTCAGCCAAGTATGAACTCATTGTTCACGAAATCAAGAAGGCCGCGACGGGCTGAATTCGCCTGTGCAACGTCTTCCGCTGGAAGCAAGGCCGACGCCGCCGCCGCTGGGCGGATGGCGGCATGAGAAATTGCGAAAGTGGCGGAGACGGAGGGAAGAGAAGGGCGCCGCCAAGAAATCGATTTAACACAAATTTATTGGGTCGCTTGGCTTGCCCCTAAGGAGGTTTCGATTGGGTTGTGGGACGGTCTTACCCACACGGACATAGACGCACAGTGGCCCGGCAGGTTAGACGGAACGACCCCATTAGACTGGTTTTTTTCGATCACCTGATGGGGAAAGCTACGGCGCAGCCGTCCATCCTGCCCAGCCCAGCCGATCTTGCCATCTTCACCGGCCTCACTTACTCTCACGCCCGTGAACGACCCAGAGGCGATGCGGCTCAAGGCCTCTGGCAGAGCGACGGGCTAATAAAACCCAAGTGAGGATGGCATGGACGATCCAACCCGGCGCAGATTTCTCGCTGCGGCAGGTGTGTTGCCGGTGACGACGGCGGCGTCCGCAGTCGGTGCCACCACGACCAACCGGATCGCCGCCGATCTCCGAACATATATTGGATTTGGCGGTAAACAGTCGGGTGGTGCCGGCGACCAGGCGTGCGGTCACTGGCTTGCGGGAGAGCTCGAAGCGGCGGGCTTCGCGGTCCAGATGCCGAAGTTGTCCGTACCGTTTTTCGAAGCCGCAGACTGCACGATACAAGCGGGCGAAGCCCGTGCCATTCTCTGGCCCCAGCCGATTGTGGTGCCAACGCCGCCCATGGGTATATCGGGGCCGCTGGTGCGCGTCGATCGCGCAGGACAGGCCAGCGCACCGCTTGCCGGGGCAATTGCGCTGATCGACCTCCCTTATGGCCGGTGGTCTTCAGCGCTGGCAAAGCCGATCCGTAACCCGATCGACCATGCCCTTGGCGCGGGCGCAAAGGCGGCCGTCGTCATCACCAACGGCCCGACCGGAAAGATTATCGCGCTCAATGCCGACGGGCGCGCGCCCATGTTCACCGGGCCGGTGGGACTCATCGCGCCCATCGATGCCGGACCATTTCTGAAAGCCGCGATGACGCACGGAATGGCGACCGTCACCCTGGCGGGCGAAGGCGGGTGCCGTCCGGCATTCAACGTCGTCGGCCGTATGAACCGCGGCAAAGGTCGCTGGCTCGTCGTCTCGACGCCGCGGTCGGGCTGGTTCGGCTGTGCTGGAGAGCGCGGCGGCGGGATCGCGGCTTGGCTGCACCTTGCGCGCGAAGCGCCGACGCTGTTTCCCGACCACGACCTAGCTTTTCTGTGCAACAGCGGGCATGAATATGAGAATCTGGGCGCCGAAGAGGCATTGAAGGCGGCGGCGCCGAAGCCCGCCGATACACATTTCTGGCTCCACCTCGGCGCCAATCTCGCGGCCCGCGACTGGCATGAGGGGCTGTTCGGGCTGTCTCCAATCGGTGGAACCGATTCGCAACGCTATCTGGTCGTCAGCCCGCCCTTGCTTCCGGTCGCGCGCCGCCTGTTTGCAGGTGTTGCGGGGCTCGAGACGCCCTACCCCAGCGACAAATTGTCCGCAGGCGAACTGACCGCGATCATCGCTGCCGGCTATTCTTCGGTCGCGGGCATCTTCGGCGTCCATCGTTTCCACCATGTTGAGGGCGACGATGCGCGCTGCGTCGATACCGCCGCCGTCGCCACGACGACGGCGGCGTTCCGCGAACTGCTGATCGCTGCTGCGCGCTAGATTCAGATCAGCGCACGGCGGCCGGTCACCACAGCGCTAGGCTTCGATATCCCGCTTATAGGTTTCGGGCAGGAAGAGGATGCCGACGACGGCGGTGACGCCTGCAATAGCCACCGCATACCAGAGCCCCTGATAAATATTACCGGTCGCGGCGACCATTGCAAAGCCGATCGTCGGCATGAAACCACCGATCCAGCCATTGCCGATATGATAGGGCAGCGACAGCGAGGTGTAACGGATACGCGCCGGGAACAGCTCGACGAGCAGTGCCGCTAACGGACCATAAACCATTGTCGCCAGCACGCCAAAGACGCAGAGGATAATGATCACCTTGACCTTGTTCACCTGCGCCGGATCGGCCTTGTCCGGATAACCCGCCGCGTCGAGTTCGGTCTTTGCCGCCGCCGCGAAGAAAGCGACCGCTTCGGCGCGGCCTTCAGCATCCAGGCCCGAAGGATCAGGGACTGGTAACACGGTATCGCCGATCCGTACCGACGCCGCCGTTCCCGCCGGCGCCTCGATGTTGGCATAGTTGACGCCCGCTTTTGCCAGATAGGATTTGGCAATGTCGCAGCTCGTCCGGTCGAACGTGTTTTTGCCGATCGGATCGAACTGGAACGAACATTCGCCGCCGTGCGCGACGACCGTGACCGGCGCGCGTTCGACCGCAGCGGCCATCGCCGGGTTCGCGGCTCCGACCAGTGCCTTGTAGAGCGGGAAATAGACGAAGAGCGCGATGACGCAGGCGGTCATCATGATCGGCTTGCGCCCTATCTTGTCGCTGAGCCAGCCGAAGAAGACAAAGCAGGGGATGATGAGCATCAGCGCGGTGGCGACAAGGAAGTTTGCGGTCGCCCCATCGACCCGCGCGATGCGTTCGAGAAAGAAGAGCGGATAGAGATGCGCGGAAAAGCCGATCACCGCCTGCCCGGCCACCGCGCCGAAGAGCGCGATCAGCACGATCTTCAGATTTTTCCACTTGCCAAACGCTTCGGTCAGCGGCGCCTTCGACGTGGCGCCCTGCGCCTTCATCCGCTGAAATACCGGGCTTTCCTCCAGCTGGAAGCGGATCCACAGCGTGACGCTGAGCAGCACGATCGAGAAGATGAAGGGAATGCGCCAGCCCCAGGCAAGGAAGGTTTCGGCATCCATGATCGCGCGCAGCCCGACGACAAGCGACGAAGCGAGGATCAGGCCCAACATAGCGGTGGTCTGGATAAAGCTGGTATAGAAGCCGCGTTTTCCGGGCGGGGCATGTTCGGCGACATAGACCGCCGCGCCGCCATATTCGCCGCCGATAGCGAGCCCCTGCAACAAGCGCAGGACCATGAGGATGATCGGCGCCGCAATGCCGATGCTGTCATATCCGGGCAGGAAACCGACGGCGAAGGTCGACAGGCCCATGATCGCCATGGTGACGAGAAAGGTGTTCTTGCGCCCGACAATGTCGCCGATCCGCCCGAACACCAGCGCCCCGAACGGGCGGATGGCGAACCCGGCGGCAAAGGCCATAAGCGCAAGGATAAAACCGGTGGTCTCGTTCACCCCCGAAAAGAAATGAAGCGACAGCGCGCTGGCGAGCAGGCCATAGAGGTAGAAATCATACCATTCGAACACGGTGCCCAACGACGATCCGATGATGACGCGCCGTTCGGTCTTTCTTTGCTCCGCGACTGTTGGCGGGGCATCTGTTTCGCTTGCCATGTCTCTCTCCCATTATGACCCGGCAGCGACGGCGAGCTCTTGTCCGGCTCGTCCACCGCTCCCCCGGGGAAGTTCAGTGCGCGACCGCCATCGTCGGTGCGGCGAAGCCCGCATTCGCCAGTTCGCGTTCGGCCTGCGTGAAGCCATAGGCGGGGACAATCTCGTCGCGACGGTCGGTCACGCGCTCCCATTCGGCCGCGACGCGCGCGCCTGCATCGTCGCCGCGCCCGATGAAGGCGCCTTCGGTGAGCGTGATATTTGCGGCGGCGAAATGGCCGGCGCCGGCACAAAGGATCGCGCGCGTCGGCGCATCGTCGCCGACCAGCGCGAGCAGCCCGGGGCTTACGGCGTCGGGCGCGAGCTGCGCCAGTGCATCCGGGGCGAGCACGCCTTCGGTCATTGCGGTTGCCGCGGTCGGGGCCAGGCAGTTGACGCGGACATTATACTTCTCACCTTCGATCGCGAGCGTCTGCATCAGCCCGACGAGCGCCATCTTTGCCGCGCCATAATTGGCCTGTCCGAAATTGCCGTAGAGCCCCGACGACGAGGTGGTCATCACGATCCGGCCGAAACGCCGCGCGCGCATATGGTCCCACACCGCTTTTGAGCATACCGCCGCGCCGATCAGGTGGACATCGACGACGAGGCGGAAGTCGGCAAGATCCATCTTCGCAAAGCTCTTGTCGCGGAGGATGCCGGCGTTGTTGATCAGGATGTCCACCCCGCCCCACGCGCGGGTCGCGGCATCGACCATATCCGCGACCGCCGCCTCGTCGGTGACAGACGCCGCTGCGGCGAGCGCGTTGCCGCCCGCCGCCACAATCTCTTCAGCGACGGCTTCGGCCGCCGCGCCCTGCATGTCGTTGACCATCACCCGCACGCCATTGCGCGCCAGCAACAAGGCGTGCGACCGGCCCAGACCCCCGCCGGCCCCCGTGACGATCGCAACCCGTTCCGATACATCCATGCCCGTCGGCTCCTCGCTTCATGTGCTAATAACTCACGTGTGAGTGAATTAAATGATACCCAGATGCTGCTTTGTTGCGCCGACTTCAGCTCTCGCGGTCTTGGCGGCGCTGATTGCAAATGTCGCGGAAGCCCGCGGCCATGAAGCGCGCCATGCGCGCCTTCACGGCTTCATAATCGTCCGACCGGCAGAGCCCGTGCGACAATTTGTCGATGCGCCCGGTGCGCGCCAGAGTCAGCATCAGCGCACCGGTGACGAAATGATAGCCCCAGAAGATATCCTCCTCTGCGGCATCGGGCAGCGCCTTCTTCAATATCGCGATCAGGCGGAGCACGACGGGATCGAAATATTTGTCCATGAATTCGGCACCCTCGGGACTGTTCGACGCCTGCGCGCCGAACGCGCCATAATTTTTCCAGCCTTCGCCGCCTTGGATATAGAGATCGAGGTCGGTATCGAGGAAAGCGTGCAGCGCGCCCTCGACGGTCGGATTGTCGCCCGCCGCGCGCTCATAATCGTCGAGCGCCTGCATGCGCTTGTCGATCGTCACTGCTGCGCGCCGCGCAAAGACCGCGTCGAACAGCGTTCGCTTGTCGTCGAAATAATAGTTGAGCAGCGTGTGATGGACGCCGACCTGCTTGGCGACGTCCTTCAACGTCACACCATGGAAGCCGTGCTGCGAGAAAAGCAGCTCGGCCGTGTCGAGGATCTGCTCCATCATCTCGGCGCGCTGTTCCGCCTTGGTCGGCCGCTTCGCTAAAGTCTTCGCCTTCGACGCCAAATTTGCTTCCTTCTGCTCGATCGTTTCTGCCGCCGCGACCCGCATTTGGCCTACACCTGTCCGTATTCGGCCCGCAATTGCAATTTGTCGATCTTGCCGGTGGGCGCCAGCGGCATGACGTCGAGGCGAACGATCGCATCAGGCACCCACCAAGACGCCACCCTGCCGCTCAGCGGCGCCAGCAATTCGGCGTCGCTGACCGACGGATCGCAGGCTTCGACGAGCAGGATCGGGCGCTCGCCCCATTTGGGATCCGATCGTCCGATCACGGCTGCGAGCGACACCTGCGGCAGCGCGCCGACGATCGCCTCGATCTCGGCCGGATTGATCCACTCGCCACCCGATTTGATCAGATCCTTGGCGCGCCCCGTGATCGTTAGATTGCCCGCGCGGTCGATGCGCGCGAGATCGCCCGTATCGAACCAGCCATCGGCATCGGTCGCTGGCTCCGTCTGCCCGAAATAGCGTTCGACCACCGATCCCCCGCGCACATGCAAATGCCCCTCCCCGCCGCGCTGTTCGGCAAGGGCCCGGCCATCGGCGTCGGTCAGCAGCAGGTCAATCCCCATCGCTGGACGACCGGAAAGCGAAGGCTTGCGCGCGCGATCGCCGGGCAATGCTGCGGTGCCAAGCGGCGACAATTCGGTCATGCCCCAGCTTGTCTGAACCTCGACCCCTAACCGCTTCTCGATCCGGTCCATCAGCGCCGGCGGCATCGCTGATCCGCCGACGAGGATGCGCTCGAGCGACGGCACCTCGCCGCCCTCTGCCTCGAGATGTTCGACAAGGCCCAGCCAGACTGTCGGAACGCCGACCGCGGCGGTGATGCCTTCGCCGCGGATCAACCGCGCCAGATGCGCGCCGTCGCTATGCCGACCGGGGAGTACCAGTTTCGCGCCCACTGCGGGCGCGGTGAAGGGGATACCCCACGCATTGGCGTGAAACATCGGCACGACGGGCATCACCGCATCGCGCGCGGTGATACCGAGGACATCGGCCTGAAGCTGACGCATCGTGTGCAGGAAGCACCCGCGATGGGTATAGGTGACGCCTTTCGGCTCGCCCGTGCTGCCCGAGGTGAAGCAAAGGCCCGACGGGCTCGTCTCGTCGAACCCGCCCCAGACGGCATCGGCGTCACACGACGCGATCAGCAGCTCGAGTGCGCGCGCGTCGCCATCGGCGTCGAGCAACAGGATGTGGCGAACCGAAGCAAGATTGCGCGCCGCGTCCTCGGCCAGCGGCAACAGGTCGGGGCTGACAAGCAGGACCGCGGCTTCGGACTGCGACAGCATCGAACCGAGCTGCGCGGGCGTCAGGCGCGGGTTGAGCGTGTGACAGATCGCTCCCATGCCCATGATCCCGTACCACGCCTCGACATGCCCCTGCGTATTCCAGGCCAGCGTCGCGACCCGGTCACCCTTCGCGATCCCGAGACGCGCGAGGGCGCCCGAGACGCGAAGCGCGCGGTCGCGCAGGGCGGCATAGCCGATACGCCGGACCGCCCCATCCGCTCCCGCCGACACCACTTCGGCGCCGGGATGCCATTTCGCGGCGTGGGAGAGGAATTTGTCGAGCGTCAACGCATAGGTCTGCATCGATCCGTCGATCATTGGCACCCCGATACTTTCGGTGGCAACGGCGGCGAAACGATGCCGACATTCCAGTTCCATGGAATATCGCCCGCCGCCCGGCGACGGCAGACCACGGCCTCGTGCAGCGCCGAAACGCCGGGGAAGAGATTATGTCCTGCGCGGGGAGCATCGGAGAAATGCATGAAGCCGCGTTGGTCGGCATAGTCGGGCCAGTCAGGTTGGTCCTTGGCGCGCGGGGTTCCCGTCGCCGCGAAGCCCGCCCAATAATCGGTCATCGCGTCCGACAGCTTCTTTTCGGCGAGCGTGTCGGGGATCTTCGGCCAGAGCGGCGGCGTGCGCGTCGCGGTTCCGAAGACATAGGGAAGCTCGGCAGCGTGGAAGGCGTGGAGATTCCATTCCTGCATCGCCGGATAGCCATGATCGAACAGATAATAATAGGACCGCTGCCCGAGCGCCGACTGGTTCGACACCAGCCGCTCCGACGTCCAGCCGTACATCGCATCGCGCGTCGCTGCGAGCATGCTCTCGTCGATTGCCTTGGCCGGATAACGCGCGAGAAACAGGTCAGCGAGTTCACCATAACCGGCACGGATCGCCGCCTCATAGGCCGCCGCATCGGCGGGCGCCTTGGGGAGCAGGAACCGCAGAGAGCGAATCTCGCCGCTGTTGAATCCGGCAAGGATCGGGACGGGCGCCTGTTCGCCCTTGTCGAACGTCTCGACCAGCTGATGCGGCACGACCTGGCCATCGACGCTCGGGAAAGGGAAAAAGCCCTTAGCAGGCGCCTCCGATGCAATCTCTTCCGCCGGCATCGCGCGCAATGCCGCGAGGTCGGTGGCGCCCAGCTTCGCGGCCAGACCCTTGCCCTGCTCTTCGGCGGGGACCATGCCGTTGATCGCGGTACGCAACCCCGGCGCCGACACCATATAGGCGCTCTGCGCGATCGCCTTGTGAAACAGGCCGCGCGCCTGGGGCGCTGCCATCAGATACATGACACTGAGCGCGCCCGCCGATTCCCCGGCGATGGTGACATTACCGCCATCGCCGCCAAAGGCACCGATGTTGCGATTGACCCATTCGAGCGCCGCAATCTGGTCGAGCAGCCCGTAATTGCCCGACACGCGATCGGGCGATTCCGCACTCAGCTCGGGGTGCGCCAGATAGCCGAGCGCGCCGAGGCGATAGTTGATCGAGACGACGACCAGCCCGCGCTTCGCCAGCGCACGCCCGTCATAGAGCGGCTCCGCTCCCGATCCCGCCGTCAGCGACCCGCCGTGGATCCACAAAAACACCGGCGCGCCGCGCGCATCCTTGGGCGCCCAGATGTTGAGCGAAAGGCAATCCTCGCTCATCGCTGGCAGGTCACCGGCGTAGATATTGGCGGCGCGCGGCCTCGGTTGCATGCACGCCGCGCCGAACTTCGTGGCGTCGCGCACGCCGTCCCACGCCGCGGGCTCCGCCGGCGGACGCCAACGGCGCTCGCCGGCGGGGGCCGCCGCATAGGGAATGCCCTTGAAGACCCGGATGCCGCGATCCTCGCTGCCACGCAGGCTTCCGGCCGGCGCCTCGACAACCGCATCGTCGGCCGCAAGCGCCGGGGCGGGCGTGACCAGCGCCAAAACAAGAGCCAGGTGTCGCCAGCGCCGGATCATCGTCCTGCCCCTTCAACCATGCCGCGCATCAGAAGCGATAGTTGGCGCGGACGCCAACCGTGCGCGGACGAAGCCGGGCATAGCGCCCGTCGAGGAACGCCTCGGGATGGACATAGGTGACCGACTTGTCGTCGAAGACATTCTCGACATAGGCTCCCAGATCGAGCGCGCCGAGCTTCGCCCCGGCATAGAGGTTCACATTGGTCCACGCCTCCGTGAAATCATAGGTCGGGCTGGCCGCATTCGGATTGCCCGGCACATTGGGGAACTGGTTCGGGAAGGAACCGGCGTGCGACACGTTAACCGCTGCATAGGCCGTCTCGCTGTCGCCGATCCCGAAATCGTAGCGGAGCGTCCCCGATCCCTGGAACTTCGGCGATGCCAGCCGGGTGCCGGGTTCGGCACCCGAGATGGCCGCCTCGACCGGGGAGAGATCGGTTACCTTGGCGCGGTTGAACGAACCGTTGAGCGAAAGGCTGAGCCCCTGCACCGGCCGCGCGATCAGTTCATATTCAAGGCCATAGCTCTCGGCGCCGCCGATGTTGGTCGCGAACTGGATCGAGTCCGACACGCGGTTCGCCTGGACCTGAATATCCTTCCAGTCGATATAATAAGCGGCGATATTGGCAGTCAGGTCGCCGCCCAGCCAGCGGCCCTTGAGGCCAATTTCATAGTTGGTGACGCTGTCTGATTTCGCGCCATCCGGAATGATGATGTCGTTGGGATTGATCGTGCTGGCCAGCCCCGCGCGCGCGTTGACAACCGGCGTGCGGAAGCCGGTGGAGATCGTCGCATAGGTGGTCACGCTGTCGGTCGGCTTGAACGACACGCTGCCCTTCCACGACAGCCGGTCATCCTTGACCTTCAGCCCCGCGGCGTAGTTGACCGGCGTAACGGTGAGCGGAGTGTTCGAAAAACCGAACAGTGCCGCGGTCAGGTAATTGCTGTTATACCCTCCGCCACGGGTAAAGCTCTGCACCTCGGTATTGCCATAGCGCAGCCCGCCGGTGATCCAGAAGCGGTCGCTGAAACGAAAGGTCGCCTCGCCGAAGCCCGCCATTTCCGTCTGGTCGGTGTAGCTGTTGAAACGCTGATAATATTCGTCGGGTAGTCCGGTCAGGCCGCGTGCCGCGAGGAATTCCGGGGTCGAACGATAAGCAAAATCGACGGTGCGGCGCTTGTCGTAATAGAAAAAGCCCGCGACCCATTCGAACGGCCCGTCGTGCCGCGACACAAGCCGCGTTTCCTGAACGAACAGATCGTCATAGCCATAGGCGTCGAGCGCAAAGGGAAATGCCTGCGCGAAGGTGCCCGCAAGATCGACATAGAAGGACGCATCATAGTCCGACAGCGTCGTCGAACTGATCAATTCCGCGAAATCGAACTCATAGTTGACGGTGATATTATAGTTGGTCAGCTTGCCCTGAAACAGATCGGGGCGGTCCGACCGGCGCACGAAATTGCCGAGCAACGGGTTGGTCAGCCCCGAGTCCGCAGGCTTGCTGTTTTCATAGGAGGCGAGCAGCTTCACCTTCATCCGGTCGCTCGGCTGGAGTAGCAGGATCGCGCGGCCGCCATAGGCTTCGAGGCTGTTGGCATCCTTGACGCCGGTGCCGATATTGTCGATCCAACCGTCCTCGTTGCGATAATATCCGGTGACGCGCAGACCCATTTCATCCTTCATGATCGGGACGTTGACCATCGCATTGTAGCGCTGGCGCACCGAGTTCGAGCCGGTGAGGCCAATATCGACACTCGCCGATGCTTCGAAATCGTCAAGATCCGGGCTCTTCGTGATAATCCGCATCGCACCCGCGAGCGAGTTCGACCCAAACAGCGTGCCCTGCGGCCCGCGGAGGAATTCGACGCGCTCGACGTCATAGAGATTGGGGTCGAGGATCGTCGAATTGCCGTTTGCCGAGATCGGCAGTTCATCGACATAAATGGCGACGGCGCTCTGCAGCCCGGCCGAATAGCCGTTGGTGTTGATGCCGCGCGCAGTGAAATTGTTAAAATTCTGGGTCGGGCGATTGACGACAATGCCGGGCGTATTTTGCGCGATGCCCTCAAAACCGACGATGCCAAGATCATCGAGCTCCTCCTGATCGAAGGCGGTAACGCTGAGCGGCACATCCTGAAGCCGCTCGGTACGCCGCGTCGCGGTGACGATGATATCGTTGGCGTCGCGTTTCTGGTCCTGCGCGTCCGTATCGGCGGGTGGCGGGGCGCTCGTCGACTGGGCAAGCGCGGAAACGGGTATCGCAAACAAGGCGACCACCGAGGCGGACGCAAAAAGCTGAGCCTTCATAAAACCTCTCCCTCCAAATCGGCGCTCTTCGTCGCCGACTTGCGGGTGATTTATGCCGTGCCGGAAGCAAATGTCAATATTCACTATCGCGCGTGTGAATGTTTTGGATGGAACGTTTGATTCTCTTTGGCGACGCCTGTCAGCCCAACGCGCGTACGAGACGCAGCCACAGCTGCTGGTCGAAATCGGTATCGGGTGCATCGGCGCCCGTCCGCACGACGACCAGGTCCAGACTGGGAACGACATAAAGACGACGATCGAGAAAGCCGAAAGCCGCGACGAGGTCGGCCGGAGCAGCCGGAATCAGTGGGCCCTTGCTGCGCCGGCCATCGACCCGCACGACAGCCTCGCCGCCATTGAGCCACCACAGCCGCCCATAGCCTAGATTGCTCGGCGAGGGCGCGAACAAGGCCTTCAGCCGGCTGGCCGAAACGATCCGCTTGCCATTGGAAGCCGCGCCGCCATTCAGGATCATTTGCCCGAATCGCGCGGTGTCCCGCGGCGATGTGACAAGCGCCGTATTATTACCGACACCTGCGAGCGCCGCGGGGCGCTGCCGCCAATCGGTCTCGGTCATGCCCGAGGGTCCGGTGAGCCAGTCATGCGTGAGCTGCTCGAGCGACAGCTTGCTCGCAGCGGTCAGGATAGACTTCGAGACCGCGTACACCGGCGTATTATAGAAGAATTTCGTACCCGCCGGAGCGACATAGCCGAATTTTTCGTCGAGCCCCGAATTCATCTGCAGAATATGGATCACGCGGATCCGCTGTTCCTGCTCTTGTGTCGCTTTCGACCAGCCCGCGCCGATATAGTCGCTGACCGGCCTGTCGACATCGATCAGCGATTTGTCGGCGGCCACCGCCATCAACAGCGCGATATAGCTTTTCTGCTGTGACGCCACATCCTCAAGCAGCGCACCGCTGTCCGTCTTGCCATAGAGAAAGATCGCAAATGTCGGGTCGGCTGGCGCAGGCCAGTTTTCTTCGACGAGCGTCTTTCCGCCGCGCATGACGACAAAACCCGTAGTTTTCTGATAACGCGCATAATCGAGCAAGTCCCGCATCGCGCCATCCCGCGCGCTCGCGGTCGGGCGCGACGCCCCGCCACTCGCGACGGGCGCACATCCGACCAGCGCGAACGCGATTGCCACGGCTGCAAGTCCCGGCCACTGTCGCATGTCTTTATCCCTTTTCGTCATTCCCGGCCCCATTCCGATATCACCCTTTTACCAGCCCGATCTATCGCGGCCAGAATCCAGCCGGGAGCAGATGAAATTGCTGGCCGACCGCGTCGAGCCCGTGCCGCGATATACCGCCTTTTTGGGGTAGGGACAGATCGGCCGCTGCATGTCCATTTCGCTTTTGTCGTCGGCTGAAAACTTCGTCGCGATGACTTCATCGGGCGCGTCGCCCTTGTCGGTCCAGTCGATCAGCGCCGAGAAGAGATCATGTTTCGCGTCATAGGCCGGCGGCTGCGGAGGGATACCGAGCGTGCCGTTGAAGGCATCGGGGCCGGTGCCGCCGCCGCAGTGCATCATGCCGGGCGCCAGGAACAGGCGCGCATGATCCGCGATCCGGCGGCCGCCGCCAAGCTGCGCTGCCTGCCGTTCGTAAAACGCAACCGACTGGGCGGGCGCGACGAGCGTATCGGCCAATCCGTGAAAGATGATCAGCTTGCCGCCGCGCGCGGCAAACGCATCGAGGCTGCCGCGCGTGGCGTCGTTCACGATCGGATCGAGGCGAGCCTGGACCGCCGGCATGTCGCGATCGAAATCAAAGCCCTTCCAGTCCCAATCGGCGCCGAACACCCATTTGAAGAGACCGCCGAAGGGCGGCTGATCGTTAATCGGGGTTTGCAGGAAGGACCAGCCGAACGTGTCGGGCATTTCGCTGCCCGGCAGCCAGCCGAAATAGCTCGCCTTGCCATCGCGGTTCGCTGGCCCCGAATAAAAGGCGCGCGCCGTCGCGACCTCGCCTTGAGTCAGACAGCTGTCCGATGCTGCGCCGGTGCATTGCAGGACCGCGGGATCGAATTTGCAGCTCATGGGATCCGAAATAAACCGGTCTCCGGCAAGGCCGTGCCCCTGTCGCCAGCAGGTGGCGATCGCCGCCTTGTTGAGCAATTTCAGCTTGGCGTCGGAGAGGCGGCTGCCGGCCGTTCGATGCGCCGCGGCATAGTCCCAGAGTACCGCGGCATGGCCCCATGTCCGGTTGATGACCGGCGCCCCAACGAGGATGCCATCGTAATCGGCGGGGTAATAGAGCGATTCGATCAGACCTTGCTGGCCGCCGGTCGAACAGCCGGTGTAATAGGAACGTTTGGCATTGCGGCCATAGAAGGCCTTGGTGATCGCCTTTCCGGTCGTTGTCATGACATGCGTCGACAGCCGCCCCCAGTCGCGCCATTTGCGCGGCTGGCCGATCAGCGCATCGCCTTCGAGCGGCGACGCGGGGGCGGTCCCGGTATCCGTGGTCGCAGTCGCAAATCCGCGCCGCAGCCCGTCGACCATGCCCGAATAGCCGGTGGCAAAGGTGCCCCCGAACCCGCCGCTGCCATTGCCGTGAAAGACGCCCGCCCAGCCCTCAACAGGCAACCATATTTCGATGCCGACATCGGAATCGGGCGCCGACTGGACGCGGGCAACCACACGGCAGAAGCTGCGATAGCCGGGCGTCGCGCCCCCGACGTTCGTCTCGGCATCCTTGGCCGGAACGAGCGCAGCGCTGACGATACGGGTGCCGGGAAGGCGCAAAGCACCGAGCGCGCTGCACCGCGCGGCGGGTCCATCCGGCGCGGCCGTATGGATAAAAGCCGCCGTTTCGGTAGGCGCCATCGTTCCCACTGTCAGGGCCGCTATCGCGGCAAAGGCGTGTCTCTGATTCATGATCGTCTCCGCAAATCTTGTCATCTGCCCTCTTCCCCCAGCTTCAGCCGCGCGCATCGGCCACATCGCCGGATGATCGCTTGATCAGCAGAGCCAGCCACAGGAACAGAAGCGCGGCGACGAGGTACATAGGCGCGAGCGCATAATAGGCCATTCGCAAGGCATGCTCGCCATATTCAGGACGGAAGAAGTCGCTGGCCGCGCCGACGAATGTCGGCCCCAGTCCGAGGCCGATCAGGTTCATCACGAGGAGCAGCAGGGCGCCCGAAATGACCCGCGCGCCCGGCGCGACCTCACCCTGGACGAAAGTGACCGTTGCCGGCAGGAAAAAGGAGTTGAGGAACAACGGCACGCACAGCAGGGCGAGCGCCAGTTCCCACCGGTCCGCGGCAGCGAAGCTGAGAAAGAAAGGCAAGGCAAGCACCAGCGAGAGCGCCGGGATGGTCGCATAGGCGGTCTTGTTCGTGGCGCCGAAGCGATCGATGAGGCGCCCGGAAACGAAGATACCCGCCCCCATGCCAAGGCCGACGGCCAGCGCGTACCAGATCGCGACCTGCTCCAGCGCCATGCCCTTCTCGCGCATCAGGAACAAAGTCGCGAAATTGCTGAGGCCATAGGTGATGAAATTGGCCGCCCCGCTGGCGAGCGCGGCAACAACGAGGATCCGGTTGCCGAAAAAGCTGCGGATGGCCTGTCCGAAACTATCGACGGGCTGGGCCGCATCAGAAGAAATAGGCGCCGGGTCGAACTGACCGCGCTCCGGTTCGGGAATGAACAGATATACAAGGACGGCGGTAATGATGCCGATGCCGCCGACGACATAGAATGGGACGCGCCAGTCATAGGCCGCCGCCAGCGACGCCCCAAAGGCCACGCCCAGCGCTGAACCGATCGGCGGGCCGAGGTTGAAGATACCCATCGCGGTGCCGCGCTGCTCGCGCGGAAAACTGTCGGAGATGATCGCATAAGATGGCGGGACGCCGCCCGCTTCGCCGACGCCGACCGCCATGCGGGCAACCACCAGCTGACCGTAGTTTGCCGCCATCCCGCAGGCCGCGGTCGCGGCGCTCCACAAGCCGCAGGCAATCGCCAGGACCTTGACCCGATTGGTGCGATCGGCCAGCCAGCCGACCGGAATGGCAATGAAACAATAGAATAAAGCGAAATAGAAGCCGGTAATCCGGCCGAGTTCGCTATCGGTGATCTGCAGGCTGTCCTGAATCGGCTTGGCGAGGATCGACACGAGCTGCCGATCGAGAAAATTCAGCACATAGACGAAACACAGCATGCCAAGCACCAGCCCGCGCCTGCTCGATCGCCCCCCGCCCGCAACAGCCGGTCGATCCGAAGCCCCGTTGATCGCCATATACTCTGCCCTTCCCTGCCAAACACGCGTTCATCTCGATCCCGCCATCGCTGCGTCACTCTCGGGTCGCCTCTGCTGCAGCGTCGCATCGCCACAGCCGCGCCTGCTCGATATACCAAGGGAGCAATTCGGGCGTGGCAATCGCGTCGGCATTGATCACCTTGGCCACAGGCCAGCCGGCATACAGCCGCTTGATCGGCAATTCCTGTTTCTTGCCCGACAGCGTGTACGGAATGCCAGGTGCCGCGATCAGCCGATCGGGCACGAAGCGTGGCGACAGGCTGCCTCTTATGGCCGACGCGACCGCCGCTTCCATCGATGCGTCGACGCTGTGCCCCTCGGCGGGGACGACGAACAGAAGCAACGCGCTGTCGCCGGCTTCGCGCTCGACATCGATCATCATGCTGTCCGCGACTCCCGGCAGGCCCTCAACCGCCGAATAGATTTCGGCCGTCCCCATGCGCAGTCCATGCCGGTTGATCGTCGCGTCGCTGCGACCCGAAATCGTACAACTGCCGTCGGTGCCGATCGTCAGCCAATCGCCGTGGCGCCAGATGCCGGGCCATTCGGCGAAATAGGACGCCCGATAACGACTGCCGTCGTCATCGCCCCAGAAATAGAGCGGCATGCTCGGAAAGGGGCGCGTGCAAACCAGTTCGCCGACCTCGCCGATCACGGGCCGCCCCTGCTCGTCCCAGGCCTCGATCGCGGCCCCGAGATGGCGGCACTGAAGTCGGCCCGGCGTGTCGGCCAGCTCGGGATTGCCTGCCATGAAGGCGGCGGCGATTTCGGTGCCGCCGCTGACATTGCACCACCAGATATCCGGCCGGCCCAAAGCCGAAAATTGCGCGGTGCCCCAGCGTTGAACACCGGGAGGAAGCGGCGATCCGGTGCTGCCGAGCGCGCGAATTTTGTCGAGATTGCCGATCCGGCCGAGATCGACGCCGCCCTTTTGGCAGCTGGTGAAAAAGGCGGCGCCGGCGCCGAACCAGGTCACCCCATTGCGCGCCGCGAAGGCCCATAGCCCGGACCAGTCGGGATCGGCTTTGGATCCACTCGGAGACCCGTCGAACAGGCAGATCGTCGTGCCGCTCAGCAAGCCCCCGATCTGAACATTCCACATCACCCATCCCGTGGCGCTATACCAGTGGAAGCGGTCGCCGAAATTGTTCGGGCTGTAGCTCGCCCCGAGATCGAAATGGAGCTGTCCGGCACAGGTCGCGAGAATGATACCGCCGTGGCCATGCACGATCGGCTTGGGAAGCCCGGTGGTGCCGCTCGAGTAGAGAATCCACAGCGGATGGTCGAACGGCAGCCATTCGGGTTCGAACGCAGCGACCTCGGCGTCGTCGCGTCCGATCGCCTCACCAAAAGCGATGCCTCCGGGCACGCCCGTTTCGCCGAAGCCACTGGCGATGAGGAACAACGCCGCGATGCTCGGCAACTGACGCCGAATATCGGCCACCGCCACGCTGCGGTCCATGGCCTTACCGGCATAGAATACGCCGTCGACCGCGATCAGCGCCTTGGGCTCGGTCTGGCGCAGCCGGTCGAGCACGGCATTGGTGCCCATATCGGGCGAGCATAGGGTCCAGATCGCGCCGAGGCTCGCACATGCCAGCAAGCCAACAACGGCGGCGGGGATGTTGGGGAGATAGGCCGCGACCCGGTCGCCCGGTCCGATCCCGTGCCGGCGCAGTTCGAGCGCCAGCGACGCCGACTGGCGGCGCAGCTCGGGCCAACTGAGCTCGGTCGTTTCACCGCGTTCATTTTCCGCGACGATCGCGGGCTGTCCGGCCACCTGCGCAAGACCGGCGTGGCGAAAGACCTGCTGCGCATAATTGACCTCTGCGCCCGCGAACCAGCGGGCGCCCGGCATGACCTCTTCGCCGAGGACCGCATCAAACGCGGTCGGCGATTGGAGTTCGAAATAGTCCCAGACACTCCGCCAGAAGGCATCGAACTCCGCGACCGACCATGCCCACAGCTCCTCATAGTTGCCGAATTGCAGGTTTCGGTTGGCATCCAGCCAATCGGAGAACAGGCGAATCTGCGGGATGGGGCCGGAGACGATCGCGCGGGTACCGGCATCACTCATCGGAAGACAAACCTATCTCAATCAGGTGGGCGGCGGCGGTCGCCGCATCGACCGTGCGGTTTGACCAAAGCCCCGGAGCAGTAAGCGGCGACCTCCACCGAGGCCGCCGCCCGGGATCAGAACGATGTGCGCAGGCTCATCGCGGCGTAGCGGCCAATGGCATTGTAGGATCCGCCAACGCCGTCGGTGCCCGGGAAAAAAGGCGGTGTCGCATCGAACAGATCGTTGATCTGCATGCCGACTTCGGTGCCCTTGGCAAAGCCGAGATCCGGCAGTCTCAGCGACAGGCGCAGGTCGATCGTGGTGTACCCCTTGGCCTTGTAGAGGCTGGTGCCGGTCGGCGTTGCGAAGGACGCAGTGACGCCGCTGCGATGATTGACGAAGTTGACGAAGGTCACCGGTCCCGCCGTGACACCCAAGGTCGTGCGAAGGGTCGTCCGCGGAATGCCGGCGTCGAGCGAGTTGCTGACCGCCGAGGTCGGCGACAATTGCGTCCGGTATTTCAGGATATAATTGCCCGCGATACCGCCGAAGACCGTGCCGAAGCCCGCCGTATGCCGATAGCGCACGTCGAAATCGACGCCGTTGGTCTTGCGAATGCCGAAGTTGCCCTGGCGCAGGTCGAGGATGTTGCCGATCGTCGGCACTGCCGAGAAGGTATAGAAAAAGGGAACGGTGTTCGCGATCGCTCCGCTTACCTGCGCCGCGGTCGGGTCACGCGTGACGAGCGGCGCGAAGGTGGGGTCGGTAAAGATGAGCGCGCCGAGCCCCGACGGCGTGCCGATGACATCATTATATTTGATGTCATAGAAGGTCGCACCGGCGCTGAACCCGGGCGCGAAGCTGGGCCGGAAATCGGCGCCGAGCGAAAAAGTGCGCGCCTTTTCGGGTTTCAGATTCTGATTGCCGCCGAAGAGCAGGATCGTGTTGACCTGTGTTGCCCCGCGCAGGGGGTCACGCGCGCCAAAGGCATCAACCAGCGCCGCAGCCGCATAATAGGATCCGACGGTCGAGCCGAGATCGCGCAGCCCCGGTGCCCGGAAGGAACGGCCATAGCTGCCGCGCAGGTTCAGCCCCTCCACCGGCTCCCATGTGATGCCGACCTTCGGATTGGTGGTCGAACCGAAATCGCTGTAGTGATCATAGCGTCCCGACAGCGACAGCGCGAGGCTGCGGACCATGGGAGCAGCATTGCCCTCGCCGAAAATCGGCACGAACAATTCGCCATATAGTGATTTGACGTCGCGTTCGAGATCCTCGGGAAATCCGACGCCACCGCTCGATCCGCGCTGCCGATAGGTTTCGCGGCGATATTCGGCGCCGGCGGCAATCTTGAGCTCCCCGCCC
This sequence comes from Sphingopyxis fribergensis, assembly GCF_000803645.1. Classification (NCBI taxonomy): domain Bacteria; kingdom Pseudomonadati; phylum Pseudomonadota; class Alphaproteobacteria; order Sphingomonadales; family Sphingopyxidaceae; genus Sphingopyxis; species Sphingopyxis fribergensis. Next base: position 1,718,510 of record NZ_CP009122.1, on the reverse strand, counting down.
GGCAGCTTTGCAAGCGGCCCATCGATCTTGACGGCGCCGATCCGGGTGCGCTGACGGTTGGTGAAATCGGTCGGATTGTCGAGAATGGCCGCTACAACCGCAGGGTTGGTCCGCGTGCCGAAGGGATCGAGGGCTGTTGCCGCCGTGGTCCCTGCGGCCGCCGCGGTCAAAGCCGTCGTGTTGATCCCGGGTTGGAAGGTATCGTTGCGCGACCAATTATAGGTGCCGTACAGGCTGGCCTTGAAATCACCGGGCAATTTGACGTCGATCCCGGCGGTGGCGTTGCCGGTCCGGACCCGGAAGGTCTGATCGAAATGATCGGCGCCGACCAGATTGTCCGGGCGGAAATCGACATATTCGAACAACGTCCCCGTTCCCGGCGGCGCCCGGAAGAAAGGGTTGGCGGCGGTCAGCAAAACGAAGGTCTGCCCCGGCAGGGCGGCCTGAACGACATCCTTGCGATCCGAATAGAGGAGGTCGCCCCAGAGGGTGATGTTCGACGCCAATTCCTGGCGCGCCGACACGAAGACACTGTGGGTACGGTTTTCGGGCACCAGATCGACCGGGCCGCGCGGGTCGCAGGTATTGAGGCCCGGCGTCAGGCTGGGCGCGGCATAAATCGTCCCGGCGAAGAGATTGACGTTCGCGTTCGGACACACGGCCGAGCGTGTATCGACACCGCCGGCGGCCCGGAAATCGAGCGAGCGGTAGCGGCGGTCGGCGCCCGTTATATTGCTGTTTTCAGCATATTGATACGCCGCGACGAACGAGCCGCTGCTCCATTCGTGCCCGAAGATGCCGCCCGCGTTGAAGGCGTGATAGTCGTCGGCGAAGCCGTATCGGACATTGGCTTCGAACCCCGAGACGCGCTTGCGGGTGATGAAGTTGACCACGCCCGCGACCGCCTCCGACCCGTAGATCGCCGAGGCGCCGTCGGCGACGATCTCGACGCGCTCGATCGCGAGTTCGGGAAGGAACGGATAGTCGGGGTTGGTCTGCTGGGTGCTGCCCGAGATCAGCCGGTGCCCGTTCATCAGCGGTAAGGTCGCGCTCGCCGGCAGGCCGCGCAAGCCGGGGGCAAAGGAGCCGAGCCCGTTATTACTCGTGCGCGGCGCGGTGTTGAAACTGTTGAGCTGCGGTACGGTCGCCAGCAGTTCGGGCGTGCTGGCGGCGCCGATCAGCTTGGCATCGTCGCGCGATACGCTGATGAGGCCCGATCCGGTCGGCGGAATGCCGCGGATGCTCGTCCCAGTGACAACGATTTCGCTGTCGGACTCGGTCGAGCCTTCTTCGGTCTGACTGCTCGTGTCGGCGCTTTGGGTATAAGCGGCGGCCGGCGTGCCGAGCAAGGCCGCCACGATTGCGGATCCGCACAGCATGCGTGCGCGGCTTCCCGCGCCAATGATTCTGATCGACATGATGGTCCTCTTCCCTGCCTTTGATTATCGTTTCCGCGGACAGCTCCGCTGCCGGACTTTGCCGGCTTGATGTCTCTCTTATGATTTGGCAGACCCGTTGGTAAGAGCATCGGCGGACATCACTGTGTCTTTAGCGGACACATATCTTGGAAGGGACATGGAGTGTGGATGGCGATGACGTTCCGACGGGGCTGGCGAACCGCAATGCCCGGGCCGGCTTCCCCTCGCTCAATCAACGCATCTTTGCGCCGTTCAAGCTGGCGACCGTCATCGACGCGGTGGCGAGCCGCGGGATTGCGCCGGAGACGGTCCTCGAGCGTACGGGACTAACGCTGGCCCAGGTTCGCGATCCGCACACGCTGACGTCGATCGGGCAATATCTGATCGCCTGCGAAAATATCGTCGCCGCCGGCGCCGAGTTCAGCGATGCCTTCGAGATCGGATCGCGTCTGCACCTGTCCGCTTACGGCATGTACGGATATGCGCTGATGTGCTCGCCGACGATGCGCGACTTTTTCGATTTCGCGGTGCGATACCAGCCACTCGCCACGCCCACCGTGCGCCTCGGCTGGCGGACCGAGGGCGAGGTCGCGATCTGGCAATTCAGCGAAATCTATCGCGACGTCATGAGCAGCGAAGTGCGGACCTTTCTCGTCCGCCAGCAAATGAAAATGACGTTTACTCATATTCGCGACACCGCCGGATCAGACAATCTGCCGCTCCGCGCGCTATTCGCGCTGACAAAGGACGCTCATTGCGCGAATGATGAGCGCGAACTGTCCTGCCAATGCCTATACGACCAAGAGGCAAACGAACTCCACTATCCGATCGGCATTCTCGAGCAGACGCCGGAGTTGGGCAACCGGCTCACACGCACGATGCTGGAAGAAACATGTGATCGTCTGATTGGTCAGTCGCGGATTTCGTCGGGACTGTCCGGCGAGGTCTATCAACTCCTGCTGCTCGCCCCGAACCATTTTCCATCGATGAAGGGGATTGCGGACCAACTCGGGTTGCAGGAGCGAACGCTGCGTCGCCGCCTCGCCGCCGAGGACACCAGCTATGGCGAAATCGTCGACGACGTGCGCCGCAAGCTTGCCATCGAATATCTGCAGACGACCCGCATGAGTGTGGATGACGTAGCCTGGAAAGTGGGCTTCAGCGACAGTGCGAACCTGCGCCGCGCAATCCGGCGTTGGACCGGCCAGACGATCAGTGAACTCCGCGCTTGCTGAGAATGGCCGTTTGGAGACTGGCTGGTTTCGCGAAAAGCGGACCTCTGCGCTCGAGGAGGCGTGACCGGCCACAGGGGGCCCGATCCGCCCGGAGCCACACTGACACCGATCCTCTAACTATTCGGTATGGCGAGTAAACACCCAGTCTCGGTCGGACACCTTGGCATCGTGACAGGCAAAGCAGGCTCGATGCTGCACCCCATCGACCGGTCGGCCGCTGATGAATCGTTCCATCCTCCAGCCTCCGGTTTTGGCGAAATGTTTGCTGTCCTTCCATGATTTGCACCGTCGTCGCGGCGCCAGCCACCGTGGCGGACACGATTTCGGCCGAGCGCATGCGTTTCCTCGCCAGCTTCACAGGCGTCGATCCGTCGGGAAAGGGTCGGATGTCGCGGCGAAACGCATCGACGGCCACGGGATTGCCGAGCACGACGCGCAATTCGTTGAATGGCGCGTCCGCGAGCGCCGGATCGATAAGTTGCCCGTCGCGATAGCCGTCGGGTATCGCGACGCCATAGATCGGTGACAGCGCAGGTCAGAGGCGTCTCATCGTCCGGCCATCCGGTCGGCGTCGACGACGGCGCGAGCGAAATCCTGCGGTGCTTCCTGCGGCAGATTATGCCCGATGCCGCCCTCGCTCGTGCGGTGCTCATAAAGGCCGGTGAATTTTGCGCGATAATCCTGCGGGACCGGGTGCGGCGCACCGTTGTCGTCGCCTTCGAGCGTGATCGTCGGCACCGCGATCGTTGGAAAAGTTGCCAACTTCGCTTCGATCGCGTCATAGCGTGCTTCGCCTTCGGCAAGCCCGAGCCGCCAGCGATAATTGTGGATGCTGATCGCGACATGATCGGGGTTGGCGAGCGCCGCCGCCGACCGCGCGAACACCGCATCGTCGAACGCCCAATGCGGCGAAGCCGTCTCCCAGATCAGCCTCGCGAATTCGCGCGTGTTGGCGGCATAGCCCTGCCGCCCGCGTTCGGTCGCGAAATAATATTGATACCACCAGCGTCGCTCGGCCTCGGGCGATAGTGGCTTGGCGCCCGCTGCCTGGCTGCCGATCAGATAACCGCTGACCGACACAAGCGCGCGGACGCGTTCGGGATACAGTGCCGCCAGGATGCACGCAGTCCGCGCGCCCCAGTCGCACCCGCCGACAATCGCTTGGCTGATCCCGAGCGCATCGAGAAAGTCGAGCGCGTCCACAGAAAAAGCCGCCTGCTGCCCGTTGCGCAGGGTCCCATCGGACAGAAAGCGCGTCGCGCCATATCCGCGCAGATAGGGCACAAGAACGCGGTAGCCCTGCGCCCCCAATATCTGCGCGACATCGGCATAGGTATGGATGTCATATGGCCAGCCGTGGATGAGCAGCACCGGCGCGCCGCTCGCGGGGCCGACTTCCGCATAGGCGATATCGAGCAAGCTCGTACGGACATGCTTGAGCGGCCCGAAGTCGGCAGGCGCGGCCGCAATCGTGGACTCCGGAACCGCAAGAACCATGGTCGCAGCCGACCCGGCCAGCGCCTGCGCCAGGAAGCCGCGTCGATCGGTGTTTTGAAACAGGGTCATCATCGTCTCCTTTGTCTCATCAGGGAATGAGCAGCAGCTTGCCGGTGCTCCGACGGCTTTCCATGTCCACATGCGCGCGCGCCGCATCGGCAAGCGGATAGACACCGCCTATTTCGACGCGCAGCTTTCCGTCTATAATCCATTGGAATAATTGCGCCGTGCGTTCGCGCAACAGCGCAGGCGTCGGAATATGGTCGGAAAAGACCGCGTAACCGAGCTTGATGCTCTTCGGCAGGCTCATGATGTCGATGGGTCCCGGTCCGCCGAGCACCGGCCCAAACCAGCAGAAGGTGCCCGACCTCCGGAGCGAAGCAAGCGAGTCCGCGAATGTCGTCGGACCCGAACCGTCAAAAACGACGTTCACGCCTTCGCCGCCAGTTAGCGCTAGGACGCGGTCCGCAAAATGGCCCTCTTCATCGACGATGACGTGGTCTGCGCCGGCGCCGCGCGCTGCTTCGACCTTCGCTACGCTCGACACGCGCCCGATCACCGTGCCGCCGCGCAGCTTGACGATCTGCGTCAGCAGCATGCCGAGACCGCCGGCCGCGGCATGCACGAGCGCGACATCCCAGGGCTGCACAGGATAGAAGTCGGTCGCAAAGTGGCTGGCGGTCAGCCCCTGCATCATGATAGCTGCCGCCGTGCGGTCGTCGATCGCATCGGGAACCCGAACCAGCGCGTTCTCGGGTACCTCGACCTGCTCGGCGTAGCTTCCGGGCGCATACACCCAGGCGACGCGATCACCGATCGCAAAGCCGGTGACGCCCTGGCCCAGCGCGACCACCCGCCCCGCGCCCTCCACGCCGATTACCTTGGGGTCAGCGACATCGGTCCACGCCATGCCGCGGCGCACCCCGATATCCATGAAATTGACGCCTGCGGCAGCGATCTCGACGACGATATTCCCCGGACCCGGCGCTGGTTCGGGGACGTTGACGAAGTCCAGGCCGCCGTCAGGCGATATCAGCGCAATGGCTTTCATATCATTCTCCTTATTGAATGAACGTTCCAAAATTAGTCAAAAAAAACGGGAGTTAACGAAGCGCGCGAAGTATCATTTCTCCCAGAATGGCCAAATGTTCGGCGCTCGCGCCGCCGCGCGCGGCGATCCTTATTCCCGCGAAGCTCGACACGAACCACGTCGCGACTATATCGGCGTCCAGATCGGCTGTGATGTGTCCGTCGCCTTGCGCCGCCCTCACCTGCTCTACGATCGCGGCGCGGAGCCAATGATCGGCCGCCAAGCGGATTTCGTTGAGCGCGGGCCAGGATGTTCCGAGTTCGGCGACCGAATTCACGCCTAGACAAGGCTGGCTGGCTTCGCGGACGACGCGGTCGACCATCGCGCGAATGCCGTCAATCGCGCGGTCTCCAGTCCGAAGCGCTACCCGGTGAGCCTGGGTCTCGCTGCGCGAGTAGCGTCGGCATCAAGCGAGTGCAGGTCCGCTGCCGGACGATTCGCGGCAATGCCAATCGCATGCGGCTCCTCGATGATCGAACACCCCCATGCGGCCTGGAGGCCTGTCTCCGCCTCTGGTGACGATCGCTAACGGGGGGCCCAGGCCTTGCGCGGAATGCTTTGAAGGTTTCCGCCCGACTCTGTACGGGGCACCGGATTGGTTGCTTCCATCGCCTCGCGTTCGGCTTCCGCTTCCAGCCGCTCGTATAAAGTCAGATCGCCAGGATTTTGAATTACGATGAATTATCGCCATTCCTTCCATGCTGGCAACAGCGCCGATGTCGTAAAGCACAGTCTGCTGATCGCCCTCGTGCGGGCCTTGCAGCAAAAACCGGGCGCGCTAACCTTGATCGACACCCATGCCGGTTGCGGGCTGTACGACCTCGGCGGTGATGAGGCGAGGCGCACCGGCGAGGCCACACAGGGCGTGCTGCGGGCCTTCGCCGACACGAACCCCTTGCTCGACGACTACCGCGCCGCCGTACAGGCGGTGAATGCCGGGGCGGAGCCTCGCTTCTACCCCGGATCGCCGCGATTTCTGGCGCAGCTTCTGCGTCCGCAGGATTTTCTGATCCTGAACGAGAAGCATCCCGAGGACGTCAATGCCCTGCGCGGCGCGATGCGGGGCACATCCGCCGCCGTGCATCAGCGCGACGCCTACGAGTTTTGGCTGGCGATGCTGCCGCCCCGCACGGCGCGCGGCGTGGTGGTGGTCGACCCGCCCTACGAGCAGACCGATGAGCGCGCACGGATCACCGCCACCCTCGCGGCCGCGCACCGCAAATGGGCGCATGGCGTGACGGCAATCTGGTATCCGCTGAAGGACCGCGCCACGCATGTGCGGTGGACGCAGCAGTTGCGCAAGCTCGGCATACCGAAGTTTCTGGTAGTCGAGCATTGGTTGTACGATCGTGATCAGCCCGACATTTATAACGGCGCGGGCCTTTTCATCGTCAACCCGCCCTACGCCTTCACGCAGGCGCTGCCGCCTCTGCTGGAAGCCCTGCGCGCCGCGCTGGCGCCGGAGGGGCATAGGGGAGAGATAAGGGCCGACTGGTTGGGCGATGGCGTTTAGTCGCCGTTGGCATCAACCATGAAGACCGTCGGCTTGCCGCGAGAAGCCGGGTCCCATCCTGCCGACAATGCCGCTCGCACCCCTCGCGAGGCTATAGCGTCGTTGATGTGCGAACGCCCTTTCGGCAATCCTTTTAACAGGCGCTTTGGCGTTGGAAATTCCAACACGGCTTCGCGTGGCATATCTCTCTGGCGCAAGGAAACCATCATGCCCCTCCAGCCATCGGAAGAGGACAATTGAGGCTCGCTCAGGAGTTCCCAGTCATATTTGACACCATCGATTTGGACGGTGCCGCCGCGGCCGTGCATGTGAAGCATAGAATGCCCTTAGCATGTTAGGCGCCGCGCTCCAGTCGGTTCACGTCAAAGATCGGCTGAGACAAGCTGGCGCCGGCTACCGGGAACCTCGACCGTTAGAAGCCCCCCAGCCTTCGGCACAGAATGGCAAAAAGCTGCCACCTCGCGCCAGACAGAGATTATTCCTGCAACGCAAGGATCAGCGAGGACGTCAATGGCCCAGGCCTGGTAGGCGGCAGCTCTTTTTGTAGCCCTACAAGGTATTCATATCTGGAAATATTCCCGCTCCATGATACAGGCTAGGCCTCGCGCTTCAGCTGGCTCTGCTCCAGATTTTGGAGCGGCAGAATAAAATAACGCATCCCTTGAGTTCCAGCTTGCCACTGTCAAGCAGCCTGAGGTGGCCTTTTGCGGCGCCGTCGCCCGTTTCGGGATCATAGACGGGGCCGCCCTTCCATTCGCGCGGGCCGCCGGTGAAACCCTTGAGCACGACGAGGCCCTTGAGCTTGCGCTGGCGCAGCTTGGGGTCGGAATTGCGGACGTCGCGCAGGTCGGGGTTGGCCCGCAGTCGGCTGGCGTCGACGACCTTTCCGCACAGCGCCTTGCCGCATCGATAGATTTCCACTCGACCGCCCTCAGAACCCGTCGCCCAGACGCCCGTGATATCGGCGGTGGAGGCTACAGCAGGCGTGTTGAAAATTGCCGCCGTCGCGAGCAAGGCCAGAGCAGGCTTCTTCATGCCATCATCTCCTTCCCCCTGCCAGCTTCGAGCAGACGCAGCGCCTCTTCGAGTAGCGAGCGGTCGTCCACTTCCCACGGATGGAATCCGGGCCTCATATAGGTAAAGACACCGCGCGCCAGCGCGCGCATCAGACCGTGGCGGCCGTAAAGCCACGCCAGCAACATTTTCCATGTCGCCCAGTCGTTGCGTCCATCCTGGCGCAGCAGATCGGCGGTGTTGCGGAAGATGACATAGTGAAAACGCATGGTCGTCACGCACATCACCGTGCTGCGCTTGAGCCAACGGCGCAGCGGCGTCATCGCCCGCGCGGCGTGGAGATAGGTGTCGAACGCCACCGCCTTATGCTCGATTTCCTCGATCGCGTGCCAGCGCCATAACTGCCGCGCCTCCTCTGCCGCGCCGCCGAGATGCTCGGGGTTCGCCAAAGCATCATGTGCGAGCGTCGCGGTGAAATGTTCGAGAGCGCAGGTCGCGGCAAGCTGCTGGATCGGCGACCGGCGCTTCGCCCAGGCGATCGTCCGGCGCGCCCGATCCTCGGCCGACGCGATATCAAAGCCGGCGTCCTCCGCCTGGCGGTTGAACACGACATGTTCGCGCGTGTGCATCGATTCCTGATAGAGAAAATCGTCAATCTGCCCGCGCAAGGGTTGCGGCGTGCCCTCGCGATAATGGCGTACCGCGGTCATGAAGAATTTCTCGCCGACCGGAAAGGTCGAGGACAGCGCGTTGAAAAAGGCGGTGCGGCCGGGGTCGCCGCTGTGCCACCATCGCGGCGGAGGCGTCTCGCGACCGAATTTCAAGTCCCGCTTTTCAATGCGGACATCGTCGGGTGTGCGGAGGTCAGTGGACATCGTGCAGCCTTTCAGCGACTCAAGTTACATTAACATCAATGTATATATAGCGATATGCAGAGTGGTGCAAGCAAGGGCGATAGTTTGGTGACAATCGCCCGCTTTTCGGTAAGGCTTTTCCGCAGAAGGCTTCGCGGGGCGCGGCGGCCGCAAAAGGGACGACCGCATGTACAAGCAAGCGCGACCGCACCAGAAGCGGCGCAAGCGTTCCGGCGTAGAAGTGCGTGAAGAGGGATTGATTGCGGCCCGACGTCTGTTGCTCGACGGCGGCCCCGCGGCGGTGACACTGGCAAGCGTCGGCCATGAAATCGGCATGTCACACGCCAATGTGTTGCACCATTTCGGATCGGCGGCGGGTCTGCAGTCGGCGCTGATGGGATCGATGGTGACCGACCTGACGACCGCGCTCGATAACGTGGTCGAACTGCTCAAGACCGATGCTACAGCACCGCGCACCGTCGCCGACCGCGTGTTCGATGCATTCGACAAAGGCGGCGCCGGCCAACTCGCGGCGTGGATCATCCTGTCGGGCGATGTAGAGCATCTCGAACCCGTGCGCGAAGCGGTCCGCGGGCTGGTCGAGGCGATCGTCGGCCAGTCGACCGACGATGCAGCGCCCGACCGCGTCCGCGCGGCGGTACTGATGATGGCGGTCAGCGCATTCGGCGACGCGCTGATCGGGCCGCATGTGCGCGATATGCTCGATCAGCCAGAGGATGCCATGCGCGATCTGGTCGCGCGCATTCTGCCGTTGTTCCTGATCCCGACCGGAATCCCGCCTGCGACCCCTTAGCGCCGCGCTATTCGCTTCCCGACAGCAATATCTCTTCATCCGTCGCCGACACGCGTTGGGCGATGCCGTTGAGCTCCATCGCCTTCACAAACCCTTCGACGTCGCCCGCTTCGAACACGCCGACGACCTCCTTTTCCGGGATTCGGCCGTCCTTGAAGACGAGCTTCCGCGGCGAATAGCGGTTCATTTCGGCAACGGCATCGGACAGCGGATCGCGCATGAAAATCAGGCGCCCTTCGGTCCAACTCGTCTCCTTGGCGACATCGACGCGGCGGAGGGTCCAGTTATGATCGGCGCCGATGACGAGCTGGCCGCCGGGGACCATGTCGGTGCCGCTCCCCGTTCCCGCGCTGGCCTCTTCAACCCGGACTTTGCCCTCCGCCAGCGTGACCACCATATTGCCATGTTCGAAACTGACTTCAAAAGCAGTCCCGATCGCGCGCACGCTCTTGCCGCCTGCATTAACGATGAAGGGCCGCGAGGCGTCCTTCGCAACGCGGAAAAAAGCGCGGCCCCCGACCAGGTCGACCCGGCGCTCGCGCGGCGTTTCGCTGACCCTCATCTCAGTTTCGGCGTCGAGCGTCACGACCGATCCTTCGGCAAGCGTGACTGTTGAAGTCTGGCCGATCCCCGTCCGAAAGCGTTGATCTTCCGCCGCACCGAAGCCGAAAAAGCCGTTCTGATGGACCACCCAGCTCACCGTGAAGATCAGCAGCAACGAGGCTGCGAGCGCAAGATGCCGGCGCCAGTGCGACCTTTCACCGCCATGCGCGAAGTCATTTTCGGCGGCCGCCAGCATCTCGGGCTCCTGCGGGATCGTTCCGGCGATTATCCACGCGCGCTCGACCAACCGATAGGCGTCGCGGTGCGCGTCGGATTGTTCGAGCCAGTCGTGGAAGCGATGTTCGTCGTCGACGGTCATGTCGCCCGACCGTTCGAGGTTGAACCATTGCGCGGCCTCCGAGCGGAGAGCGGCGCGCGCGAGGGCGTTTTCACGGCTCACAGGTCCGCCTCCATCTCGGCAACGATCCGCACCAGTGCGCGGTGCATCAGTTCCTTTACCGCCTCCTTCGAAATCCCCATCCGCTGTGCGATCGCCTGATAAGTCAGGTTCTCGAACCGGTGGTACTCAAAGGCCTCGCGTGCGCGCGGCGGCAGTTTCTGGATCGCCTCGAGCACGCGGCGATATTCCTGTTGTCCGATGACGATGCGTTCGGGCGAGCGTTGCTCGGCGATCTCGATGCCGTCTTCCAGTTCTGCTTGCAGCAGCGTCGATCGCGCTTTCTGTCGGCGATGGCGGCTAATCAGCGCATTGCGCGCGGCGGTGAAAAGATAGCGTTCGACATTGTCAATCGGGGCGCTCAGCTGCGCCGATTGCAGGCGCAGAAAGACTTCCTGCACCAGATCGTCGACATCGGCATCGTCGGCGCGCCGACGGAAATAGCGGCGCAGCCCCGGCCCATATGCCGTCATCCATGCGGCCAGATCCCGATCCTGCTGCGGGACGGCCATCGTCAATAAGGAACCTGATAGAACAGGCATTGCGAGATGCTCCCAACCCTATTTGTCATCCCGGCATCATTCCCAAATCGGTCTTTGCGGCCCCATTCTGCGCTGGAGTTAACAGGATAGACGCAGGAAAAGCATAGGAGGGGGGATCGAATTGCCCCGACCCCGCAAATTTTCCTAACGCTCGGTTCACCGGCGTAGATATTAACATTGTTGAAAATTTTATTCGACCATCCCCCCTTTTCGGGAAATGTCGCGTCTATTTGAGTGGCGTCGCATCGAACGTCAAAACAGCGGGACATGAATCCCGCCGGACAGGGGAGAGGCACATGCATTTTCGTGCGAGCAATTTGCGCAGGATTTTTCTGAGCGGCGCGGCGATCGGCTGTCTGGCGCTTTCAGGCAATGCCGCATTGGCCCGCGAACAGGTGGCCAGCTATCGGATTCCGGCACAGTCGCTCGATCGCGCGCTACGCGATTTCGGTGTGCAGAGCGGTGTGACGATCCTCGTCGATGCGTCGATCGTCAACGGCAAGCAGACGGCCGGCCACAGCAAGCGGTCCGACCCCGAAACGGCACTGCGCACGTTGCTGCTCGGCACCGGGCTTGGCTATCGCCGCGACGGCAACGTATTCGTGGTGACGCGGGAGGGAAACGTAAATCCCGCCGCCGCTGAAATCGAAGATGATTCCGAGATTGTGGTGACGGCACAAAAGCGCGAGGAAAAGATCAGCGACGTGCCGATTGCTGTCACCGCCTTCACACCCAAGGCGCTCGACGACCACAAGATCGAAGGCGGCGCCGAACTGGTGCGCGCGGTACCGAACGTCAATTTTTCGAAAAGCAATTTCAGTGGCTATGACTTCACGATCCGCGGCATCGGGACCAAGGCGATTTCGGCGTCGAACGACCCCGCCGTCGCGGTCAGCTTCAACAACACCCCGCTGATCCGCAACCGCCTGTTCGAAGCCGAATTCTTTGACCTGGAGCGGGTCGAGGTGCTGCGCGGGCCGCAGGGTACGCTCTATGGCCGCAACGCGACCGCGGGCGTGGTCAACGTCATCCCGGCGCTTCCCGACGACAGCTTTGGGGGCGAGTTGAAGGGCGAGGTCGGCAGTTTCGAAACGCGGCGCCTGTCGGGGATGCTCAACGTGCCGATCACCGATACGCTGGCCGTCCGCGTCGCCGGCGCGATGACGAAGCGCGACGGCTTCGATTACAACACATTCACCCAGCAGCGGGTCAACGGCCGCGATTTGTGGTCGACGCGCGCGTCGATCCAGTGGGAGCCGAGCGACCGGTTCAAGGTCAATGCGATCTGGCAACATTTTGAGGAGGACGACAACCGCTCGCGTACCGGCAAACAGCTTTGCACCACCGACCCCGGTGTGGCGCAGGTCGGCGACATCGCGGTGCCTGAATTCCTGCAAAGCCGTTTCAGCCAGGGGTGCCAGTCGGCGTCGCTATACGACGACGCGGCCTTTGGCGCGCCCAATGCCAAGGCGTTGGCCTATGTCATGTTTCCCCAATTCAACATCGGCATAGGCAGGGATCCGACCGCGCCGCCGCCCCGCCCGCTCGTCTTTCCGATCGATCGCAATTTCGATCCCTATGGCGATGTCGTGCAATCGCGCGACATGAGGGAGGTTGCCACCAGCTATGATCCCGTCTTTCGCGCCAAGAATGATGTGTTCCAGCTTAACCTGGAAATAGGAATCGGCGACGATCTGACGCTCGTGTCGCAAGGCGCCTATTCCCGCGATCGTTATTATTCGTCGCAGGATTATAATCGGTTCGTCTCGGCGCCGGTGTTCAACGATTCGGCCACGCTGGTTCGACCGAATGGCGCGCCGTTGACGGTGCCGGGCCCGACCCCAGGGGGCATCTTTACCGATCCGCAACTGGGCGCGTCGGACCGTATCATTTCTGCCGATCTCAGCCGGTCGCGCAATCGGCAATGGACGCAGGAACTGCGGCTGCAATCATCCTCCGACGGCCCGGTCAACTTCAACGTCGGGGCCAATTATCTCGATTTCAAATCGCAGGATGACTATTTCGTCTACAACAACCTGTTCTCGCTGATTGCGCAGTATAACTTCAATGGCAGCAACGTGGACAATGGCCGGGTGACGCGCAATTGCGGCGAAGGGACGCTAACGGCCCGCGAATGCGTTTATGTCGATCCCAATCCGATCGGTGAAGGCCCCGAGGACGGTCACAATTATTTCCGCAGCAAAAATCCGGTTCGGACCAAATCGCAAGCGGTGTTCGGCGAGCTTTACTGGCAGGCAGCCGAGGATCTTAAGCTGACGCTTGGGCTGCGCTATACACACGATGAAAAAATCGCAACTCCGGTTCCCAGCCAATTGCTGCTGGGCTCATCTGAAAATGATCCGACGCAGGGCGGCTCGGTAAGCGGCGGCACGATCAACCGGGGTTTCCGCGAATTTCCCGATATCCGGCAGAAATGGAATACGGTGACGGGACGGCTGGTGGTCGACTGGAAGCCCGACCTTTCCTTCACCGACGATACGCTGGTGTATGCGTCGGCTGCACGCGGATATAAGGGCGGGGGCGCCAATCCGCCGCGCGCCGATATCGATCAGACGGTGATCCAGTATCAGCCCCTGCCCGAAACGTTCAAACCCGAATATGTGACCGCGTTCGAAATCGGATCGAAGAACAGTTTCGACGGCGGGCGCTTCACGCTTAACGCCGCGGCGTTTTTCAACATGTACCAGGATTACCAGATTTCGCAGATCGTCGACCGCATCTCGCTCAACGAGAATTTCAGCGCAAAGACCTGGGGGCTGGAACTTGAGACGGCGTGGCGACCCTCGCGCAACTTCCGGCTCGATGCGACGCTGGGCTTGCTCGACACGCGGATCGACAAGGGCGCCAAGTCGATCGACGTGATGGACCGCACGCAGGGCAACCCCGACTGGATGCTGCTGCGGCCGTGGCTTCAGGTGCCCTCCAACTGCATCGCGCCCAAGGCGCTCGTCGGGCAGATATTGGATTATGATCGTGCGAACGAAGATCTGAAGCTGCTGATGCTGTCGGCGCTATGCGCCGGGTCTGCTCGTTACGGTACATTCAATCCGGAGCTTCCGAACGTCAGTCCGGCGTTTCAGTTCGATCGGCTGCTGGGCTTCACCTATAATCCGCTGACCGATGCGCCGAACGGCGGGAAAGGCTTTTTTGCCGACCTTGGCGGCAACGAACTGCCCAACGCGCCGCACTATACGTTCAACGTCGGCGCGCAATACAGCGCCTTTATCGAAGGCGGCGACTGGGTGCTGACCTTCCGTGGCGATTATTATCGTCAGGGGAAGAGTTACGCGCGTGTGTTCAACACCGAATATGACCGGTTGAAAGCGTGGGATAATGTCAATCTGGCAGTCACGCTCGCGCGCGGCGAAGGCGATTTCGCGCTCCAGCTGTATGTCAAGAACCTGTTCGACAAGGCGCCGATCACCGGCACCTTCACCAACAGCGACGACACCGGGCTCAGCACCAATGTCTTCACACTCGACCCGCGCATCGTCGGCCTCAACGCGACCATGAAATTTTAACCCCTCTTAAGGGAGGAACGGCGCTGCGCCGGCTCGACGCGAACGGGATTGGAGAGGCTTCGGTTTCTTGGTGCAAACGGACAGCGCGAGCTTCACGAACCTCTCCCCTGGGGCCGCCGTCTCCTTGTTGGACGGCGGCCTCCGTTTTTTCTGGGTATGCGATGAAGTGAGGTTCGAAGCATCGACCCCATCCCATCGATTGATCGGGCCGTCATGTTGCAAACGCACAGAAAAGATCGCTTCCGATCCCCCCGTTCCGCATTTGCCGCGTCTTATTTACTGGGAGGCATCCCGCCTTCCCAAATCAATATTGAAATGGAAGAGGATGTGTCATGAAGAAATTTACGGCCCTGATAGGAACCGTCGCAGCGCCATGTCTTTCTCCGCCCAGGCGCAATCGTTCAGCGGCAACGCCAACGGCAGCAACGGCCATGCCAATCTGGAACAATCCTTGAATGTGACGTGCGACGTGACGTTCGACGGAACGGTGACTTCGAGCACCACCGTTGCGATCTCGTCGCCGGACATCGCGCCGGGCGATTTCAGCTGCATATTCGTCGTCCCGCAGGGTACATGGTCGGCCGCGACGGTGCCGGGTGACGCAACCAAGGTCGACATCACGATGGGCGCCAACACGATCGCCAACGACCCTTGCTACGGCACCGTTCGTGGCGACTGGAACAATAGCACCAAGGTTCTGACGATCACCAACAAGACGCTGCCGCCGATCGATCCGGCCGGCGACATTTGCACGATCCACGATGCGCAGATTTCCATTCCCAATCTGGATCTCTCCTAATATCGGCTTGCTTGGCGGCCGGGCACGCCCCACGCATGCCCGGCCGATTTGATCGTTTCGCGGCCTTGCCCTCCAGTGGGGACGTCACATCCTTCTTGCCGCATTCATTGGTCCGAAGGCCAGAGGCCCGACATCCTGCCGCGAGCGATTTGGCGACGATCAGCCAAGAGTGGATACCGAGGAGTCGCGAAGCGGGATGCGGGGAACGGATATCGGGCGCACGGACATAACGGCCGATCCGCCGGCCCGCCGCAATTCGCCCCTGCCCTTCGGTCACCGCAGTCCGGAATTCGCAGTCTTGCTTGGCTGTCTCTGCCTTTGGCCGTTTGCCCCCACGACGGCGCAGGGCCAGACTGCGGGCAACCCGCCACCGCCGCCCCATTCCGATGGCGAAACTATCGCGGTTGGCGATGATCGGGAGATCGTCGTCACCGCGCGCTACGGCGAGGCGCTCGTTGAACCCGAAACCGAGCTCGATGAGCAGCAGATCGATGCCTATGGCGCCTATTCAATCGGCGAGCTGATACGCCGGATTACCCCGCTGACCGGGCGCCCGGACGAACGGCCGATCATCTTGATCAACGGCGAGCGCGTCGATTCGATTCAGGATTTGGCCCGCTTTCCGCCCGCCGCGCTTCAGCGCCTCGCCATCCTGCCCCCAGAAGCCGCCGGACGATACGGTTATTCAGGAAACCAGCGCGTCGTTAACCTCGTTCTCAAAAAGCATTTCGTGTCGTGGGAGACGCAGGCCGGCGTGAAGTTGCCCAGCGCGGGCGGGCGCGTTGGTGGCAATGGATCGGCGGGGCGTTTCGTCATAGACGGCAAAGCGCGGTGGAGTGCGCAGGTTCAGCTTTCTGGCGAGAGCGCGTTACTCAAAAGTTCGCGCGCGCCGTCTTTGCTACAGGCCGGTGCGTCTGTCGATCCCGACGACTATCTGTCGCTGCTGCCCGCGACGAACCAGCTGTCGGTCTCGATGGGGCATACGCGTCCGATCGGGCGTTTCACCGGTTCATTCAGCGTCAACGCGGGAACGAGCGACAGTCGGCAATGGCTCGGCCTTGCACCGGCCGATCCCGGTTCGGCGGATACGCCCATCCTGCTCGGCCGACAGAGTTCGCAAAACCTCGGCCTGTCCGCGACCTTCTCGGGGCGCCTCGCGGGCGGGCGTGCCATCTTCAGCGCCAACTATGCGCGCGGCTGGGCAAACGGGCGCATCGACCAGGCCGACAATGTGCCCCCGGATGGGTTTCGGACCAGCCGCAACCGGTCGGTGAGCGAAAGCTTGAGCACGCGGCTGACCTTCAACAGATCGATCATCAATCTGCCCGCCGGACCGCTAACAGCGACCCTGACGGCTGGAATGAGCCGCAGCCGCACGACCAGCCGATTCGACGGCAGTGTGATCGATGGCGACCGTATCGGCCGGGCTGAGCAGGAACGATTCGATGGCCGACTGTCGTTCGCGATGCCGATCGCCAGGCGGAGCGAAAATCCATATTCGCTGCTTGGCGACCTGTCGCTCGACCTTGCCGGCGGCGTGACCTTTGACGCGCGCGCGGCGTCACGTCCGCGGTTCGAACTGGGAGCGAGCTGGAGCCCTGTTCCCGCGCTGCGGATCAACGGCTCACTCAGCTTCGCCAAACTCGCGCCATCGATCGAGCAATTGACCGCGCCCTATCTGGAAGAGGTACGGCGCGTTTATGATTTCGCGCGGCAGGAAATCGCCGAACCGATCTGGGTGACCGGCGGCAACCCCGATCTGGAATCGGGACAGCGACGCACGTGGTCGCTGGGCGCCACGCTGCGTCCGTTTGACCCCCGGTTGCTCTCGCTCTCGGTCGAATATCAGAAGCAGCAGTCGATGGGCGGTGCCGGCGGATTTCCCGGGCTCACGCTGGCGGTCGAGGCAGCCATTCCCGATCGGTTCGTTCGAGATGCGTCGGGGCGCCTGATTCGCGTCGACGCCCGGCCAATCCGGCTCGTGCGTGACGCAACCGAACGGCTGAATAACAGCCTGACCCTGTCGCCCCTGCTGCGCGCCAAAAACAAGGACGGTACCGCGAGCGCGATCGCCGCGGCCAGTATGTGGAATATTTCGTTCACGCTTAACCACGGATGGAGCCTGCGCAGCGAGCTGGTGACCGCGATCGGCCTTCCGCCGATCGATCGCCTGCGCGGCGGAGCGGCGCAGTCGCGGCACAGTGTCGGCTTTCAACTCGTTGCAGGCCGGCCGGGCATGGGAGCGACGCTCGACGGCAACTGGCAAAGCGCTTTCCGACTTTACTCTTCCGCGGTGGACGGTGGTGCACACGACTATCGCTACAAGGCCGCGATGACTCTGAATCTTCGGCTGTTTGCCGAACCCGAACGCCTGCTGCGGGTGGCGGAAAAGCCCGTATGGCTTTCGAACCTCAACATCTCGCTCGATATCCAGAACCTGTTCGACAGTTACCGGCGCGTCACGCTAGCCGATGGAACTGCAGCGCCGGGCTATAAGCGCTACGAAGCCGATCCGCTCGGCCGCACGATCCAGCTAAGCCTGCGCAAGCGATTCTGACAGCTGTATCTAACGGGCCCGCCTCTCGAGCAACTCCGTCCACTTAATCCGGATCAGCTTCGTGCGTACTGCCGCGTAAGACGACTGAACCCCGTTGCCGAATTTGGGAACTCTTGGCCGATGCACGAACCGCTGCGCAGATTGGCGTTAGTATCGATGTAAAGTCGGCCAGCGAGCGCCGCGCCTGATTGAACGCGGGCAGCCGCAGGCAGACCCTTTCGACTCCTTCAGCCTAGGATTCGAACGATGAACGAGCTTATCCAGATTGACCCGATCAGCCCGCTGCGCCAGCGCCTGATCGACGAGATGACAATGCGTCGGTGCTCCAAGGAGACGCAACGTAACTATCTGCGCGAAGTCGGGCGCTTCGCGACGTGGCTGAGGCGCTCGCCGCACACCGCGAGCGCGGAGAATGTGCGCCAGTTCCAGATCGAGCAGCAACAGGCGGGCGTCCCCGCACCAACGATGAACAGCATCGTCGGCGCGCTGAGGTTCTTCTTCACGCATACCCTCGATCGCCCCGATCTTGCGCGTAAGCTGATCCGCACCAAGCACGCCCGCAAGATCCCAGTGGTACTGACCATGGCCGACGTGAAGCGCCTGCTCGATGCGACACGCTCCCTCAAACACCAGGCTGCACTGTCGGTCGCCTATGGCGCGGAGGTCGCAGCCATCGCCTATTACAACAAGCCGCTGGTCTATGACCCGCTGTTCAAGGCCGCCGCCGATACGATGCTGACCATCGCCGCTGACCCCAGGCATCTCGGCGCCCGGATCGGCATTACCGCCGTGCTTCACACATGGGGCTCTGCGCTCACCCATCAGCCTCACGCGCCGCCACGGCCGGCGCTCTCATCCGGGATGCAGGCGCCGTGACCCGGAACGGCCGATCAACACCACCGTCCAGGGCAGACCCGCGCCTGAAAGCAGACCAGCTTGCGCCGGCGCTGCCCAAAAACAGACGCCCGAACCGCAAAATCGGCCCGTCTGCTTTTCGGCGTCCGCTCTGCCGATCTAAATCCAGACGGTCCGCTATCGCGCACGTCCGCTTTTGGGCAGCAACCCTCAGCCCCAAGCCAGACTCGAAACCGCTTTACACATAGCTCAGCCTATGACACCCGCAGTGCGGGCATCGAAGACTTTCCGACGCCTGCCCGCGTCCGAAACCCTAAACGTTGGACGGTCTGCTCTTAGTGCGAAGCAGGCGAAAGCCGACGATGCGGCCGTTCTCTATGGCTTCAAATATCGGCTCGGGGCCACTCCCAGCATGCGCTTGAACATCGTCGAGAAATTACCGGGACCGTCATAACCGAGGTCATAGGCGATCGTTGTAATGGCCTCGCCCGCCGCAAGCTTCGGTAGCGCCACCGACAGGCAGGCCTGCTGACGCCATTCGGCAAAGCTCATTCCCGTCTCGCGCCTGAAAAGCCGCGTGAAGCTGCGCCGGTTCATCGCCATTTCATCAGCCCATTCGTCGATCGTCGCCGCCGCATTCGGCCGTTCAAGAAACGCGTGGCACCGCCGAGCAAGGATCGCGTGCGTAGGAAAAGGAACGGCGAGAGGGATCGACGGCGCTCGTTCGATCTCGGCGAGAAGCAGTCGCATGACCAGCCCGTCGCGACCCGAAATATCATATTCAGGCGGCACGTCGGCCGCCGCGCCGAGCAATTGGCGGAGGAGCGGTGTCACGCCGACGACCTGGCATTCGTCTCCTCGGCTTGCATAGTCGCCGGGCTCAACAAGAACGCTGCGGGTTTGCACAGCGCCGACCATGCGAACCGAATGCGGCGTGCCAGCAGGAATCCACACCGCGCGCTCGGGCGGAGCCACCCATGACCCGCTGGGCGTGTTCACCGCCATGACGCCGGTGGCTGCATAAAGGAACTGGCTGCGGCGATGGCGATGTTCGGCCATCTCATATGAGTCTGGATAGTCGTGCCCGATCGCGATCAGTGGACGGGCAACATGGTCATTCTCGTCGGGATAAAAATCCATCCTGTCCCATTCGCAGAAAAGATTGGCTCATACAACAATGCGGGCGAGGATGCGGCTCGATATGTGCGCCTGACAATTCGAAAGTACTCCCCATGACCATCGCGACCGCCGGCCCGCCAAATTCTCCCGAGCTCGCCTCCCCTGCCGCTCCCGGACAGGATGGACCAAAACTGGTTGTGCAGATCGTGGGCGCCGTTGCCTTCGCGCATCTTCTCAACGATCTGATCCAGGCTGTGCTTCCTGCGATCTATCCCATGCTCAAGAATAAATATCATCTGAGCTTCGGGGAGATTGGCTGGATCGCACTCGTCTACCAAATCACGGCCTCGCTGCTGCAACCGTGGGTCGGCCTCTACACCGATAAACGGCCTCTGCCCTATCTGCTGCCAACCGGGATGTTCGTGACGCTTGCGGGCGTGGGTTGGCTTGCGGCAGCCGGCGGCTATTCATCGCTAATCCTCGCATCCGCCGTGATAGGCGTAGGGTCGGCGACATTTCATCCTGAAGCATCGCGCATTGCCCGCATGGCTTCGGGGGGACGTTTCGGCACGGCGCAGTCAGCCTTCCAGGTCGGCGGCAACACGGGCTCCGCGCTGGGGCCAGTCGTTGCGTCGGCCATCATCCTGCCCTTCGGGCAGGCCGCGGTCGGCTGGCTCGCCTTTGCGGCGGTCGCGGCCATATGGGTGCTGTTCGGTATCACCCGCTGGCGGCTAAACTGTGCCGCTGCCCTGCCAGTCGCCACGGGACCTGCCCAGAGATCCCGCTACAGCCGTCGCGAAATCGTCGGCGCCCTGTCGGCGATCGGCGTCCTGATGTTCGCGAAGTTCATCTATATCGGCGCCTTCACCAACTACTTCACCTTCTACCTGATCGAACGCTTCGACCTGAGCGTGCGTCAGTCACAATTCTACCTCTTCGGCTTCCTCGCGGCGATTGCTGCCGGCACATTTGCCGGCGGTCCGGTGGGGGACCGGATCGGACGCAAGGCGGTTATATGGGCGTCATTCCTCGGCGTCGCACCCTTCGCCATGATCCTGCCGCACGCGAACTTGTTTTGGACAGCCGTGTTCTCGATTTCGATCGGCCTGATCATGTCCTCGGCCTTCGCGGCGCTGGTGGTTTATGCACAGGAACTCGTACCGGGCCGCGTTGGCCTCATTTCGGGACTGATGTTCGGCCTCATGTTCGGCATCAGCGGGATCGGCGCCGCGGGCCTTGGCCAGCTCGCCGACATTTACGGCATCGTGTGGGTATATAAATTCTGCGCTTATTTGCCACTTCTCGGTCTCGCGACAATATTGCTTCCCGACGCCAGCCGTTCACGGATCGAATAACGAGGCTGGCACTTGCCGACTGCCTTTGATGCCACTGATATTGCACGGTCCTGGAAGATTGAGGACTGACGCCTTACCGGTTTGACCGGCCCCGCCAAGTGGTGGAGCGGATTGTCAGCGCAATGAAGTCTCCCTCGCAGCCTGCCCCTCACCGGAACAGCGGTCGAGGACGCGATCGTGTCGGATTTGGGCCGCTTCCTTCTCGACCGCTACAATGGCCGGCTGACCGTTCAGGAAATTGCCGACGGAATCGATCTGGACGCCATTCGATCGCGAACGGCGATCCCCATCATCAGCGCTTGATCCCGGTGGGTTTCGTTCGTCGGCCGACGTCGCGCTGCGCGACCTTTACGGCATGGCCTGCTCCCCTGAGCGAGCTCCCGGCAACTCGCGCGCGTGTCGTCGAACGCGACAAAAAAAGTTTGTCACATTTGTGCGGGTGCGTGTCAGCGGCGGTGTCTCCCTTTCAAAACGCTCAGCTCGCGCTGACGAATGGAAAGGGAAGAGAGATGATTTCAAGCCGCGCACGCCGCAACCTTGCGACTGTCAGCATGGGGGCGCTCGCCACGCTGCTCTGGGCCAACACCGCCGCCGCGCAAGCGCAGGACGCCTGTGGAACGTTGGTCGACGGCGAGGTTTTTTGCCCGTCAGACGGCGCCGACTATCCCGAGGGCATCCGCTATGACGCCCCCGGCAACATCACGCTCAATCTGCAGGACGGGCTGTCGCTGAACCCTGAAAAGGGCGACGCGGGTATCATCGCCATTTCGGAATATGGAAGCAAAGGTTCGGTCGCCATCAACGGCGCTGGCACGTCCATCAGCACCCGTGATGCCACCGGCGTGGTCGTCGAAGCAGAAGGCGACATCCTGATCGACCTGGCAAGCGTGTCGACCGAGGTGGTTACGCCTGGCGAGATCGCGGCCGGGATCACGGTAGCGAACCCCAATGACTCGACGACGATCAATGTCGGATCGGTGCGCACAGTCGGCGATTATTCGAGCGGGATGGTCGTCGAGCATGGCGGCCCGGGCACCGTCACAATCCACGCGGGATCGGTCTCGACCAATGGCTTCGCGTCCGACGGCATCAAAGTGGTTTCGGGCGGCGATACCGAGATCGTGGTCGACACGATCGAAGGCAATGGTGACTATATCTGGGGCATCAACGCGACGAACGGCGTTTTGTGGGAAGAGCAAATGTTGGCGGGCGTCACCTCCATCTCGGTCGGGCGCGTCAATCTGTCCGGAAATTACAACGTCGGCGTGTTCGTCGACAGCGAGAGCAGCGCCATAGTCAATGTCGGCGATCTGAACATCGACGGTTTCGGGAATGCGGGCGTCGCGGTGACGGCCCTCGATACCGCCTATGTGTCTGTCGAGAACGCAACGTTCACGGGCGAGCAGAGCGGCGGCATTTTCGCCGTGGCGGGTTGGGGCAACGCCTATGCGCGTGTCGGAACGCTCACCGCCGAAAACGGTGGCGGCATCGGCGCCCAGTCCTTCGACGGCGCAGCGGACGTCGATGCAGGATCGGTCCATGTGAAGGGCGATCAGGCGATCGGCGCCCAGGCAGCGTCGACATACGGCAGCGCCAGTCTGCGCGTGCAGGATGTTTCCACCGACGGCGTGCTGGCAACCGGCATCCGCGCCGAAGCGACGCGCGGCGAGGTGGCGATCATTGCCGGCAAGGTCGTTACGAATGGCGATGCGTCAACCGGCATTTTTGCAATGGGCCGGACCAACGATGTCCGCGTCCTCGGTTCGTTGGAGACGAAGGGCGAACGATCGGTCGGAATTCTGAGCGCGACGACACGCGGCGACAATTTCGTGCTGACGAACGGCCGCGTGAGCACCCAAGGCGAATCCGCCGATGCGCTGTGGGTTGTCGGCCGATACGGGTCCGCAACCATCCTGGCGACGGGCGAAATCTCGACGATCGGCGATCATTCCGCAGGTATCCGCGCCGTTGGTGAGGACGGCCAGGTTTCGATCGAAGCGCAAAAGGTGACGACCGAAGGCGCCGGCGCAAATGGCATCCACGCGCGAACCCAGTTCGTGGAATTTTATAGCGGTCATATTCCCGGCGAACCCGTGCCCTTTACCGGGAATATCGACATCCGCGCCGCGAATGTCGCCGTCAGCGGCGAGGCTTCGATGGGGATCAGCGCGCGCGGTCTTGGCAGCGCCACGATCCTTGCCGGCAATGTCAGCGCGGTATCGGGCGCGGCAATCGACACCGACATGATCGAGAATGTCACACTCGATCTGCGCGGCGAAATCCGTTCGCAAGATGCCAACGCGGTCATGGCGAGAGGCGAGAATGTCTCGATCGAAATCGGGGCAGACGCGCGCATTGTCGGCGGCCAGAACGGGCTGGTGATCGATGCGATCGGCCAGCGCTGTGTCCTGCCGGACGTCGGCGACGGGTCGCCCAACCCCTGCCCCAACCCCGGAAAAGACACGCAGGACGGACAAATCGGCGTTGCCGCCGTTGCGCCGCCAGTCGATTTTCCCGCCTTCGCCGGCAATGCGAAAATCGTCAATCGCGGCACGATCGAAGCAGGCGAAGGCTTTGCCATTCGCGTCGACCGCGGCGCGATCGCACTCGAAAACAGCGGTACGATTACCGGCGGACTGCAGTTTGCCGGGGGCGACGACCTGTTCGACAATGCCGGGCTTTTCGTCGTCACCAAGGATAGCGATTTCGGCAGCGGCACCGATGTCCTGCGCAACAGTGGCACGCTTCGCGCCGGGGGCGATGTGCGGCTCAACGGGCTTGAGCGTTTCGAGAACAGCGGCGCAATCGACCTGCGTAACGAAAAGACGGGCGACGTTCTGACGATTTCCGGCGACTATGTCGGACAAGGCGATGCGGTCGTGTACCTCGACATCGACGGCGCCGGCCGCGCGTCGGACCGTCTCGTCATCGAAGGTTCGGCATCGGGATCGACCGCGATCGCGCTGACCACCGATCCGACCGAAGCGAAGATCACCGCGGCCAAGGGCGTCCTGCTCGTCGAAGTCGAAGGCCAATCGACCGCCGATGCCTTTGTGCTCGCCGACGCGACGCGCGACATCGGCCTTGTCCGCTATGCGTTGACCTATGACGCGGCGAGCGGCAGCTACAGCCTCGTCGGCCGCGCGGGCGCGGGCACATTTCGCCAGCTCGGCGCGCTCCAGGCCGCAGACCATATGTGGGATACGAGCGCCGATATATGGCGCGCGCAGGGCCTGTCGCGCCGCGATGCGTTGATGGGCGACCTCGGCACGGTTCCGCGCCTTTGGGGGTCGCTGCAGGGCGGCCGCGCGACGCGCGACTGGACCATAACCGACGGCGACGATGCGATCGACCTCGACTATCGTCAGACACAGCAGGGCGGCCAGATCGGCTATGACCTGTTCGGAAGCGGCGGCGAAACGGGTGCCCTGCGCGTCGGCCTGACCGGCGGCTATGCGACCTCGAAGCTGCGCTATCGCGGCGGCGGCGAGCGGATCGAACTGTCGACCGCCAACGTCGGCATCTATGCCGCCTATGTCGGTGAGCGGCTCTTCGCCAACCTGCTCGTCAAATATGACCATCATGACGTCGAACTGGACACCACGGCGTTCGCATCGGCGCACGATCTCGACGGCTCGACCTGGGGCGCCGACGGCGAGGTCGGGATGCGCTTCGGCAGCACGGGCATGTTCGTCGAACCGGCCGTCGGCCTGGCCTGGTCGGCGACCGACGTCGACAGCCTTGGCACCGCGACCCAGCGGCTCGAGTTCGAAACATCCAAACAGGTCAAGGCACGCATCGGCGCACGCTTCGGCGGCACGAGCCATTTCGCAAACGGCGGAGCGCTTACCCTCTATGCCAGCGGCAACGCCGTGCGGATCTTCGGCGACGACTATGGCCTGACCGTCACCGCCGGCGAAAGCCAGCGCATCGAGGGCGACCGGCTTGGAACCTTCGGCGAAGGGCGCGTCGGCCTGTCCTATCGCGCCGCGGGTGGCTTCGAAGCCTTCGCCGAAGGCCAGGGCGAAATCGGCAGCGGCTATGACGGGCTGACCGGCCGCGTCGGTTTCCGGATCGGTTTCTGACGATGCGGGAGCGCCCTATTCGAACGGAGATGCGGATTTGACGGACGACATATCCGCGTCGCGCGGACTGGCCGGTTGGCTGCGCGACAACCGGCTCAGCTTCGCCTGCACATCCTATCAGACGGGGCTTCTGGTCCTGGTGGGCTCGCATCCCGAAGGCGCAGTGGCGGTCAGCCGCTGCGCCTTCGACCGTGCCATGGGGCTCGCTTGGCGGCCGGGGCGGCTCTATCTAGCGGGCCGGCGCGAGATATGGCGGCTCGAGAATATCCTGCCACCGGGGGAACAGGACGATGCCGGCCATGACGCGGTCTTCGTGCCCCGCAATGCGCAGATCACGGGCGATCTCGATATCCACGAAATGGGGGTGACGCGCGGCGGGCAGATCGTCTTCGTCAACACTGCCTATTCCTGTCTCGCCACCCCCAGCATCCGGCACAGTTTCCGCCCGCTCTGGAAGCCCGATTTCATCAGCCGCCTCACCCCCGAGGATCGCTGCCACCTCAACGGCGTGGCCTTCGGCGCCGATGGCGAGCCCGCTTTCGTCACCGCGGCGGGACGCAGCGACATCGTGGGCGGCTGGCGCGATCAGCGCCGCGACGGCGGGCTGATCATCGATGTTGCGACCGGGGCGACCGTGGCAGACGGGCTGTCGATGCCGCACTCGCCGCGGCTGGTCGGACGCAATTTGTTCTTCCTCGAAAGCGGACGCGGTCAGATCGTCCGTTTTAATCTCGATACCAGCGAGCGCCGGGATGTCGCCTTCTGCCCCGGCTTCCTGCGCGGCCTCTCGATCCACAACGGGCACGCGCTCGTGACGCTTTCCAAACCACGCGAGGAAACATTCGCGGGCTTGCCAATCGACAAGCAGATCAGCATAGGCGGCGGCACCCCATGGTGCGGGGTGATGGTGGTCGAACTCGCGAGCGGTAACATTATAGAATGGCTGCGTTTTCACGGACCACAGAGCGAGCTTTTCGACATCGTCGCAATGCCGGAAATTCTCTGCCCCTCGGCGGTGGCACCGCGCAGCGCGGAGGCGGACCGGATGCTCACCTTCGACTCGCTGCCCGTCCTCGCCGTTCGCGCGCTTGGCGAAATGGCCTGAGATGGCACGCGGGCAAGTCGTGACCGAGCGGGCGAAAACCAAAGCCGCCGACGCGCCTCCCACTGGTCTCGAAGCCGTCTACCTCACGCACCGCGACCGGCTGCTGCGCTTCCTGCGCGCCCGCGGCGCGGGCGCCCGTGCCGAAGACCTTGTTCAGGAGCTATGGGTTCGGATCGCATCGAATCCGGCCGGGCCGATCTTCGATCCGCTCAGCTATCTTTATCGCGCGGCGAACAATCTGATGCTCAACGACTATCGCACGGACGCCCGCAATATAGCGCGCGAAGCAGCCTGGGGAGAGGCACATCTTGTCGGCGTGGCGAGCGCCGCGGAGGCTGGCCTGGCCGCAAAGGAGGAAATCGCGCGAGCCCGAAGCCGTCTCGCCGCGTGTGGCACGCGCGTGCAGGAAATCTTCTTTCTCTTTCGCGTCGAAGGGCTGAGCCAGCGCATCATTGCAGAACGCTATCACCTCAGCCTGAGCGCGGTGGAAAAGGACATTCAGCGCGCCTATCGCGCGATTGCGGCGTTGAAGGAAGAAGACAATGGCTGAACATGGGCCCGATCCGCAAAACGCCGCTATCGACTGGCTCGCCCGTCAGCGCGACCCTCTGTTCGACGACTGGGATGGGTTTACCATATGGCTCGAAGCCGACGCCGCGCACGCGGCCCATTACCAGCGGCTCATGGCACTCGACGCCGCGATTGCCGACGACCTGGCGGCTGACCCGCCGCCGTTTATTTCCCGCGCCGATGCCGCCAGCGACCCGCCGAAACGATGGCGGCGGACCGGCTTGTTCGCGACCGGCGCCGCGGCGGCATTTGCCATGCTCGCCTTCCTCACGCTCCGACCCGACGGCACGTATGAAGTCGCGACACGAGAGGGACAGCGAAAGCATATATCGCTCGCCGACGGCAGCCGGATCGTCCTGAACGAAGCGACGCGGTTGCGGCTCGACAGCGACAAGCCGCGCTCGGCGGAGCTTGTCACCGGCGGGGCACTATTCGATGTCGTCCACGATCCGCGCACGCGGTTTCGCGTCACTTTCGATGGCGGCATGGTCCAGAATCTGGGAACGCGCTTCACCGTCACTCGAAAAGGCGACAGCACCGAGGTCGCCGTCGCCGAAGGCGCGGTCGCGTTTCAGGCCGGGAATATCCGGGCCGAACTGCGTCCGGGCGAGCAGCTTGTTGCAACTGGCAATCGCGTGGTTCGCGGTTCGATCGCGACGGAAGCGATCGGCCGCTGGGCCACCCCAAGGCTCGATTACGATAATGCGCCGCTCCAAACCGTCGCGGCCGATCTTTCGCGCGAACTGGGAGCCCCTGTTTCGGTTTCACCGGGCGCTGCGAATATGCGGATCAGTGCGACGATCCAGCTCGATATCGACGTCGAACACAGCATGGTGCGATTTGGACCGCTGCTTGGTGTCGATGTGCGCCGCGACGGCGATGGGTGGACGCTGTCACCCGGAAAATGAGGCGCGGTTACGGCATCGCCGCCGCTGCGGGCGCCGCCCTCGCGCTGGGGAGTCCCGCGCACGCCCGAGACATGACGTGGATCGAGATTCAAGCCGGCACGTTAAAAGCCGGTCTGCGGGCGCTCGGCGCACAAACCCGGTCGAGCATCGCGCTGGCCGATCCGTCGATGGCCGATCTGAAAATTGGCAAGATCCGTGGCAGGATGACAGCGGATCAGGCGCTGCGCAGGATGGTTCGGGGCCTGGAGGTCGACGTGGTCGTGCTCGATTCCTCCAGTTTCCGCCTCGTTCCCGCGCCCCGCCGAAGACCGCGACGAAGCGCGAACCTGACCGCCCTCCCCGCGCCCAAAATTCAAAAGATGCAACCCAGGGCCGAGATCATCGTCACCGCAAGCAAGCGACAGACGAGCCGATCACAATATCAGGGCATTGTTCAGACCATCGAGGCGGATGATCTTGCCCAAGCCGAATTCCGCGGCACCGAAGCGATCGAACGCGCCGGAACATCGCTCAGTTCGACCCATCTGGGGCCCGGCCGCGACAAGCTGTTCCTGCGCGGGGTCGGCGATTCCAGCTTCAGCGGACATACACAGGCGATAGTCGGGCAATATCTTGGCGAAGCGCGCCTCAACTATTCGGGGCCCGACCCCGATCTTCGCCTATATGACATCGCCCGCACCGAAATTCTGCTCGGACCGCAGGGCACACTTTATGGCGCGGGTTCGCTCGGCGGGATCATGCGGATCGAACCCAACCAGCCCGACCCTGACCACACGCAGTTGTACGCTATCCTGTCGACCTCGGCCATCAAGGGCGGGGCGCTGGGGGCGGAAGCCGCCGCGATGGTGAATCTCCCGCTCGGGTGGAGCGAGGGCGCCGTCCGCCTCGTCGGTTATCGGGTGCGCGAAGGCGGCTATATCGACGATGTTGCGCGGGGCGTCATCAACAGCAACCGGCTCGACATATCCGGAGGCCGGGCCGCGCTGGCCGTCGCGCCTGACGGTGCCTGGCGCGCCGAGATGCTCAGCGTCTGGCAGGATATCGAGGGCCGCGATGCGGGCTATGTCGACCGCCGCGTCGGTCCTTTGGCGCGGGCGGCCGCCATTGCGCAGCCTTACTCGAACCGCTTCCGCCTGGTATCGACGACGCTCCGCGGCGAGCAAGAAGGGGTCGATATCGCGGCGAACTTGTCGCATTCGCACGCGCGCCTGCGCGATATTTTCGACGCAAGCGAGCCGCTTCCCAACACGCTGGCCCTCGCCCGACGCGAGATGTCGGACGTCAGTTCGGCCGAAATTCGGGTCAGCCGCTCGGGATCAGCGGGCAACGGCTGGCTCGTCGGCGGGTCTATGGTCGATAGTCGGACCCGTTTTTCCTCGTCGTTGCTTTACCGGAGCGAGGCACCGTTCGAAACAAACACCGCAGCCTCGATACGCGAATATATCCTGTTCGGAGAAGCGTCGGAGGCAATCGGTCCCCTCGCCCTCTCGATCGGCGCACGGGCGGCGCGATGGCGCGGCCGGGGTCTGCACATGTCGGGCGCGAATTCCCCAGAGGCCCCTTTCGACTGGAGCGACGCGGGATGGAAGATACTTCCCGGCGCATCGGCCTTGCTGACGCTGCCCAGCGACATACAGTTGCTTGTTCGCTATGCCGAAAGCTATCGCCCGCCGACCGCAGCGGCATCATCTGCCGGTTTCATCGCGCTGTCTGGCGATCACTATTCCGCGTGGGAGGCAGCGGTGCGCCGTCCCGACGGCGAAGGTCGGACGCTGACCGGGGCCTTGAGCTTATCGGCGGGCCGCTGGCGCAACGTGCAGGCCGATATCATCGACCATGCCGGCTATCTGACGGCCGCGAATATCGGCGATGCGAGGACATTGACGATCGAGACGAATGCGCAATTGCGCTTGTCCGAATGCCTGACACTGAACGGCGCCGTGACGATGAACCGGGCCATCGTCAACGCCGCGGAACCGAGCCACATCATCGTCGCCGAGGGGCGCTTGCCCAATATTCCAGACATGAACGCCCGGCTGGCCGTCCAATACGATAGTCCGTCTTCAGCAAAAAATCCCTATCGATTATCGGCGACGCTGCGCCACACCGGCCGGTCGCGGCTGGGCATCGGCCCCGAACTCGGGCGGGAGCAAGGCGGCTTTTCCGATGTTGATCTCGACGCGTCGCTGAAATTGGGCAGCGCCAAACTCCATCTCGGCGTTTCCAATCTTTTCGACGCCGCCGGAAACCGCTTCGCGCTCGGGTCGCTCGCCCAACCGGCCGAATCAGATCTTTTTGTCCCGCAAACGCCCCGCCGTGTCAGCCTCGGCATCAGAATCGGGGGTCGTTAGCCGGCGCATCCAAGCACGCCGGGGGTCGCCTCATTACCGAGAACGGGATAGGCAGAGTGACCCGGGACGTTTCCGATCCTCGGTGGCGCTTGGCCAGCATGGCCGATATGCGGTCGGCCGTTCGCAAGGCAAGCGCGACGATCGTCAGCGTGGGATTTGCCCAACCTGCGGTTGGAAAGGTCGAGGAACCCACAATATAGAGATTGCTGACGCCGTGAACGCGTCCATCCGCATCGACCACGCCCGTGCGCGGAGTGTACGACATCCGAGTTGTCCCGATATGATGATAACCGCCGATCGGGTGCGAAGAGATCAGCGGATCGGTTTGCCAGTTCGGCCCATCTTCGGCGAGCCAGTCCGCGGCCTCGACCCGCCCTATTTCCAACCGGCTTATTTCTTCATCCAGCGCCCGAACCAATCCCGTCACGCTCCGTTTGTCGAGATCCGATAACCGCCAATCGAGATTGACCCGCCGGACACCCAGAGCATCGATCTCGCTCCCAAGCGTAATGCGACTTTCGGGGTTCGGGGCCTGCTCAGCGCGAACCAGGAGCGCGATATCGGCTAATCCCGCCTTGTGCAGTAACCAGGGGCGTGCCGGATCGATATGCTGCTGCGCCCAGTTCGCGGCCTTTTTCGTCGCCATCCAGAGCGCGCGTCCCCGCCTCGTCGGGGCGATATCGTGCTTGAGGCTGCCGTAAGCGCGCATGCCGACAAATTGTGCAGCGCGCGCCGGTTGGCGGGCTACGATCGTCAGCGAGCTGTTCAATATACCCTCGCGCCGCTGGAGTGCGGCGGCTGGCGTTACGAGTGCCGCGACATCCTGCCCGGCGACGCGGTGGCGCCGTGCGAAGGATTTGAGCAGATTCCAGCTGTCGCCGCCCACGATGCGGCCGCCGCGCGCGTGCGGGTGTTCCATGAAGTAGCGGCCGACCTGATCATTGTCGTTGCCAATGTGCGAGGCGAGGAGAAGCCGCGCATTTTCTATGCCACCCGCGGCCAGCACGACGATGTCGGCGATCACCATCACCCGCCCACCCTTCAGCGACCGTGCCTCAAGGCACTGCACGGAACCCGCACGCTGCGCGATGCCCACGACGCTCGCGTGGCAAATGATGTGGCACCGGGGATGTGCTTGCATGTCGGCGCAGGCATCGAGGGTAAAGCGGTTGAAGCGCGGATCGAAGGTCCAGATCGGTGTGTGCAGAAGGTGATCCCTGAATTGCGGGACAGGCACGCCCGCGGCGCGCAGGTCCGCGACCTCGAAACGGCGATCCGAAAGGCCGAACATCGGACGCGCTTGCGCATAATAGGGCGCCAGATCATCCCGACCGATCGGCCAGCCGGAATGGGGAACCCAGTCGCGGCGCTCGAAATCAATGGGATCGAGTTCGGCGCAGCGCCCGCCCCATATCGCGGTCGTGCCGCCGAAGAAGCGCATTCGCGCGTCGTGGAGCGGATAATAGTCTTCGCCGATGTTGGAGCCGGCGTTGAGGTCGGCGGTCGCCGCCTCGAAATCCCGGCCGCCGCTTTCGAGAAGCAGCACCTCATGCCCCGCAGCGAGCAGACGCCGCGTCAGCGCGATCCCCGCCGCTCCGGCGCCAATCACACATATCTCGGTCCGGCGCCGGATTGTGCCGTCCACGTCGTCAAGGTCGAGCATCATCGGAAGTCCTGCTTGTCCGCGAGGCCGAGCGCTGCGGGCGCCAAGTAGCGGGAGGCTCCCGTCAATTTCTATAGGGTGCCTTTTTCGGATCGGCTGCGCGGGTCGAGCCCGACACAGCGGGCATCAAAGATGTGCCGTACAGACCATCGCTGGTGTGCGGGGAAGCCCATATGGGCTCACCCCGCGCACCCGATGCGATCAACTGCGAAGGAATTCGAGCAGGTCGCGATTGATGATGTCGGAATGGACCGCGGCCATGCCGTGCGGATACCCTTCATAGGCCTTGAGCACGCCCTTTGAGAGCAGCTTGGCCGACAGCGGCCCCGCATATTCGAACGGCACGACCTGATCGTCGGTGCCATGCATAACCAGCGTCGGAACGTGGATCTTCTTCAGATCCTCGGTGAAGTCGGTCTCCGAGAACGCCTTGATGCAGTCGTAGTGGGCCTTTGCACTGCCAATCATACCCTGACGCCACCAGTTCTGGATCAGCCCCTGGCTGATCTTCGCGCCATCGCGATTGAAGCCGTAGAAAGGCCCCGACGCGATATCGAGATAGAATTGTGAGCGATCCTGGGCGAGCGCCGTGCGAAAGCCGTCAAAGACCTCGATCGACAGGCCACCCGTGTTGCCTGGCTTCTTGACCATCACCGGTGGCACCGATGCGATGAGAACCAGTTTCGAAAGCGTCCCGGGCTTCGCGCGCGCCGCATAACGCGCCGCCTCGCCGCCGCCCGTCGAATGGCCGATATGCACCGCGCCCTTGAGATCGAGCGCCGCGACCAGCGCGGCGACGTCGGTTGCGTAGGTGTCCATATCGTTGCCGGTGTCGGTCTGCGTCGAATGGCCGTGGCCCCGCCGATCGTGCGCGATGACACGGTAGCCCTTCGAAAGGAAGAACAGCATTTGGTTGTCCCACTCGTCGGCCGTGAGCGGCCAGCCGTGATGGAAGACAAGCGGCTGTGCGTCGCGCGGCCCCCAGTCCTTGTAAAATATCTGCACGCCGTCGGTCGTCTTTACGAAGTTCATCATATTTTCTCCTTCTGATCCGGGAAAGGGAGTGGCGGCAAAGCCGGCGGTGGGCCATTCGGCAGCGCCGACAATCGCGGCGGCGGCCCCCGCGCCTATGAGCGCGCGGCGATCGATCATGAATTCTTCGAGTAGCGACATATTGCGATCCCTTGCACTGGGCCTACTCCGTAACTGCCGATGTCGATGGAGTTGACTCTATCAAGATAGCGGATTTAGCGCGAGTCACGACCGTCCATGGGGCGGGGCCGACCTATTCGAAGGTCGAGGCGGCGCGCACACTTGGCACGGGAAATATCCGCCTTCCCGACCGCGCAATCTAAGCTGCGGCCCAGTCGCGACCGACCGATCGCGCCATTCGCTGTACGAACGGCATAGTTCTCTAACCCCGCGGCACAGTCGCGGGGCGATGCCGCCAGCGTCTAGTTCGGCAGCCCCGGCAAGGAGAACGCCGCATGACACATAAGACATCGCTTCATCACGCCAATGGCACGCCCGTCGCCGACAATCTCAATACGCGGCTCTTCTGCTATGGCGACGCCCAGCGTTACCGCCTCGGGGTCAACCACCTTCATATCCCGGTGAACGCGCCGTGCTGTCCGTCCACCAGCTATCACCGCGACGGCGCAATGCACTCCGACGGCAATCTGGGCGCAGCCCCGACCTATTTCCCGAACAGCCGTGACGCCTGGAAAGACCGGCCCGAATTCGCCGAACCGCCGCTGCCGATCGAAGGTGCCGCCGGTCACTGGGACCAACGGATTGACAAGGATCATGGGGAGCAGACGGGCAACATCTTTCGCAAGATGAGCGCGAGCGAGCGCGCATCGCTGTTCGCGAACATCGCGCGGCAGCCCGTCGGCGCATCGCGCGCGGTGCAAGAGCGCCACGTCGCCAACTGCTCCCGCGCCGACCCAGCATATGCCCCAGCGTCGCTGCGGCGCTCGGCCTCGAAGCGCCAGCCTATTGACTCCATCTACGAAGGAACCATGCAATGAAGACCGAAGACGTCGCAGCGCGGGCATTCGCCATGCCGCTCACCAATCCGGCTTATCCGCGCCCGCCATATCGTTTCTACGACCGCGAATATATCATCATCAAATATCGCACCGACCCCGATGCGCTGCGCGCCGTGGTGCCCGAACCGCTCGAAATCGCCGAGCCGGTGGTGAGCTATGAATTCATCCGGATGCCCGATTCCACCGGCTTCGGCGATTACACCGAGACCGGCCAGGTCATCCCGGTTCGCTATCGCGGCGAAGCGGGCGGCTATGTCCACTCGATGTATCTCGACGACGAAGCCCCGATTGCCGGCGGCCGCGAAATCTGGGGCTTTCCAAAGAAGCTCGCCGCGCCGGCCATCGTCCACGAATCCGACGTCATTCGGGGCACGCTACATTATGGCTCGGCGCTCTGTGCCTCGGCATCGATCGGCTACAAGCATGAGATACTCGACGCAGGCCCCGTCCTCGAAAGCATGCGCCGGCCCAATTTCATGCTCAAGATCATCCCGCACGTCGATTGCACGCCCCGCATCTGCGAGCTCGTTCGCTATTCGCTCGAAGATATTGATCTCAAGGGCGCGTGGAGCGGTCCGGCGGCGCTGGCACTCTTCCCCCATGTCATCGCCGACGTCGCCCGCCTCCCCGTGCTCGAAGTCCTTGGCGCAACGCATTTCATTGCCGACCTCACGCTAGGGCTCGGTGAAGTCGTGCACGACTATCTGGCTGGAGACGCGGCGTGACCGGTCCGACACAGGTACGCGACGCGAACTATTTCGATCCCAATGCGACACCCCGGATTGACGAGATAACCGCAAAATACGACCGCGTTGCCCTTATCCTCCAGGGCGGCGGGGCGCTGGGCGCCTATCAGGTCGGGGTATATAAGGCGCTCGGCGAGGCCGGAGCTGAACCGGACTGGATCTCCGGCGTCTCGATCGGCGCGATCAATGCCGCGATCATCGCCGGCAACCGGCCCGCGGACCGGATCGACCGGCTGGAGCAGTTCTGGTCGACCGTCTCGGGAAGAACATTGTGGAGCGATCATCTTCCGGAGTGGGACGTGTTTCGCCAGTTCCGCAACCGGATGAGCGCAATGCTGACGCTGACCGGCGGCGCTCCGGGGTTTTTCGCGCCGCGCCAGCCCAACCCCTGGATGCTGCCGCCCGGCGCGCCGGGCGCAACCAGCTTTTACGATAGCAATGCCCTGCGCGAGACGCTCGAGAAGCTCGTCGATTTCGACATCTTGAACAATGGCGAGAAACGGATCAGCCTGGGCGCGGTCAAGGTTCGCACCGGCAACCTGACCTTTTTCGATAGCGCTAACATGCGCCTTGGTCCCGAACATGTGATGGCCAGCGGGGCGCTCCCGCCCGGCCTTCCGTCGGTGAAGATCGACGGCGAGGATTATTGGGACGGCGGTCTCGTCTCGAACACGCCGCTCCAACACCTCCTCGCGCAAGAGCAGGAAATGAAGTCGCTCGTCTTCCAGGTCGATCTTTTTTCGGCGCGCGGTATGCTGCCGCGTGACATGGACGATGTGCTGACGCGTCAGAAGGACATCCTCTACTCCAGCCGCACCCGGCAAAATACCGACAGCTACCGTCATATCCACGACCTCAAGCTGCAACTGCGCGAAGCACTGAAACGCATTCCTCCCGATCAGCTGACGGCGCTGGAAAAAATCCAGCTTCAGCGGTCGAGCGTGCCCGCATCGGTCAATATCATCCACCTGATCTATCAGCAGAAAACCTATGAGAGTCAGGCCAAGGACTATGAATTTTCCGAGGTCTCGATGCGCGAGCATATCGCCGCGGGATTCGAGGATACGCGCAAGACGCTGCACCACGGGCAATGGCTCGAGCCGTTGCTTACCGACGAATGTATCGTCGTCCACGACGTCCACCGCGACGAAGCGGAGTGAACGCAAAACTTTCCGACCCGAAATTTGGAGAATGAGATGACCCTGAAGGGCAAGACAGCAGTAATCACCGGATCGACGAGCGGCATAGGGCTGGCCTATGCGCGCACCCTCGCTGCGGCAGGCGCCAACATCATATTGAACGGCCTCGGCGACGCCGACGCGATCGAAGCCGAGCGGGCCTCGCTTGCGGCGAAGCATGGCGTAACGGTCCTGTATCTCGAAGCCGACATGACACGGCCCGAAGAGATTGCGGCGATGATCGCGGAAGCGGAAGCTAGCTTCGACGGGGTGGATATCCTCATCAACAATGCCGGCGTCCAGTTCGTCTCCCCCATCGAGGAATTCCCGGTGGAGAAATGGGATCAGATCATCGCGATCAACCTGTCGTCCGCATTTCATGCAATCCGCGCCGTCGCACCCGGCATGAAACGGCGCAAATGGGGCCGGATCATCTCGACCGCGTCCGCGCATTCGATGACCGCATCGCCGTTCAAGAGCGCCTATGTCGCCGCCAAGCACGGGCTGGCCGGCCTCACCAAGACCGTCGCGCTCGAACTCGCGACATCTGGCATCACCGCAAACTGCATCAGTCCGGGCTATGTGTGGACGCCGCTCGTGGAAAAGCAGATACCCGATACGATGAAAGCGCGCGCGATGACGCGCGACGAAGTGGTGAACAATGTCCTCCTGGCGGCCCAGCCAACCAAGGCCTTCGTCCAGCCCGACGATGTCGCAGCGATGGCGCTTTTCCTCTGCTCGGACGCAGCGGCGCAGGTCACTGGCGCCAACCTGTCCATCGACGGCGGCTGGACCGCCGAGTGACGTCCCGCCGGATCGCACGAGACGGCCAATCCGAACTTTCGGTCGAGCTGATTGTCCAGGCGACCCTTCGTTGGTGCGGTGCGCGGCGGCTGGCATTGCCAGCTGCCCCGCCGCTCCATCGCCTTTTCGCTCCGCTTGGCCTTTTGATGATGGCCGCCAGTTTCGACAGCTTGATGGTGCTGGTTGAACATGCTGCGGGACGCCCGCTTGTCGCGGGCCTCGCGGGCGATCCGTCATGCGATCAGCAAGCGATCTGTGCGCTGATCGTAACCGGCCGGCTGGCCGCTGCCGATGAGTGGCTAGAGTTTGCCGCATCGGGCTGTACGCTGGCTCCCGCCATTCGTTGCGCAGCCCTGTCGGTCAGACTGGCCGCCGACGTTCCGGCGCGCATCTGACCCGTCGGCCAGCAGCCTGGGTGGCAGGGTTACTATCCCCTGCCGCGCCCTCAAGCATTGAGCGAACCGACCGGCAAGGTGAAAGCAAGCCGGGCACCGGTCGGTTGCGCCGCCTCCGCCCAAAGCCTCCCGCCATGCGATTCGATGATCGACCGGCAGATGGCGAGCCCCATGCCCATGCCTTGCGGCTTGGTCGTGAAAAACGCTTCAAACATGCGATCTGGATCGAGGACGCCGACGCCGCTGTCGGTGACTTCAACGCGCAACATTTCATCGCCGTCGGTGCGCGCGGTTACGAGGAGACGCTTGTCGGCGAGCATTCCGTCCATCGCTTCTATTCCGTTGCGCAGAAGATTCACCAGAACCTGTTGGATCTGGATAGGGTCGATCGCCACGCACGGCAGGCCGGGCGGCACCTGTACATCAAGCTGAACGTTACACCGGGCCGCCTGTTCAGCTATGACTCCGCAAACCTCCGCCACTAAAGCGTCGATCGCGATGCCTATCCGTGGCTCGGAAGATTGGCTGAACAGCGATCGGATATGGCTTACGATGTCGGCCGCCGACTGCGCACTCTGTGTGATCCGATCGACGATCATCTGCGCCCGCGCGACATTCGGCGGATCCGCAACTAGCCAGCGCGCGCAGGCCTGCGCGTTGGTCATGATAGCCGCCAGCGGTTGGTTGACCTCATGCGCGATCGAAGCGGACAGTTCGGCCAGGCTCGCGGCCTGCGCTGCGCGCGACAGCTTTTCCTGGGTACGGAGCAGTTCTTCCTGCGCGCGGACCTGATCTTCGATATCGAGGCAGACGCCGTTCCATTGGACAATGGCTCCGTCTGCACCGCGCATCGCCGCAATACGCGTTTCGACCCAGCGGTAAACTCCGTCGAAGCGCCGCTGGCGATGCGTGAGGCTATAGGGGGCGCCGGTCCGCAGCGAATGGGCGAAACGCTGGTTCACCTTCTCGATATCGTCGGGGTGGATGACCGTGCGGAGCACGCTCTGGAGCCGTGACGTCCCGGCGACGTCCCTGTCCATCACGTCGAAGCCAAAGAATTCGCGAAGCTGACGGCTGAAATATACCGGCTCACCCTCGGGCGTCATGCTCCAGATGAGCGCGGGCGCGGTCTCGATCAATTCGCGTAATGACCGCTCGCTTTCGCGCAGCGCATCCTCGGTCTTGCGGAACAGGTCGATATCGAAGCCGGTGCCGAACCAACCGGTAATCGCTCCCTCGGCGTCGTGTGTCGGCCGAATGGCAAAGCGATGCCAGATATATTCGCCTGTCGTCCGCAATACGCGATATTCATAATTGTACGGATCGCCGGATCGCAGGCATCGCCGAAGCTCGCTCGCGGCGCCAGGATAGTCGTCCGGATGTACGCCGCGTTTCCATCCGAAATCGCCGCCCTCGACAAAGGCCCCTCCTCCCAAGGGCATGTTGAGATCATCCAGCGTCATCGAAATCGACGTCTGTGCAACCGGCGTTGCATAAGTGAATTGTCCGCCCGCATCGAAGGCGAACGCCGCACCATAAAAGCTCTCGAGAATTCTGGCGGCGTGAACCGCATCAATTGTTTTTCCGAAGGATTCCGCCATCGTCCAGGGCTCGTGCGGATCGTGGACCATGGGATCGGGACGAATGTTGCCGGCGTTCGACGGTTCCGCAATAAATGCGGCTCTGCGCCATTCGCCTTCCGCTGTGCGCGCCCGGTAGCTCACGATCTGGGGTACACCGCTCCAGAAAGCACGCGCCCTTGCCTGCTCCACCGCCGGAGCATCGTCCGGATGCATATCTTTCGGCAGCCGGCCGTTCTGAGCGGGGTCTGCGATCGGCTCGATCCGGGCTGGCTCAGTGCCGCCAAGGATAGCGCCGATGCACAGCGCGGTGAAAAACAGTCCAATCCAAGACAGCCGAGATTCGGAGGCGGGCGCACCGGCGAGCAGCAGTGCGATCATGGCCAAGACCAGCAATAACGCCAGAGCCGCCAAAAGAACGGATCGCCTGCGGCGGCGCACGAATATCAGGAGTGCGCTGAATGGCGCGAACAGACCGATAGGTTCGCCTAGCAAAGCGGCAAGAAAGCCCCCGCACGCGGAGATTAGCACGACAATGGCACGGCGGTCCGAAACCGCCTGAACCAATTTGCTCCGTGTTCCGGTAGCGAGGCTGTGGCGCCCGATCACGGCGGCGGTATCGGCGTCAGGACATTGCCCGCGAAAAAAGGGAGCCATCCGTTAAAGCAACCCACTGTCATGGGGCGTCGTCCGTACCGATCGCGGATCCAAGCACTCGGAGCAAGCGATGATCGGTAACCGGCTTCATCAGCCAATCGAAGGTGCCGAGCGCGAGCGCGCGGTCGCGCATCCTCGCGTCGCGAACCGACGTCAATACGACGACGGGTAGGGTCGAGCCTGCGGAATGCAGCCGCTCGATCAATTCGAGCCCGTTCATTCCCGGCATGCGGATGTCGGTGACCAAACAGGCGAAACGCCGATGTGGCAGGTCGGAAAGAAAGGCCAAGGCACCATCATAGGCGACGCAGTCGAGACCCGACACCGTCAATAGATCGGACAGAGCTTCACGAATTGCCGCATCATCGTCCACGATCGCGATAACGGGTTCTTGGGGCACGCCACTCGTCCTCTTTCATGCGGCCTTGCGGACCGATGACATATTCTCGCGCGGCTTGTCCTCCATTATAACCATACCAAAGATTAGGCTGCGGCGATTTCCCGTAACTCCAAGGGAAGTTTTTCCCATGCGCGGATAAGTTCACCTACCGACGCGACCTGCATTTTCTTCATCACGTTGGACCGATGCAACTTCACGGTGATCTCGCTGATACCCAGGTCGTAGGCGATTTGCTTATTGAGTCGTCCCATCGCCACTTCGCGCATGACCTGGCTTTCGCGCGGGGTCAGCGTTGCAAAGCGCTCGACTTGCTGCTGAACGACGCTGGCGCTCGCGCGCTCGGCAATGTCACGTTCGATGCCTGCGGTCACGGCGTCGAGCAAGGTCTGATCGCGCACTGGCTTGGTCAGAAAGTCGACCGCGCCCGCCTTCATCGCCTGGACCGTCATGGGGATATCGCCATGGCCGGTGAGGAAAACGATCGGCTTCGCTATCCCCGCGCTGGCGAGATACTGTTGAAGGTCAAGGCCACTCGAACCGGGCATGCGCACGTCCAGGACCAGGCACCCGGCACGATCGAGAAGTTGCGAGTCCATCAGTTCTCGCGTCGAACCGTAACAGGCGGCTTCGATTCCGACCGACAGCATCAGTTCGCAAATCGCGGTGCGGACCTCTTCGTCGTCGTCAACCACAAGAACGAGCGGCGGTTTCTCTTCGACAAGCATATTGATCATCGCGCGAGTGCTTTCGGTTGAGCGAGGAGACCCTTTCGCCGCGCCGCTAGTCGTTGATCGAACCAGGCTTTGGCTTCGCTGCCGAATTCGGGCGGCGCCTTCGCTTGGAGCCGGTTCGAAATATCCGCGAGCGTTTCACTCGCGAGCGCGTCGCGCATCGCTTTTTCGGCCTTGAGCATCACGGCGTGGATCGAACAGACGCCGCGACTGGCCCAGTCCGGTGGCTTGCCGTCAAACAGCGCGCAGCGGCCGCGAATTTCCTGACATTCAAAAAGCGGCTTGCGGCCTTCAATCGCATCGACCAGCGCCAGAACGCTAATCGCCTCTGGCCGGCGAGCGAGGAGATAACCACCCTTCACGCCACCGGCTGCGCGGACGATGCCCGCCTTTTCGAGTTTTGCGAAGATTTTGGACACGAATGTCGGCGAGATGCCTTCGAACGATGCGATATCCCGCGCGCTGCGCGGCTGATGATCCGCGTCAATAAGCGCGAGCAGGCCATGGATGCCATATTCGACGCTGGCGGTAAGATGAGCCATAACATGGACTATATCACTCCACATTTGATGGCGCAAGAAGCCCCCGACGCCGGCACAGCCGGCGTCGGGGGCGCTGCCCGCCTGCGCACGAGGCGCAGGATATGGTCAGAAGTGATAGGCAACGCCGGCGAGCACCTGATGGCGCTCGAACTTCGTGCCGCTACCGCCGAGATCGCTGTAACGATATTCGATGCGTCCCGAGATGCGGTCGGTGACTGCCCGTTCGACACCGCCGCCGATCGTCCAGCCGTCGAAATTATCCTTGCCGCTGCGCGGTCCTTCAAGGTCAAGGACGCGCACCGATGCGCGGATATTTTCGTATCCACCGCGCGCGTAGACGAGCGTATTGGGGGTCACGAGATAGCCCGCGCGAACACCAAGGTCGAAACCATATTCCGGATTGATGCTGCCCATCGCGTCCTTCTGGGACCGGGTAACGCCGTCATCGAAACCGAAATTGACGGCGCCTTCCGCCGAAACGACAATGCCGTTCGCGGGCTGGATATTGTAGCCGGCGAATATGCCTGCCGTCGCGGCGTCGCGTGATCGATCGACCTGCGCAGTGCCGATGTCGGATTCGACCGTCCCAAGCTTGTTCTGGTTCCAGCCCGCCTGAGCGCCGACATAGGGACCTTCGAAGGTCTGCGCAGCTGCCGGATTGGCGGCCGCAAGGCTTGCGACCAGGGCGAAGGATATGGGGAGAAGATAAGGCTTCATTCTTTTGTCTTTCTTGATGTTCTAATGGTCAAATGGCCGCGGCTTTCGCTCCCGCCGCTCCCGAATTCGGCGAGCGGCATTCGAGCGCGGGTCGCGCCGGGTTTTCACACCGCGCCAACGCGGTAGAAGCGGTCGCCATCCATACGGCCGTCCGTCATTTCCGGCGCTGCGCATCGACCGCGTCGGGGCTGGCGTCCGGAACGCAGAGCACCGATGCGGTGATCGAAGTCGGCAGCGGCAGCGGCTTTTCGATTCTGGCGATAATCGGCAGTATGATCAGGAAATGCGCGAAATAGTAGATGGCGGCGATCTGCGAGATCACGATATAGGGCTGCTCTGCCGGCGCCCCGCCGCAATAGCCGAGCACGAAAACGCAGGGCACTAGTCCGAACCAGAAAAATTTCCGGAACAGAGGGCGATAGGTGCCGGAACGCACCGGCGAAGTGTCGAGCCACGGCAGGAAGAACAGCAGAAAGATCGAGGTGAACATTGCGAGCACGCCGAGCAGCTTCGCCGGGAGGATGAAGTCGACAGTGAAGGCACGCAGGATCGCGTAGAAGGGCCAGAAATACCATTCGGGCACGATATGCGCGGGGGTCGAAAGCGGGTTCGCCGGAACATAATTATCGGGATGACCGAGCGCGTTTGGAAAGAAGAGAACGAGCGCGGCAAACAGGGTGAGCACCACTGCGACGCTGAAGCCGTCCTTCGCGGTGTAGAAGGGGTGGAAGGGCACCGTGTCCTGCGGCCCTTTCACATCGACCCCGATCGGGTTGTTCGATCCTGGGATATGGATCGCCCAGATATGCAGCACGACCACCGCCGCGATCACGAAAGGCAGCAGATAGTGCAGCGCGAAGAAGCGGTTCAACGTGGCATTGTCGGGCGCATAACCGCCGAGCAGCCAGGTCCGGATCGGCTCACCGACAAGCGGAATGGCGCTGAACAGCCCGGTGATGACCTTGGCACCCCAAAAGCTCATCTGGCCCCATGGCAGCACATAGCCCATGAAGGCCGTTGCCATCAGCAAGAGCAGGATGACCAGTCCCATCAGCCACGCCATTTCGCGCGGCGCCTTGTACGACCCGTAATAAAGTCCGCGGAACATGTGGATATAGACCGATGTGAAGAACAGCGACGCCCCGTTCATATGGACATAGCGGATCAGCCAACCCGCGTTGACGTCGCGCATGATATGCTCGACCGAGTTGAACGCGATGCCGCTGTTCGCGGCATAATGCATCGCCAGAACCAGCCCGGTGACGATCTGAATCACCAGCGCCATTCCGTTCAGTACGCCGAAATTCCAAAAGAAATTCAGGTTCCGCGGCACCGGATATCCGCCGCCGGTCGCGTTATAGACGAAGCGTGGAAGCGGCAGCTTCTGGTCGAGCCACTGCATGAGCGGATGCGTGGGTTCATAGGGTTTCGCCCAGGGAAAGCTCATCGACGGGTCCAATATCTGCGCCAAAATTAGTGCTGAAAATAGCAGCGCGTGAAGCGCGCGGCAGACGCAAGATCGACCGATACGACTGTACCAATTGGCGGCGACCAAGTCGTCAGTCGCTCAATATCCGTTCCATCCGGCGGTCGGGGATGAACCACAAAAGAATGACGGCCAGATAGATCGCCAGGGCGAGGCCAGGATGTACAAGGGCGAGACCGGCCGCGAGCGCGTAGGATGCCACGCTGACACGGCCCTTGATATCGCGGCCGACCGCGCGCGCGATCGCCGCGTTGGCGGGATGCGAGGCGATGATCGCGCGCACGAGAAGCTCATAGCCTATCGACGCCATGCCGAGGACAAGGCCATATCCCGCCACCGCGAGCGCGGCAAAGTCGCTCTCGTCGAGCCAGCGGATCGTATAGGGAATAAGGCTGAGCCAAAAGAGATGGAAGAGATTGGCCCATAGCACCCGCCCATCGATGCGCCCGGTGGCTTGCAGCAGGTGATGGTGGTTGTTCCAGAAAAGCCCGACGTTCACGAAACTGAGCGCATAGACGAGGAGCAGCGGCATGCTCGCTGCAACGCCGGCCCATCCGTCGCCGGTCGGAACGCGCAATTCGATCACCATCACCGTGATCACGATCGCAACCACTCCGTCGGTTAACGCCTCCATCCGCGAAGACGGCATGCCGCGATGTCCGATATCGCCGCCAATTTCGGGATCTCTATCGGTCACGCTGGACGCTCACGCTGTCGATGGACGCTCTCGCCTCGACGAGTATGATATGGGCCGCAAAACTGAAGGCCCGGCGGCAATGATGAAGCCTCATCGGCCATGGTTCCTGTGAAGGGGGCCGCTGGAACGCTTGGGATGAAGAAGCGCTCCAGCGGCCGGTCGACACCAAGGCAACCGGGTCAGCAGCGCCGGTGCCGAAGGGGGGATTCAGGCCCAGGCGGCGCCCACTTCGAGCGGATGCACCACGCGCAGACTGATCTGCACCTTGAAGTTGATCGCGGCGACCGCAACCGTCAGATGCGCGATTTCCTTGTCATTGAAGCGCGCCTTGAGCAGTTCGCAATCGGCGTGGGGGCGGCTTCGAAAATATTCATGCGAGCGGGCATTCGCGTATCCTTCATTCGGCTTGGTAAATGAAAAGCCTCGCCATGCTGGCCGACCGATGATGGAGCGCAGCCCGTGGCCGTTGCATCAGGCTAGCGCAATGCCGGGGTGGGCCGCAGTCCCGAGAGCGGGTCAAACCGATGTACCATGC
The DNA here is from genome assembly GCF_000803645.1 of Sphingopyxis fribergensis. Lineage (NCBI taxonomy): Bacteria > Pseudomonadati > Pseudomonadota > Alphaproteobacteria > Sphingomonadales > Sphingopyxidaceae > Sphingopyxis > Sphingopyxis fribergensis. Next base: position 1,674,105 of record NZ_CP009122.1, on the reverse strand, counting down.
CCTCCCGCCGCCCGAAGATTGGTATAATGCACGCCGCACTTTTCGGTTCTATCCGTCTCTTTGCACCCTGCCCTAAAGCCGCCGGCGGCCGGTGACGCCAGGCAGGCGCGATCGGCGCTGTACGGCGATCGCCCAGGAGAGCGGGGCGTTCCGGTCACCCACGCCATGATCATGGGTGACTTGGGGAGCCGTGTTAATCGGACATAACAGGGATGGTGAACGCAGGGGTTTTTCCGATTTCACCTTGCGGCCAACGAATTGGCAGACGAGCATCCGACCTGTCCGGCTCCTCCTTTTCTGGCTCAAATGTTCGCAAGGGTCGAAAACGCTCCAGGTCTGTCCGAAAACGCAGTGGCAACGATCATTTTCCCCGCGCGAACCTTGGCATCATTAGGACAGTATAGCCGAACCGACATATTTCAGACCTATGGGCGCGGCGCCCGCAGGATAAACGCGGCTCCGCCGCCGAGACGATCCCCGGCCACCCCGCCCGCCCTCAGGAGAACGCCGCATGAATGACAAGACCCCTGCCACCCCCCAGCTCGAAGGTCGCAGCCCGATAGCGACCAATATCCCCGAACTATCGGGGAAAAGAGCGCTCATCACCGGCGCAACAGGAGGGTTGGGTTTTGAAATGGCAAAGTCGCTGGCTGCCGCTGGGGCCTTGGTCATCCTGACCGGGCGCGATGCGACCAAAGGAGCCGATGCGGTCGGTCGCATCGCGGCAGCGGTGCCGGACGCCCGGCTTGACTACCGAAGCGTCGATCTCGCATCGCTGGCGTCGATCAGACAATTCGGCGAGGCTGTCCGGATCGAGGGGCTGCCGGTCGATATATTGATCAATAATGCCGGGGTGATGGCGCCGCCGACGCGGCGCGAGACGGAAGATGGCTTCGAGCTTCAGTTCGGCACCAATCACCTTGGCCATTTCGCGCTGACCGGCAATTTGCTGCCACTGCTTCGCGCGGCGCCAAATCCAAGGGTGGTGTCGATCTCCTCCGGAATCGCCTCCTTCGGCAAGATCGATTTTGAGGATCTTCAGTCGATGCACAACTATAACCCAAACCGGGCTTACGCTCAGTCCAAGCTGGCAAACCTGTTGTTTGCGCAAGAACTGCAGCGTCTCAGCCACTGTCATGGCTGGAATATCGCCGCGCTTGCGGCGCATCCCGGTCACGCCCGGACCGACCTCATCGCCAATGGCGTAGGGCGACCAAAGGGAATGCAAGCGGTGCTGATCGCCGTGCTGCAACGCCTTGCCTCGCATGATGCGGCGGCCGGCGCCCTCTCGGGCCTGATGGCAGCGGCTTCGCCGGAGGCAAAGGCGCTCGACTATTTCGCGCCGACCGGCTTCCTGCGTCAGAAAGGCCCGCCGGGCCTTTCTGCCTGGCCTAAAAATGCGAAGGACGAAGATGTTGCGGAGCGGCTCTGGCGTGTCTCCCAAGAGCTGACCGGCGAGCGGTTCCGGTATCGCTGACCAACAGCCTAACGCCGAGCGCGCCGGAGCGGTAGCCCGATTGCCACCACGGATCATGCCAAAACGGCGGCGACCAATCTCTCGATGGTCGCCGCCGTATGTCCGGCGGGGAAAGCGCGCAATCGCGCTCGCCCCGCCCAAAGGTGGTCGATCAAGCCGATCTGAGGTCAGTAATCCCATACTGCCGGGACGCAGCGAAAGGCATCGCCGTCGACCGCGACATGGAAGATGGACGGGAAAGGAAGATGCGTCGCGACGAACGCTTCGCGCTTCGCCGCGAAATCGCGCATCAGCTTCACGCGCACGCGGGCTGCTTCCTCGGGGTCGTGTTCAAAGCCGTTATACCAGCCCGGCTGTTCGAACGAGACCTGGAAAATGGCGTCGCCGACAAAAGTGAGCCGCTCGGCGCCCGCCC